>JAGLTB010000049.1 GCA_023270155.1 Candidatus Heimdallarchaeota archaeon | reverse complement strand
GCATATAATGAATGTAGTTACGAAGGATTTTCGTAATCTCATGTATCCCATTATAGTTTTTGTAATTAATATATCTTATGCTAATTCTCGAAAATCTACTTAAACTCTTTTTATTCAAATTCGAGTAACACTTACGAAATATTTAATAATTTGCCATTTCTAATGGTTTTAACGGTCTATTGGTTATTCTATGAAAAGGATATATATTATTGAAGATGAGAAAGATATTAGCAATTTATACAAATTGCTTTTCGAAAGAGAAGGTATAGAAATAAAAAGGATAGTTTCAAGTGGGAAGGTTGCACTTGAAGAGATCGAGTCTATAAAGGAAGAGCTGCATGATATTGTTTTTCTGATTGATAATAGAATTCCTGAAAAATCAGGTTTAGATGTTGCTTTACGTTTGATTGAGATTTCTCCTTTGTTAAAAAATCAAATTATAATTGCTTCAGCTGATGATACTATAACAAAAGATCAAGTACGAGATTTAGGAATCCCTCACTTTCTTAGGAAGCCTTTCAGCTTAGAAGAATTATTGAACACAATAGATACAATAGAAAAATCTGATGAAAATCTAGATGTAGTGACCTGAAGTATTATCAGCTTTTTTGGGATGGTCAGGAAGAGCGATTTCTCCGAATCTAGACTCATATGCTTTCAATTGGTCATTTACTACCTTCGAGAGAATTTTCAACTGGTGAGGAGAAAAACTGACTTCAGCGATAATCTCTTTAATAATTGATCTTGGTATTAAAGCATCAGGACCTATACTTGGGTCTACTGCATATTCAGCTTTATCTCGGAAGACTATCATTTTGAATCCTGCTATTGAATGAACCATTTGAATGCTTTCTGCATAAAAATTTGGGACATCTTCTTTTCTTTCCACTTTAATTGGTATGTTTCTGCTCATTAATATCAGAAAAATAGAACTAAGAACCATTAAAAATATATTGATTAAAATAAGTTGGTTTTGTTCATTTGAAATATCTGTAAAACTGAATCATACATACGACAACTTTTTTTATCTACCTTGAAATCTAAAGCCAATGTCATTGGCCATAGGGATAGTTCTATCATTTACAGCTGCTTGTGCTTGGGGTTCCTCTATGGTTATCTTCAAAGTGGGAGTGAAAAATACTGATCCTCTCTCTGCTACATACCTAAAAGGCTTATTTGCAGTTCCACTTCTTGTACTCTTAGGTTGGGGTTTGTTTGGTACTTCCTCTTTATCACTACTTTTCAGTAATCAGAATTACATTTGGTTGATTTTAGCAGTTATTTTTATTGCTCTTGGTGATTTTTTCTCTTTATTTGCTTTAACTAAAATTGATGTTTCAATAGCACAACCAGTAACAGCAATTTATCCACTTTTCACAACAATCGGTCTCCTTTTTGCACAAATTGATGAAATTACATGGCAAATTATTGTTGGTACATTAGTTATAGCGTGTGGAGTTATTTGTATATCTTACTTCTCCCAAAGAGGTGCTAGTAGAACTGAACAAAATAATCTTTTGGAAGAATCAGAAGAGACGAAAAACGACAAAAAGAACAAAATGCTTCTTGGAATTATTCTTTCTTTCCTTGCTGCATTCTTTTGGGGTGGTACGATTTTCTTTACTCGATTATTGTTACTAGATCCGAACGTTGAAGTCATCTCAATGATGGCAATTCGAAATGGTTTGATGGTTGCAGGTGCAGCACTTTTTGTACTTATTAGAGCTATCATTTTGAAAAAAAATATTATCAAGGAATTATTTCCTATGCATAAGGAAACAGGAATACTAGCTTTTGGAGGAGCTGTTGCTTGGTGTGCTGGTGGCATATCATTTTTTACAGCTGTAAAGCTTATAGGAGCTGGAATTAGTACCCCTCTATCCTCGATTTCTCCCTTTATTGTAATGCTACTAGGTGGGTTTTTCTTAAAAGAGAAGATTTCTCTGCCGCAGCTAATTGGAGTATTATTCATTGTAGCTGGTTCAATAGTACTCTCATTGTCATAGCAAAGTACAAAATAACCAATAAAGCAATTATCAATAAAAAGAGGTTAAGAGATTAGTTTCAATCTCTAACAACAACAACTATTGATTTCACAAGTTGAAGAATTACTATAGCTGCAAGTACATAAGCTAGTATTGCAAGTGGCCCTAGCAGAGCGTTAGTTGCTCCCATGTTGCTAAAAGCTTCTGCAATAAACAGATTCCAAGTGCTTCCAGCTTCAACTAGTGCATAATCAAGTAATACCCAACAACCGAAGAGTCCTAGAATCGTTTGGATAAATGACCATATTCTATATCCCATATTTTCACCAATATTTTATTTTAAGTATGGTATAATGGAGATTTAATATTAAAAATATTTGCAAATGAAATTGAAGATTAAATACTAAATATAAAAAAAAAGAGATTTGGAATATTTTCAAATCTCACTCTGAAAATGTAATCAGTTTTTATCATCTACAGTAAATGCTTTAACAATTTGAAGTATTGCCACAATTGCGAAACAATAAGCCCAGAATGCAAAAGGACTCCACCAGAAAGAAGCGGAACCTCCAAAGAATGCTGTATTCATTCCGATATTATCTGCAGCATCAAGAACTGATACTGCGGCAAAGAGAATAAAAACTGACTGGATTAATGACATAATTCTATATCCTGCCATATTCATTGATGATTTCCGAAATTATAAAAATCTTCTTCACAGTAGATGAAGAATATTAAGAAGACCTAACATTGGAAAAAATCTTGGAAATTGAGTAATGCGGAGAAACCATTAAAGTTTGTATTTTTTCTTGAGTTTATCAGCTAACGCTTCTTCTTCTAATGCATGTTTTTCATCTTTGGATAAATCTGAAGGTAGCCATTCAGGTTTACTGTTCTTTATCTCTTTATAATAAGCTCTGATTGCTCTTCTCAATGCACCAACAGCTAAACTTCCACAATGAGTCTTAACACTTGGTAATCCTCCCAAAGCTTCAGATACATCAGCCCATGTGAAATCCCATGCTTCCTTTAGAGACTTATTTTCTATCATAATTGTCAGCTGACTTGCAGCTGCGATATTACTTGCGCAACCATAGCTTTCAAAGCTTGATTTAGTTATTACTTCACTTTTTTCATCAATTAAAAGATAAAATGCTATCATATCACCACAAGCTGGACTTCCAGCTGATGAAACGATAGTCGCATCTTCCATTCTTCCTAAATTTTGTGGGTTTTGAAATAATTCAAGAACCCTTGGAGCATATGGTAATGGTATTCTACTTGACATCTTTATTCCCTTCTAAATCTGAATTCCACCAGTTATTGATCTGATTCTATCAACAACTTTAGGCATTGTTTCCAATACATAATTTATTTCTTCTTCTGTGTTTAATCTATTAACTTTCATCAATAAGCTTCCATGCGCTTCTTCAGGTTTTCTACCTATTGCTGTAAGTATATGACTTGGCATTAACACTCTACTTGTGCAGGCGCTTCCACTTGAAGCATAAATTCCATTCATACTACTTTCAACTGTTAAGGCTTCACCTTCGCATCCGAGGAAGCTTACATTAATATTGTCTGGTGCTCTTCTTTTTCCTGCAGGACCATTTACGTCAGTACGTTCTATGCTTGTATGAAGTCCATACATTAATTTGTCTCTTAACTTTGTTGTGTGAGCTTTTATTTCATCAAATTGACTAAACTGTAATTCAACTGCTTTAGCGAATCCAGCTAGTAATGCAGGATTTTCTACATCAGGTGAGAGAATTTCAACACTTAGTTGGCCTTCATAAATTGATTTTAATTTTATTCCGTCTTTAATATACAACCCTGCAATTCCTTTTGGTCCTAGTATTCTATTACTACTAAAGGAAGCTAAGTCAACCTCCAATTTACTCAAATCCAAAGGAATCCTTCCAAAAGCTGATGTTGCATCAGTATGAAAGAAGATTTTCTCATCAAAATCCTTAACAATTTCTAAAGCTTCTTTTACTGGTTGTACTGTGCCAATTTCATGATTGATTGATTGTATGCTAACTAATAATGTTTCATCATCAAGTTCTTCTTGTAAAATATCTACGTTTACAGTTCCGTCATTGGAGACTGGCAAAATCTTTACTTTGTAATCTTCTTTGAACATAGATTTAGCTGTATGAATTACACTAAGATGCTCTACTTCAGAGACAATGATTTTCTTTCTCTTTTTGTTCATCTTTGCTAAACCCTTGATTGCCAGGTTATTTGATTCTGTAAAACTATGAGTAAGAGCAATAGATTGTGGATCGGCATTAAGGGGTTTTGCAATTGCTGATTTTGCTTTTACATAGAAATCATAAGTTTCCCATCCAACTCTATGTGTAATTGCAGGATTACCGAATTGTTTCTCCAAATAGAAAGGCTTCATTGTTTCAAGAACTTCTTCTTCGATTCTTGTTCCATTTTCCCAATCAAGATAAACTTCTTTGATAGCCTTTCCGTGTTGTTCTAATAAATCTTCAACATTAGACATTCTCATCACTCTAATAATTCTTTCAGTAAAGCATCTATTTGATTCACATTTGTAAACAGTATTTTTCCAGTTTTATGGAAGGAAATGTTTGTGTCTTTG
Source organism: Candidatus Heimdallarchaeota archaeon (assembly GCA_023270155.1). Classification (GTDB taxonomy): domain Archaea; phylum Asgardarchaeota; class Heimdallarchaeia; order Heimdallarchaeales; family Heimdallarchaeaceae; genus UBA460. The sequence goes on along the minus strand of JAGLTB010000049.1, from coordinate 7,923 downwards.
TACTGGTATTTCTCAATAATGTTTCCTAACTTTTTTACTAACTCACATTTTTGAGAGATTTTTTCATGAACCTCATCTATTGCATCCCAGTGTAACATGACTACATAGTTTTGGTCTTTGTTACAGCTTTCTACTATTGATTTGATATATTTTTGATGCAGCAAATTGACACCTGACTTCAATTAGTACTGAATGCAATGCATTTATTTAATCTTTGTTTGGTTCAAAATTTCTTTTGTTTTCCTTTATTTTGTTTTCACATTCAGAACATAGGCTAGAAGGTTTTTCGTTTGCTTCTTTTAGACTAGTCGAATATTGCATTACACAGAGATTTACACAATGCCCCAGACCTAGGATATGTCCACATTCATGAACACTTTCTTTGATTTTCATTTCCAGTGATTCCAATCTATGGAAAGATACAATTGCACCGAAAAATTGTGTAGCTAATCCAAAAATAAAATTCATAACAGGTACATAAAGATCATCTTCTACAATCCAGAAAAAAAATTTGAGATTTTCCTCATCAATTAAATTATTCAGTAGCTTCTGACCATTATACTGCTTTCTTTTTCTATTATAAGCTGATTTTTTAATTTTCAAAACAGTTCTACAAGTAACTTCTATCTCGTAAATTTCTTCAATTGCTTTGCTTATAATGTGAACTTCTTTTTCTTCTACTTTAGGATCAAAGAGGAGCTTGATAGAAGTTGTCATTGATTACACATAGCTTAAGCATTAAATTTAAACTTCTCTAGCAGTTTTGCTGGGATTCTATTTTGCTTAGCAATTTCTCCATACAGTTTTGCCGACTCTCTTACTTGCCTTTCTTGTGTCTCATAATCAATTCCTAATAATCCAAAACGTGGTTTGAATCCTTCAGCCCATTCCCAATTATCCATTGAAGACCAATAGAAAAATCCTTGAACATCAGCACCATCCTTAATTGCTCTGTGAACTTCAGTTAGATGTTCTAGAATGAATATTTGTCTCTCTTTATCTTCTAAAGTTGCGGTACCATTTTCAGTTACATATATAGGTCCATTAAACTCCTTCTTAACCCTCATTATATTCTCATACAATCCTGTTGGATGAACTCCCCACCCCATTTGTGTAATTCTAGTATTCCCAGGAATCGTAAAATCCATTCCATAAGGAATGCCAAATTTAAATTTGAAGTAAACAGCGTCATAGTAATTTATTCCAAAGAAATCAGATGTTCCTTTCAACCATTTTTCTCTGATTAAAGGATTAAGCGAAACTCTACCGTTGTTTAATAAATCAAAAAAAACCTGATTATAAACGTCATCAAAAAATGAAACTATCCATTTTTTCCAGAATTTGCTATGAAATTTCTGATAGAAGTAAGGAACATTTTTAACAATCCCAACTTGACTCTTTGGATTTTCTTCCTTTAGTTTTTGATATGCGATACCATGCGCTCTTAGCATATTACTATATACTCTACTAAATGCTACTAATGACCTCTTTCCTGGGGGATAGTCCTTAGACATATAACCCATTAATGGTAGAACTCCAGGTTCATTTATTGTATTCCAGTATTCTACTTCTGGGAAATTCTTTGCTAGAATATCGCAATAATACTCAAAATGTTTGAGATTCTTCCGTTTGAGAAATCCTCCTTTTTGTTCAAACCAGAGGGGTATTGTAAAATGATGAACTGTTACAAAACTTGTTAGATTGTGTTTTTTTAATGATTCGTATACTTTATGATAATGTTCTATTTCATCATGATTTACTTCATTTTCCTCAGGAATAATTCTACTCCATTCTATGCCAGTTCTATGAGCATTTTGATTCAATTTGCTTAAAAGCTCAAAATCAGAATCATATCGATTGTAGTGATCACAAGCTTCTCCACAAACATCATTGTTCTTGATATTTCCTTGTGTTTGTTCGAATTTAAACCAATCATTATTATAATTGTGACCTTCTGTTTGATAAGCTGACTGAGCTGCTCCCCAGAGGAAATTTTCAGGAAATTCTAAGTCCTTAGTCATTATTGGAGATTTCCCTATTTCCTATATAAAAATGTAGACTTGCACATTTCTCCTTTATTGCATTACATTCAAAAATTTGATATACTAACTAATTTTATTCAAATCAATGAGTGATAATTCTTGGAACATTCTGATGATTGTCTTAAGTACAGTAGCTCCTGATGTTAGAGTGGAGAAGGAAGCTAGATTTCTAGCGAGTAAAGGTAATCAAGTTACTGTAATTGCGACAAATCCAAAAGGTGATCTACCAGAGGAAGAAAAGAGAGATGGATATACGATCAAAAGAGTTCCAATAAAGAAGAAACTGTTTTTTAAATACTTTGAATTCTGGAAAAAAGTGAAGAAACTAGTAGGTAATGATAAATTCGACATAATTCATTTCCATGATCTAAATGTACTTCCTCTTTCATCCAAATTGATGAAAAACGGTAAGATTCTGATTTATGATAGCCATGAGAATTTTCCTGAACAAATGTCTGAAACCTTTGGTTTTCCAGCTTTATGGGTTTATACATGGATGGAAAGAAGGTATATCAAACTAGTTAACGGAATACTTACTCCAGGAGAAACGTATTCCAATAATCTTCATCGAAAGTATAAAGTAAAGAGCTCATGGGTGTCTAACTATCCTTCGAAACTGGATGTGGATAATGCTCATCAAATGAAAATCCCAGAAGAATTTTCCTCTGACAAATTTAGAGTAGTTCACTTTGGAGTTATGTATAGTAATTTAGGATATGACAAAACAGTAGAAGCTGTTGAGATCTTAAAAAAGAAAATTAAACCTTCAGAAATTGAATTCCTTGTTATGGGTTCAGGTGCAGCCTATGAACCAATGAAGGAGCTAATTGAGATTAAAGGTCTATCTAGTTATTTCAAATTGACTGGATGGATGAATTACCATGATGCTTTATCAATTCTAAGATCGTGTGATGTAGGATTAGTTTTATTCCAACCCGGAAAAAACAATTTTCTTAGGATGCCAAATAGATTGTTTGAATATTGTTCTGCTGGAGTTCCGTTTATCGGTTCCAACTTTGAAGGACTTCAGAAAGCAATTAAAAATGCAAGCAAAATTGGTTTTCTAATTGATCCAACTTCTCCTCAGGAAATAGCAGACCAAATTTTCAAGCTTTACAAAGATAATGAATTACTTGATGCATTAAAAACTGAAGCTCAAGCAAATTACAGAAAGCAATTCAACTGGGAAATTGAAGCAGAAAAACTAATACAGATTTATAATGAAGCTTTTAGTAATAAGGATTAGAAACGACGAATAACGTTGTAAATCTGTTCTTCAACATCTTTAGCTTTGTCTTCAACTTCAGATATATCGTTTACTTTTTCAAAGAAAAGATTGAGAATGTTTCTTAATTTATCTATACCATATACTAAGTCAGAGTATTCAGCAGGATACCCAAGTGCAACTATGCAGTAATCTTTACCCCTGAAGCGTGGATCTTTTTGACTTTCATCACTCACTACATAGAGAAAACTTGTTGCATTATACTGTTTCATTTTTGGAATCTTCACAGGACCAGTTATCATTGAGCCTGATTCTAGCATGTCTAGCTCTCCCATTCCGTAAATAGTGAACAGAAGAACCCCTAAGGCAAGAATTACTGTTTCTTTGACTTTTTCATATTCCGCAGGAATTTTGTTGATATAAATTGGATCAGTTCCAGATTCACCAAAACGATAAAAAGAAACAAAAATCTTATCCAAATCATACTTCGATTCAACTTTGGTTACCTTATCAATTACACCAGGAATTTGATTGAAAAATCTCCCTCTTTTCACTATATAATCTGAAGCTCCTAGTTTCATTGCGTTGACAGCAACTTCCTCAGAACCTTGACCTGTAATAATAACTACTGGTATTTCAGTAATCTGTCTTATCTCTTCTAAAATTTCTAAACCGGTAGTATTTACTAAAAGATAATCAAGTAAAATTACGTCTATATCGTATTTTACATCAAAAAGAGTTTGGAGTGTTTCTTCTTTTGTTCTTGTTATAAATACTTCTGCTTCAGGATATGCTTTTATGATATTAATCTTAATTAAAAAAGCGATATCAGTATCATCTTCACACAAAAGTATTTTTAATGGATTGGCCATCCAGATAACTCCAAGTTATTATTTAGTCTTTCTTTATATTATCTTTATTATAATGTCAATCGTCTATTAGTCCATCTTCTCTCAAAGACTCAAGAATATCAGATATCTCAGATTGCAATTCATCTATTTTTTCATCTTTATCTTTTTTCGATCTTCTTTCTTTGATTCTTTCTTCAATTATTTCCTTCAGATCACTTTTATCAGAAACATCTACTAAAGTGTCAGGGACTGGAGAAATTGTTTCAGGTTCCGCTTCTTCTGTCGGTTGTAAAGTTCCTAAGTCATTCAAACCGAGCTCTTGAAGCAATTTTGTTTCGTCTATTTCTATATCTGAAATTGGTTCAGTTGTAAATTGATCTATCGTTGTTTGAGAAGTTGTTATAGCAGTATCATATGTTTGTGCAGATGCATGAACTGTTTGAGCATGAACTCCTAAAACTCTTTGATCATGAGTTCTAAAATCACAATCAGGACAAGTTAGTAATGGAACGTAACTATCTGATGCCACTAATTCATCAAAATTCGCATATAAGTACCAGAGAAGTGAAACTCTAACGGATTTTGATGTTGACCATCCAGTTTTCTTTCTTATTGTTGTTAAACATTCTTGGCTTATTTCATCTTTTATTCTGAAAGATAATTTAGTATCCTTTTTTGCTTGTGATTCTTCTTCATATCTTTGCATCAAAAGAATTTCTAACTTGATATAATCCCTTAATTCCTGCATTATATCTAATTTACTTTGAATACCGTGTATTCTAGATGCCAAATCTCCTAGAGACATTGTAATTAGTTGACTTGCACCACCAAACTTCTTTGAGCGCTCTAAAACGCCATCCTTGAAATTTGATGGGATGTTTATAGTATAAACATTTGATGATCTTGTTGCATTTTTCTTTGGTGGAATTTTAATCACCTAAACACTAGACGTATTACTTCTGTATTATTATATATATCTTTTGCATTGTAAATAAAATTTGTTCGAAAATGGGTGAAAATCTCTCTAAATTAGGTTTGATGTTTAATCAAAACGCATATTAGTTATCTATTCATTCTTCATATGAGAGTTGATGATGACCATGCACTACGTCGCTAAATATTGCGATAGAATGCAGTCTGAGACTCTCACAATCTGGTATTGTTCATTTTACTGTAACGTCAATACTTATCCCTTGTTCGACGCTCATTGAGACAATACAGTAATTCTTGAAAATCTCCACGCATCTTTCAAAATCCTTATCATTTTCATTTTCCACTTCTGGGAATAAATCAACATCTATCTTTGAAATTCTCCTAAAACCTTCTTCGTTTCTTTCTCGCTTAAATCGAACTTTTGTTTTTAGACTAACCAAATTCACTTTCTTCTTCGATAAACAAAATGTAAATGAAGCTGACAAACAATTTCCAACAGCTGCGGCTAACAGAAAAGAAGCTTGAGGACCTTTCCCTTCTCCTCCAGGAACTTCAGTCGATTCATCCATCAAGAGTTTTGGTATCTCTTCACCAAAATCAACTTCAAATTTATAATGATCTTTTTTAATTAAATTAATTTCATACTCAAAATTACCAGTTTCCGACACTGTGATTCCATCCTAAAATTATTTAGAATTAACCTGAAATAAGGATATCATCCAAAACTTCTTCTAAATCCGGTCTTTCGGGAGGTTCGTCTAAATCATCTAAATCTCCATCTGCGATAGCCTGTGACAAATCTAAATCTGTTTTTCCTCTACGTCTAGCTGGAGCTGTTACAACCATAGTCCCACTTAAGTTTTCTATCTTCTCGTTAATTTCCACTACCAGATCCACAAGTTTGGAAATCTGTTCATTACTGAAACCATTTACTTGATGCAAGTCTGTTCTAGCTTGTTCTTCAAAGCTTGTTGCACGAGCGGTTGTTTTAGATCCTTGTTCAAAATCATTCTCTACTAGCTTTGAAATATCAGTTGTTGCTTTGATAGATTTTGCTACTTTATCAGCAAACTCTTCAATTGGAAAGAGTTCGGTTAGTTCAGCAATTTTGTCTTGTTGTGTTTGATCATTTAAATGAATTATCTTCTCTTTCAGATCATCTCGCTCATTAATTATATCTTCAAATTCATTTTCAAGCGCATTATATTTATCTTTGAAAAGTTTGTTTTCTTGATTTAGGAGTTTTATTAATTTGATTAGTTTTGGAAGACTTCGCCCTAACTCGTCAGCATTATTTTGCATTTCCTGATATCGAGCTGCAGAAACAATTTTTACGCCTTTCTTGTTCTGCTCTCCAATATCTGACTCCATTTGTTCTACTTTTCTTTTGAATTGTCTATTTTGGGTCAATAATCTTTCAACAAGTAGTTTAACCTTTCTAAGCGATTCTATTAAGATCCTATTTCTTTCTTGAAGCTCTTTAACATCAGCTGCTGAAGCTGATGATTGCTTTAAAAAATCCTCTAAATCCATAACTTCTTCGTCTAAAGATTCGTTAGCTTTATTCATAAGTTATTCCTCTTGATTTAGTTGATTTATTATGTGTTTGTTTTCAGATGATATTAATTTAGTTAGAACATTGCACTTAAAAAAAATTTGCTTTTTCATTTTGTCATTTAAATAGATAATTTATTTATTTAACAATTTCAAAAATAATTCAGAGCAGGAACAAAAAATGATTGAAAAAGAAGAAGCGTGACTATATTTCTAGTTCGCGATCTTCTTTAAGCATCTTCTTATCTAATCTTTTGTATGGAGCTCTTTCTCCGACTAAATAGGCTTTATGAACATCCTTATACCTGAGCAAAATGAAAAATCCTATAAGGAAGAACACAAGCAAAGGTGCAAGAGCGATTGCATACTGATTAGAAATATCAAGACCAAGAGCATTCCCAAGACCTAGGAAACCCATGAAGATAAGTGGACTGACAATAGCACTAACTCTACCAGCTATTTGTTTGAATCCTTGATATTGTGTTATTTTATCCGGTGGGGCTATTTCAAATACAAACTGTCTTCCTATAAGCCACAGACCACCAAATCCAAGACCAATAAAGAAAGCAACTGCATACATTATCTGCCAGGGGAGGATATGAACTCCATCGATTTTAATAACAGCTAAGATACATATAATAACTGCAAAGAACCAAGCGAAGACATTGATAATGAAATTCTTTTTAGGTCCCCACCTATCTAATAATAATCCGACACCTATTGCTCCAATCATAGCGAGAACACCTCCTATACCTATAACATACAGAGCTTGGCTTGGATTAGCACCAGCTCCATCTACCATGACTAATTGCATATAGAGAATTGTTGTATTCGCTGCATCTGTAATGAAAAACCAAGCCAAAATAAAAAGAATAGCATTTTTGTATCGATGTACGAAAATTTCTCTCAAAGTTTCTCTAAATGATTTATTTGCTAAGCTGAGATTTTGACGGAATCCATTCAGATTTGGATTTTCTTTTTCTTTACTAAACAAGAAGGGGATAGCAAATAAAACAATCGCAGCAACTGCAATTCCGAAAAGATAGAATATACTTCTATATTCAGGAGGATTTGCTACAGGATCGGCAAATACTAGACCGGGTTCACTATATTTCTCCCAGATTCCATATGCTGCCATAGATAATCCTATTGCAGCGAATGTTCCTAGGAAACTTAGAGATCCTGAAATACCAGAGGTTTTTCCTCTTTCTTCAGTTTTAGAGATGAAAGGTATCATAGAGTCATAGAACATTCTCCCTACTTGATAACCGAAATTTGCTATGACAAACATAATACAAGCCCACCAGACATTCTTCCA
>JAGLTB010000048.1 GCA_023270155.1 Candidatus Heimdallarchaeota archaeon | reverse complement strand
TTGCATTTTGAGCAAGTAATTTGAAATGTTGTACAAGGGAGATTGCACTATGGGCATCAACAATTGGTAAAAAATCGCTTTGAATTGCTAAAGCTCTATTTCCTAATGTTTCAGGGATTTTATTCCATAAGGAGATTACTGTTTCAAAATGCTCTTTCGCATGATTTAGAATGGAAAGTTCCGAAATAGGATCAGCCCACCAAAAATCTCTAGAAGCTTTTCTTGCAATATCTATTATATGGGTCACAAGGGTGATTCCTTGTAAATAATCGTACTCTCCCTTTTTAGATAACACTTTAGGATCATTTTTATGATCAGGAAGACTATCATAAACTGGAATTAATCTTTTCAGATTCTCTAATTGAACTAAAGGCATTAGAACTTGAAGCATATCAGGAACAGAAGGTGAAGGAGTCAAATCTTCATTTTCTACTGTAGGAATTTCATTATTTAAGATTCGATAAAGAATTGTATCTATAGATTCTTTAGCAGTGATATAGTATTCATACTGTGTTGTTTTTGGAGCATGATTGAAAACTCCTCTGTTCCGGACTTGGGAATATACATAGGTTAGAACACTTAATTGCAATTCAAATTGATTAAGAGCTGCTAATTGATTACGAAAATCTCCATACAGTAACTCATGAAGAACCAGTGGATTATCTTTTTCTTGACTTGTATCAACATAAACATCATAAATTCTTTGTATTGCCATATCTGCTAGACTGTTGATAACTGAAAGATTTTGAGAGCATGATTCAGCAAATGTAACCCAAGAAGTGGAAATCTCTTCTGGTTCATCTAAAGTTCTAAATGATCGGTACAAATTATCTCTTTCAAGTTCCATTTCAACAAATTTATTGAATGGTCGTGTTTTTAATAATGAAAGATGCATAAGCTTCAATACTAATTATCAGTTTTAAATTATTTGTAATAAATGTTCAAGCGATTTTTTATACATAATCTAGCAAGTTTAAGATTTTCTTACAAAAAAACTAAATAGAATTAAAAAAACAAAGCATGTGAAACCATTAAATTTTGAAGAAAGGGAAAAGAAACTTAAGAAAGATATTGAAAAAGAAGATGTCGATCTTTTCATTATCCCACCCTCTGTAGATTTCTTGTACATGTTTAAAGGTGCCTTTCATATTAGTGAAAGATTAGTCTGTGGAATAATTCAGAAAGATGATGATTCAATTCTAATTGCACCTTCTTTCGAAAAAGAGAGAATGACGAAATACACTACATTTGATGATGTAGTTACATGGAAGGAAGAAGATGATCCTTATGCTGTTCTAAAAGAAGCTATCTCTTATGATGTGAAAAAAATAGCAATGGAGCCCACAACACCGTTTGAAGTTTATTCCAGACTTAAGAAGAAATTTCCCAATGCTGAATTCATAGATGGGGGATTTTTAATAAGAAAAATGAGAACAATTAAGGATTATGCAGAAATAGAGAGGATGGAGATATCTGGAGAAAATACGGTTAAAGGGATTTTGAAAACAATCGAAAATCTGGAAGAGGGATTAACAGAATTAGAGATTCTTAAAAGAGCTCAAAAAGAGATGACTCGTTTATCTGGAGAACCTAGTTGGGTTCTTGTACAAATCGATGAAAATAGTGCAATGCCACATGGACCTCCTTCAACCAAAAAACTCCAGAAAAACAGTGTTGTTCTAATAGACGCAGGAACTACATGTGACAACTATTTTGCAGACATAACTGTTACAACTGTTTTTGGAAGAGCTTCAGAAGAGTTCCTGAAAGTCTATGATATTGTAGAACAAGCAAATGAAGCAGCACTTCTAAAATCAAAAACTGGTGTCACAGCAGAACAGGTAGATTTTGCAGCGAGGGAAGTCATTGAAAAAGCTGACTATGGTAAATGCTTTACTCACAGATTAGGTCATGGATTAGGTTTGGAAGTTCATGAAGATCCTTATATTGTAAAAGGCAATAAGGATCCATTGGTTTCTGGGAATGTACACACAGATGAGCCAGGAATTTACATTCCAGAGAAGTTTGGTGTTCGCATTGAGGATGATATTTTAGTTGATAAAATCAGCAAAAGATTAGTTTCATTTGATAGGCATATATGGATTTAATATTCACGTAGATTCTTAAGAATTATTTCTCTCTCCTTTCTTTCTCTTTGATTTATCTCGGAATTCAGCAAGAGTAAGAAATCTGTAGAGATATGTAAAAACTGTTATAAGTAACACAATTGCAGCAATAGATAAACCAAGAGCAATCACTAATGGACTTAGAATAATGCCTAATATTACTAATCCAACGATTGCAATTACTCTCATGATTTAACATCTAATAAGGAGTCTTTTATAGTTTTCCAAATTCAAACCCATCTCTAAAAGTAGGAACTTATAGTCAACTTGGTAGTTCTAAATCAACTGTTTCTATAGTTAAATAACTTCTGTCAATATGTGTGTCTCGTGATCCACATTCAGGACATTTAAAATTATAAGCAAACTCTTCATCTCCTTCTGTATCAGGTTCACCATTATAGTCACATTCTAAACATGTTATTCTAGCTGGTTTTCGGATTAGCTCTAAAACAGATTCTTTGAATTTTTCAAGTTCATCAATAATTATTTTGAAAGAATCCTGCAAAAGGTCAGGTATAATCAGTTCATAAGGTCCAGCTGAAATAATGATTTTTTTTACTCTTATAGCCTTATGTTCCTCAATTATCTCTTTCACTTGTTCTACTATAGCAAAAGCAAGGCTATATTCATGCATGTTATTCGTCCCTAGGTATTTCTATTCCAAGAGCTTCAATAAAATCATCAATTCCTTGACCTGTTTTAGCGCTTGTGCAAATTACTTTCATTCCAGACTTAATCTTCGCAGCATCTTCCTCTAAAACCTTAGAATCAAATCCCAACCCATCTAAATCACATTTGTTGATTATAGCTATCTCTGCATCTTTAAAGATTATTGGATGTTTCTTGATGACGTATTCACCTTCAGTAATGCTTACTACAACGATATTCATTTGCGCACCAACATCCCAAGCTGCAGGACATATTAGATTACCAACATTTTCAGTAAAAAAGATATCATAATCATCAATATTGATTTTTTCTAATTCCTTCGAAATTAAATTTGCATTAAGATGACACCCTCCACCTGTATTAATCTGAACTGTCTTTACTCCATGTTTGGCGATACGATCAGCATCAATTGTAGTTGCAATATCTCCATTGATAACAAAAACTCTATATTTGGAAGATAATTTCACAGCTAGATTTTCAAGCAATAATGTTTTTCCAGCACCTACTGACCCCATTATATTGAAAAACAGTTTTCCATTGTTGTTCATTTTTATACGAATTTCCTCTGCAAGTTCATCGTTTTTTTTGTATACTTTTTCTTTAACAGAAATCTTTTTCTCTTGGGACATTTATTTCAAGCTCAAAACCATAAATTGTTTTTATAAGTCATTCGTTCTAAATGTCGTTCCTAACTAGGACAGCAATAAAGTTTATTAGCTTTAAATTCGTATTTAATATAACGACCGTTCAACGGTATTGTAAAGAAGGTATTCAGAATGAAAAGAAAAGCAGTTTCGCCAGTAATTGCTACTATACTCTTAATCAGTTTAGTTGTAGCCGCAAGTGCAATGGTATATTTTATTGTAGTTCCAATGCTCAGAGGAAGCGCAAATGTTGATTTAATCACTATACAATGGTTTGACAGTGACGGGGATTCTGTTGTAGATGTTGCATATGTAACAATCCAGAATACAGGAAGTGCTAATGCTGTAATCTCGCAAATTAATGTAACTATAGATACAGAGAGTATCAACGAAACAATAGAAATAAGTAATGCATATGTCGAAGGAATACCATTTCCATTAACGGTTAATCCTGCTGAAAGGCTAGATTTAGTTGTTACTTTTGATCCATCAACTTATGTGGAAATTGGTGAAAATATCTTTAGAATAAAACTTGTTTATGATGATGAACTTGTAGCTTTTGCTCCTGATAATCTAAAACAAATTAATTATATTGAGGTACTTGATTTTACAGTTCTCAGTCCAATTGAAGATAGTTGGGCTAGTGGAATAATAGATCCACAAGCAATCGCTACTGGAGGTTACAAATCTTCTATTATAACTTACGATTTCGCATTGCCCGGCGGATCTGTTGTTCTAACAAATCAGACAGTTGCTGATAATATTGATTCAAGCCTTTACGCTGACCAAGATGATTATGAAATCACTTTTTATGTGAGTGATGCTCTTGGACAAAGCGCTCAAGAAACAAGAACATTCGGTATTGATAATGAGGAAATATCTGTAACTCTCTTATTAAGTGATAGTGTTATCAATCCTGGAGATTCCTTAGATGTTTCTTGGATTTTTGGTATAGCAGGAGCTCAACTTATTAATCAAACCCTCGTATTGGGTGGAGATGTTTATGGATTCGAGTCAGTGTTTACTTCTGTTTCAGATGCTACAACTGATTATGTATTAACAGGACCTAAAACAGCTACAATGGCAGAAGATGAATTTACTTTTACTATTTATATAAAAGATGAAGCAGGTAATTTGAATAGCAATGGACAAGCATTCACTCTAATAGACAATGTAGCACCTGAATCTTACTTCATAGATGCAATTAATATAAATGATACTTTAATCTCGGAATTCTATACTTTCGAGGTTTATGCATATGATCCTTCAGGAATAGATACAACCAAATTCGATGTTTCTTTCTATAATTATAATACTTCTTCCATTGAATATTTCTATCAACATAGTGTAGAAGGTACAGCAGTGTTCATAGCTAATCAAAACAAATGGGTATTAGAATTCAATACATTTCTCCTACCAGACGGTAATTACTCAATATCAGCTCAAGTTTTTGACATGGCAGCTCTAGCTAATAGTAATACATCAACACTAGATATCGTTGAAGTTGATAATGATATACTCAATATTTACGGTGCTGCAGCTATTGATGGTAGAGGAGGCTTCTTCTTCAGAAGAAGAGGTTATTTATCTTTCTACGTGCAAAGTATGGTGCCTACTACATTGACAATTACTCAAATGCAGATAACATGGTTTGGAAGTGGAAGGATTGATTTCATATATGAAATCTACGATGATACAACAGAACAATATTGGTTACCCGATGCAGCTGGACCGATAAACGATGATGTACAATTCCCAGTAGCTCAAGCAGTTGGTGGTATCAATTTTACTAGTGCATTGGATCACCATTTAACAATCACGTTTGATTATTCTGATAGACCAACAACCGTTTTGTTCAGTTTATCGTTCTACATATTACAACTTGATGCATGGGAAACACTGATTATTGACAGTGTATAATCTTCTTCCTTTTTCTTTTTCTTTTATTTTTATTCTATGCTATTACTGAAAGATTATTGAAAAGTTAAAAATGCGAAAAGCTAATAACCCTTATTCACAATAAGCATATTATGAAGGTCACCTATGACCGCTATCCTGAGCTTGAACAGTTTCTAAAAGTATTTACAGAACTAGTAGCTACCTCTTTGGCTACTCGCTCAGTTATTCTTTTTGGTGGTCTTACCTTAGACGATTTTTCCAAGAGATATAGTGAAATAGATGTAGCTGTAATTCTTGAAAAAAGCTTGTGGCAAAACGATTATGATGTTTTAGATGATATACTATCTCGATTAGATAAATTGAACAAGGAATTTGCAGAAATTTTTACTGTTTACTTCATCCCCTTCACTATGCTAGAAAATCCGAGAATTATCTACAATGATCTTGAGGGAATGGTTGTTCACCATTTAGATCAAGAAATAATCAGTCAATACCCTTTGACACTCATTGATGATTTCATGATTCTAAATAAAGGCGAGGTGCTGTATGGTGAAGATCTTATTAAGATGTTTCCCATTCCTCCAATTGATTGTTTTTGGATTAAATTTGTTGAAGATTTAACAGAAATTGAAGAATTAAGTAAAGAATACCCATTCCAACCTTCAAAGTCTCCTAATTACAATCATGCAGCAAACTGGATACTCTACTTTCCAAGATTATTATATTCCTTAAAAGAAAATAATGTCACAGGAAAACTAAAAGCTGCTTATTGGTTTTCTAATGAATTTTTTGGGGTATTAAGTGACTTCGTAGTTGAAGTCGCAAGCTGCAGGCAAAAGAACATCTCTCTTACAAGTGTTATTGAAGTAGTTGAAAATAGTAGAAAATTATTCCTATTTGCTCTAGAAAAAGCTTTTGAGACGAAAGGTAAAAAATTACCCAACTTGTGGAACTTAGTCAATATAGAAGATGATCAAGCAGATTTTAGTAGAGTTTTTATGGAGCTAAGGAATTTTATCTAGAAGTATTTCGAATGTGAGAGAATGAGTGATAGAGATAAAATGCTTGAAACATTCATTGAAATGTTGAAAACTATTATTCCTAATGTTATATCAGTTTATGAATTCACAAAAGAATTAGCTTTATTTGATAGATGGATGAAGGATAAGATTGGATTAGTAATCATCTTGGAAAAAGAAGATTATTCAATAGAGAATCTATTACTCATTGATTTGGTTTACGATAAAATACAGGATGAATTTGGTTGGGAATTAGGAACAGCTTTTGCTTCTTCATTTTCAAGAGGATACATCAGAACAAAAGATAATGTTTGGCATATTAACATTCAAAATTCACACTGTTTGCTACCTGAGGATATGCTTAATCTGAAGAATACTGGAAAATTGCTGTTTGGGGAAGATGCTATTCCCAAAATAGCGTTTCCACATCAGGAGAAGGAGATATTAAACATCAACATAGGTCTTTTGAGAGAAGAAGCTGATAAAATAGCTGAAAAATATCCCCAGTATCAACCCCTCATTAATCCTGAATGCTGCTTTGCAAGACATGATTTCACGGTGAATCATTCTATTGTTAAGCTTTTAGAGCACAATTTAGTTAAGATAAAAGACAATATCCTACCTGAGAAAAACGTACATCTTTATGGAAGATATAGGGGTTCAGGTAAAACACAAATTATGTATTCTCTGATGAAAAAGTGTAAAGAATTAGAGATTCCTTTTGTCTATAGATCTGAATTCTGGAAAGATGAAGCTGGAAAATATAAAAAGATAGATCACAATCCAGAAAATGATCCAAAAGCAATAAGTGGGTGGGTAGCTAAAAGTACAACATCAGCAAGTTTTGTCTTGTTTTTGGATGAAGTGGAAATTGATATTGAAGAATTAAAAACGGAATTAAAAGAACGATTCTCTGATTATGATCCAATGTTCTATATTATATCAGGAGGAAAAGAAATTTCAGATTTTACAAAGGAAGATTTTGATATTTATGATATTGTAAGAGAATACCCCTTTAATGAGTCTCTCTACAAAGAACTACTTGGAAAACTAATAGAAGAATCGAACTTGGATAAGATTATTTTTTCTGACGAGATTATTGACAAAATCATTAAAAAGACACAATTATGGAATCATTCTTCACTAAGGAAAACACCAACAGCGGTGATACTATCAGCAACACTTTCTTTAGTAGAGTCTATTATAATTACAGAAGAAACCAAAGTCCCACTAACAATTCTCCCAGAAACAGCGGAAAAATGGGCTTTGTTAGGAACATCTCCCTGGTATCAGAAGCATGGAGATTTACATGATGTACATGCAGAATTTCTAGTTTTTAATGGAAAAGAGTATTCGAAAGTGGATGAACACTATAAACATCCTTTACCTTGAATGAAAACTGCTATGACTGTTTTAGATAAAGCTCTTTCTTGTAATCATAACATTAGTTATTCCATAGGGGGAAGAACTTCAAATTCAGACATCGAGATCACTTAAGAAAAAATAGAGGTTAATGAGATATAAGGCTAACTTGATATGCAATTCATTAAACAAAAGGCTAAAATTTCTTTTTGGTGAATTCTTAAATAATAGGAAGTATAATATAGTAAGATGGAAGTCGAGAAAGAGAAAAAAATTCATACTTATTTGTCAAATATATTCTATTATTTATTTGTAGTTCTAATAGTAGCAATATTGGTATTTTCTTTAGTTTTAGAAGGGTCTACTGCACTTTTAATTTTATTAAATGTACTGTCAATTTCACTAATAGTGGTCTCAATTGTGATTACTTTCTATCTTGCAACTCAAATGTTAAGATATAATCTGACAGTCAGAAAGAAAGTTCAGATTGGTGTATTTCTGATAGTTATTGGTTTTTTGTTAATTCTAAGTTCAGTTATTAAGCAAATAACTTTTGGAGAAAGTTTTCTAACTTCCGTTCTTGGGGATACATTCTTTGTTTACTGGGGGATAGGAGCAATTGCTGTAGGAATATTCTTTGAGTTGACTTTTCTTGATCAAGGAATTTGGGAACTAATAAAAAAACCTATCAAATTCCTGTGGAATACACTTGTTTCCTTCTTCAGATGGTTTAAAACTCACTGGAAAAACATTATTCTATATTCCTTAGATGTTGTTTCTTTAGCAATAATTATCTATGTAGCAGTAACTTGGGAAATTGTAATTTGGAAGTTAATCATCTTTTCAGTAAGCTGTGTTTATCCTATCGTTCATCATTACAGAAGAATATGGAGAGCAATACGCTTTATTGCAGTTGATGTCTTTTATAGAATATTCTATGAAATTGCTGTAATGGTAAAAAGAATATCTGTTGGTGTTTGGAATGCTTTTATTTCTTTCTTCAAATTCATTGGAAAACACTGGTGGATTATTCTGAAAGAATTTCTGCGAATAGCTTCTATAGTTGCTTTAGGGATTATTTTCTGGATTTTTGTAAAACCAGACATCTATACAGGTT
Source organism: Candidatus Heimdallarchaeota archaeon (assembly GCA_023270155.1). Classification (GTDB taxonomy): domain Archaea; phylum Asgardarchaeota; class Heimdallarchaeia; order Heimdallarchaeales; family Heimdallarchaeaceae; genus UBA460. Next base: position 4,141 of record JAGLTB010000048.1, on the reverse strand, counting down.
GGGTGATACTGTTTGCTATAATCTTTCAAGTTTTCACAAGACGATTCATCCTAAAAGCTATATACAAAGCAATAAAATTCACATTTAAGAAAATAGCGGAATTCTTTAGAAAATACTGGAAGAGAATTATTGCAGAATCTGTTAGACTTATTTTCTTTGCAGTAGGGATTATCATAATTGTACTAACTGGAATGGAAATTTGGTTCTTTATTCCGAGTTTTTATTATGCAATAGGCATAGTAGTTGCTTTAATCGCTGAAATATTTTCCAGAAAAGCTGTTTGGAGGTTTATTAGTAAGCATAAAACAGCTTTCCTTAGATTGCTTGGAATACTTTTATTTGTTCTTGGTTTTGTTCTACAATTCACAATAAATGAATCAGGGGATTGGCTTCCTCTTACATCATCTTTAATGGTAATTGGAGCATTTTTAGCTATTTTTGCTCGAATAATTGTGGAACCAATTCTAATACTCAATTTTCTGAAAGCAGTAGGAAGAATAATAAAGAAAGTAGCGGATGCAATATATAATTTCCTTAAAAAACATTGGTGGATCCTTCTCAAAGAGTTCATGCGAATTGTAGCTATTATTACCCTAGGGATTATATTCTGGATTTTTGTAAAACCAGACATCTATGCAGGTTGGATAATATTATTCATTATAGTTTTTCAAACATTAACACGGATATTTATCCTTAAGCAGATTGGACGTTTCTTCAAACATGTTGGTTTATTGCTGAAAGATTTTCTTATATGGTTGTCACAACCAATTAGATATCTTTGGAGAGCATTCGTGAATATCCTGCGATTTATAAAAGAGAATTGGATAAAGGTTCTTCTCTATACTATAGATATTGTAGCGATTGTTGTAATAATTTATTTCTCAATCCAAATTTCAAAAAGTTTTGAATGGTGGTATGCAATCATTATAGCAGTCAGTGTATTATATATTCCAATTCATCATTACAGAACAATATGGAGAGGAATTAGATTCATCGCAGTAGATGTTTTCTATAGATCCCTAAATGCAATTTATAATTTTGTTAGAAGAGTTCTAAAAGGAATATGGACTAGATTGGTTACTTTAGCTAATTTCATTAGAGAACACTGGTGGATTTTTCTAAAGGAGTTTCTGAGGTTGATAGGAGCTGCAATAGGTATTTGGTTTATTCTAATATATGCAGGTCTAGGAGGAAGTATCAACTTTGGTATTGTTACCAATCACTTGATCTGGATCGGAATAATTGTTATTGTATTTAGTTTAGTTCTTTCGAGAAAAGCTGTCTTGAAATACGTTTATAATATGTTCAAGAAAATGATTAGAACTCTATTCAAACATAGAGTAATAATCTTTAGAATTTTTGGACTTGCAACAGTAATATATGGAATGGTTATAGGATTCACCAGAAACTGGAATATTGCAGCAATACTCACTGTTTCAATAGGTGGAGCATTCTTGCTTTTTGGACATTGGATTTTCCATCCAAAGAGATTCTGGGAATTTTTGAAGAAAATACCAAAAGTAATCAAGAAAATGCTAGACACAATTTGGCTAACAATACGGTCATTTGCAATTTATGTTTTTGATAATTTCATCTGGTTAATTCTGCTTTTGACTCTGTTAGGATCTACTGCTTATGGTCTTTCCTTACTTATTGGAGTTGATTTTTTACGCACACCTATCGGAAATTTAGCTCATGTGACGATGGCAGCGATTGGTGGTGGATTGATTCTGTTAGCTATTGTGGCTTTTCTACTACTGCAACGTCAATTCAAGAAGCTTAGAACTGGAAGTTCGAGAGAACTAGCGATAAAAATCAAGGAGAGGTGGCAAGAATGAGTGAAGATAAAACTAAACTCAAAGAAGAAAAAACAAGAAATCCGGATATAATCATTTTCTGGATTGGATTAGCTATCTCTCTTATAGGAATAATTAGCACAATAGTGTTATCAGTAGCTCTTCAACTTGATACAGAAGATTGGCGTTTTAGAGTAGTTCTGTCAGTGTTCATCTTTGGAGTGTTAATACTTGGTTTTGGATTGATAGTAAGAAGGTTAAGAAGAAAAGGAATTGAGGATTTTGTTTTAGGAGCTATAACTGCTTTCCTTGGATTTGTTCTTCTCTACTTCCCCGTTCTTATGTTCATCATGAATATAACTTTGTTCCAGAGAGAATTTCCATACTTTCTGCTGATGTTTGGAGGAGTACTTGTGATAATTCTTGGGTATTTCATGGAAGTATATGACCTAAATATCAAATTCCTACAGATGATGAAAAGGCTGAAAGAAGCTCTAAGACAAATGTGGAAAAGACTAAATTGGAAATTAATCTTATCTCCGTGGAATTTGTTCACTTTAATAGGTTTAACAGTTATCATTCTAGGTGCCATAGGAATCATACCCTATCATCAATCCAGGTATTATTACTATGTAGGCGCAGGATTAATCTTAATCAATCTGATATTTCACTTCAGAAAGGAACTAGCTGAAATCTTTAAGACACTGGGAAGAATAATAGAAACTTTTGCGCAAGCTTGGTGGAAGGTCACAAAGCAAATACCAAAAATTCTCAAGAGATTTTTCAGCTGGTTATATAATCCAGAAAGATTCAAAATGATAATGCGTTGGATTTGGGATAAGATAAAAGTAATTGGTAGAGCTATAAAATATGTGTTTATAAGGAATTATCTAATCTTATTCGTTTTTGGAGTAGTATTGTTCTTTGTTTTACCGAAAGATGTGTTGAATTTTGAGATAAGATTAGCAATTTCGTCTCTAGTTTGTTTAGTAGCGTTTGTAAAACCAATTTTAGACTGGAGAGAATACTTCGGAGAGGATGTAAGCTCAGCAAGGACATTCCTGTATAAAACATCAACAAAAGTCACTAAACGACTTAAAAGAAGAGTAATAATCAGATGCCCTTACTGTAATTATCCTAACACAAGTCAAAGAATGGATTGCTGGAATTGTGCCAAAATGCTACCAAGATGCAAGATTTGTAATTCATATGTAGAACAGGGGACAGAAGTAGCAGTTTGCCAGCATTGTGATAATATTTACCATGAGAACCATTTGCGTACATGGCTGAGATTAAATCCAAAATGTCCAATGTGTAAAGAAGAGATAGAAAAAATAGAAACAGAAGAGCTAATAATAGAGTCAGATGTTCAGGAACCGGAGAGTGAAGAGGTAAGTTAATTACTCAAGAAGTAAGGTTTGCCATGTTCGACTTCTGTGGTTAATGCTAACAAAATTGCTACTATTTCTTTTCTTCATATTTGTATATTTTTTCTACTATAGCAAAGAATGAAGCAAAAATCAATACACCTGCACCAATATAAATAAGTAGTTCAGCAGATCCCCCAAAACCTAAAATTGCACTACCGACAATTCCACCTAATCCAAACGACACTATTCCTGTTAATTGTAATCCCATAATCATAGATTCTTTACTAGGCTTATGTTCATGGACATGTGAATGAATTCCAAAAGAAAATCCATGTCCCCTACTCATTGAAATATTAAGATGTTTGTGTTCATGATGAACTTCATCACTTGATAATTCAGTATCAAAATATTTCTCCATTTCTAAAACAGCAATATTCCTTGCTGGTTCCATTAACGATTCACCTACACCAACGATTGCAAAGAGAAAAAGAACCCCTATCCATGGATAAACCAAATTATAGCCTATAACTCCTGTTCCTTTGATGACCATACTTAGCGCCATTGGTATCCACGAACCCATCTTATCAACAAGTTTACCTGTAAATATCTGGGCTAATCCCCAAATCGCATCACCAGTAAAGAATATCAGAGAAATTTCAATTTTCGAAATACCATGAGAAGAAAGAACAAGTGGGAGATTTGGCGTATATATTCCGTGAGAGAAATCATAAAGAGCATAAATTATCAGAAGGAGAACAAAAGGTAGAAACTTAAACATTCCCTTAAGATTTTTAAGATGAAAATGAGGTATTGCTATGTTGTCAATTTCAAACACTTTAGTTCCTGTTCTTCTATGAACAATGAATGCTAGTATAACTGAAATCAAAGCTAGAAAAATGCCGATAAGTATAACTAATTGGAAGGGAGAAAAAATCCAGAAAGTTCTTTCCCCGAAGATGGTTTCCTCAAATAAAC
>JAGLTB010000047.1 GCA_023270155.1 Candidatus Heimdallarchaeota archaeon | reverse complement strand
ATAGCTCCTCCAAAAAAGATACTTCCAAAGAGCGTCCCAACTGCTTCACCTTTATTCTCCTTAAAAAATGTATCAGAAAAATTGAGTATAGCAATTATGAGTAATCCATAACCTAATCCTTCAAAAAAACGAGCAATTGTAACTGTAGCTAGAAAAGGTAAAATCATGGAAATTAAACTTGAGAACCACATTATCATAACAACAAAGAAAGCAGATTCACCTCTTCCGCAAATTCTTGCTAAAACAATTAATCCAAGAACTTGTCCTGCCGCATATAAAACGGAAGTGATGGAAACAATTGCTTCAGTTCCCCCTAAAGCAACTACTTGGAAGGGTAATAACAGACGTGCTAATCCGATTCCTAGTGAAGCAATTAGAATTTGCAAAAAGTGAAGAAAGAGTCTTCTATCTTGAAATAAAAGGATTTGCATGAATTCTGTAACTCCTAACTATTTATGGATATGAGTTTTTAGACAGTTATATATCTCTTTAGTTGAACAAATGGAAGAAGAAAGGTGAAGGATTTACTATAAAAGATAATACTGTAACTTAGTTCATCTCTTTCTTCTAATATTCAGAATTAAATTACTGAAAAACAGTGACAATGTAAGAATAATTAAATCCGTATAACCTGTTTTGGAAGGTGTACCTGTTAGATTTATGTGTCCCTCTAACAAATTATAGTCCAATTTGTCAAATGGAGGTGAATAATATACTAATGGAGCTGCTGGTGAATTTTTAATTAAACTAGTTAAAATATATGCATATTCAATATCTTCTCCAGAGTAGAATTGTGCAATTGTACCGTTTTCTTTGAAGATTATTTTTTTAGTAATATTCCACCCGTTACTATCGTAAATTGCAGAAACAATACCAAGACCATATGGAGATTTTGGAGTATCAATTTGAAGTGTGAAAAGATCAGGAGCGACTTCAAGTTTTGTTACATCGAAACCATAGTAATTAAGCTTCATACGATCTCTTTTATGTGGAAAAATGTTAGCAGGAGTCATTTCATTAATTTTGAAATCAGCATTCTCAAAAGCGTAAATATTGTTGTGTACTCCTTGTAAATCTAGTGTACATGCCGTTATCCAATTCAGGTAGACCTCATTGAATGCTATATTAAAACCATTGTTTAAGAGAACTAGCTCAATAGCTGCTGGACCATCAATATCCGTTTGTATAAGTTCTCTCAATATATCAACCCCATATTTCTCAGCAAAATAAAAGATAAACAAATACGCGCTTGCATAGTTTATCATCATATTTGACAAACCAGGATCCCAGCATAATAGTGAAACATCTGGTGAATCTGCATAAAGCATTGAAAAATCTGTCAAGTTATAACCTTGCCCTTTCAGAAGATAGGAAGAATTAGATAAGTAACCAGTGTATAGAATTGCATATTCTGCAATTCCTTCACCAATAAAAACCGCATCTTCAGGATCATTGTTAGAAAAGATCAGATGATTAAATTCATGAGCTAAGGTTTTGATTGCTTCAAGAACACTAATATCAGTATCAATATAGACCATTTCCCTTCTGTTTGAGTAAGGATAAGTAACTTCCTCATTAATTGCAGAATAATATCCAGTATGAAATATAAAAGGGAGAAATACAATTGAAACATGAGGATCACCATCGATATCACCAAGAATACCATCTGGATGACCTGCAAATTCAATAGCTTTTGGATAAATAATAGAATCAAACTCATCTCTAAAGATTTTGCATGTTTTTATTGCTTCCACAATTCCAATGTCATCTACTGTTCTGTTGTCCATGTAGACATAACTCCAATTACCAACAGCTAGCAAAGTTACATTAATCCGATAATAACTATAACTTGAAAAATCCCTGACCCAGAATTTTTCTTGATTACCAAATTTTTCCGAATTTGGAATGATGACATCTCCTAAATTAGAATAACTCGATTTTTGATAGTTCTCATACTCATTTACATTCGTTAAAACATCATCTATGGTTGGTGAGTGTGCATTCAAAGCTACAATAAATGGAAATGCTAATAGTAGTAAGAATGATAGTGTGAGTATATTTCTATTCAATTCTTTCAGAATTAATTATTCTCAAACAGTAATAAAGGTTTGTTGAATAAATCGCGATGCAAAATAAATTGCATCTGATGAGTTAAAAGAAGAGTTAGAGGAGCACTTTAAATACCTTTAAAAGTAAGATTTACAATATTTTGATTTAGAACCGACTTAAGGTTAAAATTAAAGAGGTAATAAAAATGGTTGAAGTAATTGAATGGGCAACAGGGCGTGGAGACGAAATAATGTACAGACATCCCCGAGATACAATAAACTGGGGAGATCAGGTCAATGTAATGCCTAACCAAGTCGCAGTATTTATAAAAGACTCTATCGCTTACGATGTTCTTAAATCAGGCAGACACTTTATGAAAACAAAGAATATTCCACTATTAACTACATTCCTATCAAGAATTGTAGGATTCGACAAATCACCATTTAACTGTCAAGTGATTTTTCTATCAATGAGTGATTTTCAAGGAAAATTCGGTGGAAGAAGTCAAACACAAGAATTAGCACCTTTGCAGTTCTTTGGAGATTATTTCTATAAAGTAGCAGACCCACAAAAATTCGCATTCGAAATAGCTGGAAATAGAGACATCTTTACAACAGCTGCTTTCAATGATTTCTTTAGATCATTCGTAGTGGAATCAGTAATCAGCAAATTATCCGAAAAGGGTATTGTTGATGTAATGTCAAATCTAGGTAAAACTTCTGATTTCATTGAAAAGGAAGTTAAAGGCGATCTATTTGAAATGGGTGTAAACCTAAAGAACTTGAAGTTTGGTGGTATAGATACAACTCCAGAATATAGAGACAGACTGTTCTGGATGAGATCTGGTGTATCAGCAGGCCAAGTCCAACAATATGCAGGTATGGCTCAAGTAGCTGATGCACTTCCTGAAGGTGGAAGTGGACTAACAGGTGCAGTGATGGTAAACAATCTATTCTCAAGAAGCGAAATAAAACAAGCTGAAAAAATAGAGAAAAAAGGTGAAGTAGAAACAGCCTTTATAGAATGTAATCAGTGTAAAAATAAAGTATCAGCAATAGCAAAATTCTGTGCTCACTGTGGAGATCCTACGGACGATGAGAAGAAAGGTTCTGTCAAATTCTGTACCGAATGTGGTGCTAAGAACGCTCCTGATTCTAAATTCTGCGGAAATTGTGGACATAAATACTAATCTTCTTTTCTTTTTTATTTTCTTTTATCTTTCTGATAATTATAAAGGCAAAATTCCTTTATCATCTTTAAATCACTAGCTTAAACTTGATGAGATTTAAAGAATTTTTACAAGCAGTTATAAATATCTAAGAATTACTCATTGCATTGTAAAAGATAAGACTATTATCTGATTAACATATTATGGTGGTAAATTGATAATAAGAATAACTGAAAAAATAACGTTTTATTATACTTTATAAATCATTAATACATCTACCAATCAGTCAAGTTTGGTAAATAAATACTGGTGTGTGTAATGAAACAGAAAGAAATCACTTTTTCATTCATTGAGGATATGGTTAGAACTAAAACATTCGGAATTATTAACACAGTTAATCAAGATGGATCTCCTCATACAACAGGAGTTCTTTATGCAGTCTCTCCACCTGAATCAAAATTTGCATTATATGTAGTAACATCTAAGAAATATAAGAAAGCGGAAAATATCAAAAGAAATCCTACAGTTTCTTTCATAATTACATTCCCACATCATTTTTTTAGATTTGTTCCTTCAAACACTATTACTTTTAATGGAAAGGTCGAAATTCTTCCCTTTGAAAACGAAGAGTTACTTGCCATATTCACTGAAAAGAGGATTCTTAGAATGATTACAAAAGATTTAGATCTAGAAGAGAAAAAAGATTATGTTTTTCTCAAAATTATACCAGAACCTAAAGTTCAAGTTTATGGTGTTGGGTACAACCTTTTTGCACTTCGAGGAGGTCATACAGAAGGGGGGTATGCAATAAGAATACCTGCTGAAAGGCTTGATTGAGCAAAAAAGAAGTTAGTTTTTATCTCTGAAAATATATAAGTGCATATACATCTACTAGTTGTATGAGCTTGACAAAAACAACAAAATTAATTTTAATAATTTCTTCGAGTTTTATTTTAGTTGGTGCTGCAATAGCAACTCCTACAACACTTGTACTACTAAACAAAAATAAAGAAATCAATTTTACACTATTGGAAAACGCTGGGGTAATGATAGAAGCAAAGGGTCTTCGAATTTACGTAGATCCTATTAACCTTCCAGATAACTATAGTGACCTTCCAGCTGACGCAATTTTGATCACACACGGACATGGAGATCATTATCAGAGCAATGTTATGACAATGCTCCAAAAAGAGGATACTCTTAATGTATTTCCTGCTATCTATGACACTTACGTTGCACTTTTTGATGGGCTAGCTGTTGTACCCGGAGATAGTTTTCAGGTAGGATCAATCGAAGTAACATGTTTTTACATGTATACCTTTGCACCGCCTGGATATGATGCGAGTCATGCCCAAGCTGATAATTATACTAGTTATCTCATTGACATTGATGGTTTCACTTTTTTCCATGCTGGTGACTCTGGAAATATTCCTGAATACTCTGAACTTAACGGTTTAGTTGATGTAGCACTTATGCCACTTGGTCCTGGATGTCAGACAATGGCTGATATGGATATAGTCTATGCTCTTGATGCAATTGATCCATCATATTTCGTCCCAATACATTTCGTTGCAGGAGCAGAATCAACATTCTGTGAAACTTATAGAACTTCAATTGAAAACTTGAACTGTGAAATAGTGCAATTATCACATTTTTCATCTCGCACTTTTTCACCTTAAAATCTCTTTTTTTTCTTTTTTTTTATTGGTTTATGGTTTGTTGAACACATCGAATCTTGAATAATGTCCACTTATATCGAAATTTTGTCTTTCCTGAATTGCTAAAAGTGGATCTATGTCCTCATAAAGAATCCCTTCTTCATCAATTAAAGGACCTTGCACTATTTTTCCAGTGGGGTCAACAATCATTGATCCACCATTTTGCCAACTACTAGTACGAGTTTCCATAATTTGTTTCATTGGAAAAATATCTTCATCAAGATGCTGGAAGTCTGTAGATCTTATTAAACCGGATGTAGATACAACCCACGATCTCCCTTCTAGTGCAATAAATCGAGTAATATCTTCAGTTGATCTTAAACTACCTGGCCAAACTGCTATGTGTAGGATTTCTTCTTGAAGATGCAAAGCTACGCGTGCTAAAGGCATCCAATTCTCCCAACAATTCAATCCTCCAATTTTTATGTTCTTGAAATCATGAGTCTTGAGTCCTAATCTATCTCCATCCGCCCAGACTAACCTCTCTTCATAAGTAGGCTTTAGTTTACGATGACGACCTTTTATTTCTCCATCTGGTCCCACAGTTAGTAATGTACAATATATCGAACCCCCATCTTTCTCTGCTATTCCTCCCATGAACATGATCTCTAGTTTCTTAGCTAACTGTTTCATTTCTTCGATAATTTCGTTATTATCCAATTTGATAGCTTCTTCCCAATATTTAGCATATACTTTCTTTTGTTGTTTATCGTTAAATTTAGCTCCTCCTGAAGGTGAAACCCATATAGGATATCCTGGAATTAATGTCTCTCCCCAAGTAACTAGTTCTGCTCCATTTGATCTAGCTTCGATAATCTTCTGTTCCAGTTTTTTCCAAGTCTTCTGCGCATCTAGAAGAACTGGAGCAATTTGAATGCTTGCAACTCTAATCATGTCTAGAGAAAAATAATTTAAAGTAAAAAGCTTTATGCTTAATAATCCAATTCAACATGATTCCAACTTCGCCAAAATACTTATTTAAAACTGTGATGATTATGCTTTATGGCTGACGGAATAGGCTGGATAATTGCTGCTGCAGTGTTATTTGTAACAAGCATCTTAGCAATAATCATAAGTATATCTGCAAGAAAAATCGATTTTGGTGATAGGATACTACGTCCTAGATCAAGACCCATCTTATCTACACTAGATAAAAGGAAGGGCAGAAGAACAATGGCTAGCAGGCCTTTACCTTCTCCAGAACCCCCACCTCCATTATCTGATGATGATGTTTACGAAGAAAAAGCAAAAGCAAAGAAAAGAGAAAAGATGGTTTCAAGAAGGGAAAGAGCTCCAGATCCAACTGATATAGAAGCTGATCCCCCTGGAGAACACAAAGAAGGATTGTTTGAAGATGCTCTGACAGGAGGTGGACCTCCACCTGAGAAAAAGGATGAGTCTTGGGAACCAGAAGAAATGGCTGATGAAGAAGAAGCTGAGGTGTATACTTCATCTAAACCAGAAACTGCTGATGAAGCTGCGCTAATAGTTGCTGATGAAGCTAAACCAGAAACTATTGAAGAGCAAGGATATTCACGAGATCTTTCTATTCAATTACCTAAAAATATGTGTTTAGAAGAGGTCTTCAGATTAAAAATTACTCTTATTAGATCTGAGGAATTTGAGGAAGAACTTGCTTTACGAGATTTAGAATTAGATAAAAAAGAAGCAGCATATTTCTCACTTACAGTTGCAAAGCTAGGTGAAAAAGTAGTTGAAGCAACTACAAGGATAAGTGGATTAACTGAAGGAGGTTTGATTGTCAGACCACTTGCAATTGGGAATGTAGCTGTAATAGCACCTGCTCAAAGAACTATCTATTTCAATCCAGAAGACGAAGAAATAGTTGTTGAATTCTACATTACACCTACTAGATGGACTACAGATGTAACGAATGTTCTAAGAATTGAATTCGAACAGAACTACGCAGTTATTAAAGCTGTAAATGTTCCAATGAGGATATACAAAAGAAAATACGAAGCAATGTTCGGTTTCAACTTATCCAAATGGCACAAATATGTTATGTTTGTCTACTCAGGAATTGGAACACTTTTTGGTTTATATGGAACCGTAGTGAAGTATCTAGGGAAGTTACAAGCTTTGAACTTCTAGATTTCTTCCCCTTTTTTTCTTTTAAAACTTCACAAATAAATGAGCTGTTGCAGATATCCATTTTACAAACACAATCACTGATAATATGATGAATGCATTTGGATATGTTGTGATTCCTGAAATACCTGCTATTATACCAAGATCTGCTAGAATTACTAGGATTATTTCTGCTCCAACTAAAACACCTAAAATAATCGCAGAAATTGTGAGAACACTAAGCCACTTAAAATCCTTCTGTAAAGATGCTCTGATAGGATAAACACTCATACACATTGCAGTGCCAAATATTGCTAATCCTACAAATGCAGAAAAATCATCTGTTATTAAAGGTAAATTCAATATGTTGAAAGCTGCTAATAGAATAAGGATATACAATACTCCAAGTATTGCTCCAACAATTGTGGAAATGTTAACTATAATGTTTGAAAATCCAGCTGAATCTTTTTCTTGAACTGTTGTCATTTCTTCTTCCTCTGTCCCCTATCTCTTTGAGAATTATAAAAAATTATCCTAATACATTCACACAAATTTTTTATGTCTAAACTCTTAATTATATTTTATGAGCTTGGATGAAGATTTTTTCGACAAATTTGAATATCAGAAAGTGATGTATGATGGAAAAGAGTATGAAGAACCATTAAAGTACTTCGATTTTCTTAGAATGACTTCTTATTTTCCTGCATCAGCTAAGAAACTCAAGAAGTATCTCCCATCTAAAAAACTTAAGCTTTTGAAACCATTCCCGGGTATGTCTATTATTTTTATTGTTGCGTTTCAATACAGGAAAGTATCTTATCTTGAACCTTATAATGAAGTTGGAATAGGTTTTCCTGTTGTTTTAAAAACTCAAAAGAAGAAGATCCAGGGAACTTATCTCATACATCTTCCATTAACAACAGAAGAAGCATGCAAACTAGGATTAGAAATCTCAGGATTTCCTAAATTTATTGCAGATATAACTTTCGAAGACACTGAACATACAAAGATTTGCCATTTAAAACATGAAGGCAAAGATGTTCTCTCTATTGAATTTAAGAAATTAGATACTGTCGTTCGTTCCTCTGAATTAAACAGTTTTACAGTAAAGGGAAACAAATTACTTAGAACAGTAGTTACATCACAAAGTTTGTCTGGAGGAAGCAGAGAGAAAGGAAGTGCTCTTTTAACTTTGGGTAACCATCCAATAGCTGAAGA
>JAGLTB010000046.1 GCA_023270155.1 Candidatus Heimdallarchaeota archaeon | reverse complement strand
GCAAATGCAGGTAAGATTGTGCGAAAATCGTCTCTATACAGTGACATATGGTTATGAAGTATTAGTAATTGATCAATACCAACTCCATAGTCATTCACCTCAAACACATATACCTTCTTTTCATCTACTCTTACGTATCCCTTACTTGTTATTGCTGGATTATCATCTATAAGTTGACCAAAATTAGTATATTTCTTTCTGTATATCTTTCTGGAATACTCCTCAATCAGTCTCCAACCATAAGCATAAACTGACCAAATATCAGTCCATCTGCTCTTAGAGGAATGCCAACTTTCAACAACATGTTCTGAATGAAGATTTTTGTTAACTGCAAGTAAATCCTTTACTTCACCCCAAGTAAATTCTTCTAACAGCTCTAAATCGGATTTGTAAGAGAATAACTTTTCGAACATTTCTTTTTCATTTTCAATCTTTGTTGCCAATCTGTTCATCACAGCAATACTGATTTCTCCTATAGGTGGAGCAAGAAATGCTTTCAAATCATTTGGGTATTTTATTTGTTTTCCTTCTTCTTTTTTAATGAATTTATATTCTCCTTTTTCAAGTAAATATTCCAACTCCTTCATTTGAACATAATGTGCAAAACCTTCATCAATGAGTTCATGAAGGTGTTTTCTTCTAGATATTTTAGCACGCTCTGAAATGAGATTTATTGCTTCAATGGAGAAATTATTGAAGAGAGTATATTTTCTTGCATCTTCAGGAGGGGTGTAAAAATCTTCTACACCACATTCAGTAAATAAACGAATGACACCTATCAAATCTTGAAAGTATTGCCAAGCCCAAACATGCTTGCTTGCTGAATTTTGATTTAATTTAAAAACATTGTTTGTCATTAATTCCTTCAGAATAACATCTATTTGGTATAATTGAGCGAGAGTTCTTGCAGAATTAGATTCAGTTTTTTCATTCATGTAAGCATGTGCCAATGCATGTACTAACATCACACGTAGAGTTAATTCTTGTTCATCATTAAGCTCATAGGACGGAACAGATAGGTAAATTAGAGTCGGTAGAGAATTATATACGGTTTCCTTTCCTATCGGGAGAAACTCATTGATTCTAGCTGATTTTAGGTTAGTTATTTGTTCTGCTGTAAGAATTGCTTGTGGTGTCCCAGTAATTTCCACTACCCTGTTTACCGATATATGTAACTCTGGATTGATAAAGAGTAGAATTCGGTAATTTTCTGGAGATCCTCCAACTAGATGTTCAAAATCCTTTCTAGCTTTTAAATAGGTCTCCACTATATCCCCAAGTTCAGCTTTAAGCATATAAGATACTCTCCTTTAGTATTTGTTCTCCCAGTTTTTTGATTTGAGCAGGATCAATTAGGATGGGGCGTGTTATCCCTTTTAGCATTTGTTTAGTGTGAATATATAGTTCTTTGTTTCTCAAAGATTCAGGTCCCATAAGAAAATAAGACATATTCCATTTTCTTGAGCGATCATTCTTCAAACTACTAAACATGCCATTTAACTGTGTTAAACATTCTATTGTTTCCGGTTTTGTTTTTGTTTGGATTTCTGCAAAATACTTTTTCAATCCATTACTGGTTCTATAATTGAATGGAAAAGTTGGAACATTAGGCATTCCATCAGTAACTATTGTAAATTGAACATCTATATTCTTGTCTTTACGTTGTTTCTTAGCATGTTCAATAGCTGCTTGAACTGCTTGTACCATGTATGTTTTACCACTTGCATCAGCAGTTAATAGCAATTGCTCCATCTTTCGATCATCATCAACTACAGAAGGATTTTTTCTTATAGGAACAACTGCAAGCTTAAACATATCATATCTTTTTCTCTTCCTTCTGTTAATCATTTTGAAATAATAATACAAACTTAGGCTAGTTAAAAGAGCTCCGTCTAATCTTGACATTTTCCCCTCAAATACTGTTTTTCTCATTGATTGACTCATATCTACGATTAAATAGACAAGTGATCTTCGATCCTTTTTAACTCGGATAATATCCTCTTGTTTAACAGATGTTGGGGGGATAGTTTGGGAGCTTAATACAGCACTTTTGTATGTCTCTTTTAAGCGTATGGTTCCTCTAGGACGTCTATGAACTTCATCAATAGGAGCAACAGATACTTGTTTAATCAAATACCGACCTAATATCTTTCCTAATAAATCCATAACGCTTTCCCGAGATATACGTTTTTTTCTCCCGAAAGCATCAGTTATTTCAATGTCAACAATGTCTTTAAGCTGGTTAAGTTTCTCTGCAAGTTGTTGCAAATCAACGGTTCCCTCATGTTTTAAGTTCCTTAGCAAATCTTGAATATATTTCAAAATATCTTCAATAGTTTGAAGTTCATTTTTATTAACTCTTTCTAGAACATCAGGCAATATTTGATCTCCGATGAATCTTAGAAGCTTTAGCTCATTAACTAATCTTTCTTCCTCTTCAGAAGTGAGATATGTATTCATTATCTTTTGAATTATATTTTCCATTGCTACTGCATTTTTTGAAGCTATAGAAAGAACTGCCCCCTCTCTAGAGCTTCTCCCTAAATGAGGGTTTCTCCAAAGCCTTAAAACTTGTGCAGCGTCTTCGAAATCTAAAACAAACTCTACGTCACCATAGTGTTGTAAGGGATCTGTGAATTCTGCTTCTGTTACGAAATAAATCCGATGGGGCATTTTTTCATCTCCTTTGAGCTTCTTTCAAGGTTTTTTAGATGTAATCTACTTTTAGTAATTGCTCATAGGATGGTTTGAGTTTTTCAATTATTATGGTTCGAATATTTTCTTTGTATTTATCCAACCCTTCGAATTTAACCACAAGATCTGCTAGTTCATCATCACTTAGGGCTTTCATCTTTGAGATATCTTCGGAGATGTCTTGAACGCTAATAGAGACTTCTGATTCCTTTATCGAGGTTCGTAATAATATCTTGATTTGTTGTAAAGCATCATTAACCATTGAAACAGGTATATCAAATGCAGCCATAGTTTCACGCAATCTTTCCAAAGTTACAACGTTAACATCTTCTTCTCCAGCCTCTCTAGCTTGAAGAAGTACAGTCTCGCCAATGATGTTATTCATAGTACGTAAATCAATATGTGGATTTCTTTGTGGATCATGAATCTCATCAAGGCCAGAATAGAAATCGTTTCTTGCTACTCTGCTTTCTGATCGCAATCCTTTGGTTTTCAACGAGTCAGGTAATGAGTTATTTCCCAAATATGCTAAGAAATCTACTGCCAATCTACTAACAAAATCAGTGGTTTCTTTTTCTAATTCATGGAGTTGAATTATTGATGGATTTGCGGTAATGCTTCGTCTGGATAGAATTATTTGTTCCACGAACATATCTCTAATGATTTGTTCTCTGCTTTCAACTGCACGTGCAGGCCATAATACTTCAGGTATACGGTTAATGATAGGCTGGCTTTCCTCTCCAAAGACAGTTAGAGGAGCATTGGAAGTGAAAAGGACCGCGCCATCAATATAAACTGGTTCCCCTTGTATACTGTATTTTATTCCCATAGGTTCTTCTAGAAAACCCATTAGAGATTCTAAAAGAGTTAATGGAAGTCTTTGTATTTCATTTACAACTATAAAACCATGGGATAGAACACCAACTTTGTGAGAGGTAGCAGCATATGTGGTGGTTGTTTCTTTACCAAACAATTCTTCTAAGTTTTCAACACCTGCCAACAACATGTATAAGCTTTCAGGATCAGTTCTTGGATCTAACTGTGATCTTCTTACAAGAGTTTTAACTGCACCAAGTTTGCCCAAACGGTTGACAACTTCTTTAGGTGGGATTTCAAGCATACTATTAGTATTATCTAGTAGTACTGATGCACCATCTGTAGACAGAATTGTCT
>JAGLTB010000045.1 GCA_023270155.1 Candidatus Heimdallarchaeota archaeon | reverse complement strand
CAACCTCTACATCACTATCAACAAATGCATCTGCTGTTTTTTGAATATCTTTAGTCATTTCCAAATCACTATTTGGATTAATGATTAATATTTTCATGATTGTACACCCTTATTAGCAATGACTTTAGCTTTTTTCTTCACATATGAAACAGTTTTCATTAAGGTTTCTGCAGTAGTTGGTGTAATTGCAACTAATCTAAGAACAACCTTATCTCCCAATTTCGTAAAAGATATCGAATGTTCTCCACTTGATATAACTTCTTCGTATACTTGTTTTAGAAACTGGTTCATCTGATTTTCGGAAATTTGCTCATTTTTAATGCGGAAGCAGATTATACCTGTTTCAGGTTTGTTCCATAATTCTATTTCTGAATCAGTTTTGAGTGTATTATAAGTAGATTCAATAGCTTGAAGTGGTGATCTAAGTCTTTCGTGAATCTTAGTGATTCCCTGAAATCTAATTGAAGTAACTAGAGGTAATGCTGAAAATGGTCTTGTGGATGGAGGTGATTTCAATCCAGGACTTGGAACACTTTCTCCTTCTCTATAAATATAGTCACTGCGTAGAGCCATTCGATTGAAGTCTTCTTTTCGACGAACAAAAAGAATGGAGTTAGGAATAGGGATTCCAAATTGCTTATGTGGATCCCATGAAACTGAATTAGCAAATTCTATACCACTGTATCTTTCTCTATACTCAGGAACCAAACAATAAGCTAAACCATATGCACCATCTACATGCAGCCAAGCACCTATTCTCTGGCATACCTCTGAGATTTGCTGCACATTATCAATTGATCCTGTAGATGTTGTTCCTGTAGTTGCTACAACACAGAAGATATCGTGATTTTCCTGCAGTTTTTCTACAGTTTTTTGCATTAAAGGAATATCTATCCTTCTATTTGCATCAACTTCTAAGGTCAGAAGATTCTTATCTCCTAGCCCCAATATTCTTACTGCATGTTTAAGTGAAAAATGTGCATCAACAGAGGTTAGAACTACTAATCGTTCTGGACTTTCAAAACCTTTGAATCCTTCTTGTGCAAAATCAAATCCCTCTTGTTCAGCTTTCCAATGAAGCGCTAAATATAATGCTTCTTGATTGGCATAAGTTCCTGAATACATAAATGTACCATCTGAACCTGAATCTAGTCTGAAAAGAGAACAAAGAGCTTTAATGCAGAGTTCTTCTAGCATAGCTCCTCCAGGAGACACATACCAATCTGTTACACCTTGGTTATATTCCAAAGCAAGTTCTGCACCCATTTGTGCTCCTCTTTCAGGAAAATCATTAAACATAGAAAGAAATCCTGGATGGTTATATTTCATTAAATGGGGAAGTAATCTCTCTTCTAACATATGCTTGAGTTCTTCAATTGAAATACCCTCTTCTTGGAAATTAACTAGTGGTTGTAAATCCTCCATAACCTTGGTTGGAGTTGCACCAGAAAAAATGAGTGAATTATCTTTCTCCTGCATAGTTTATTCATTTCTCACGAAGATTTAAAGATATATTGTTCTTCTGTAAAATAAAAGTACTGTAAAAATGAATCGGATAGACGATAAATGGTTGATCTTAATATCATTAATGGGAAAGTGTTTGTAGAAAATGAACTGATTGAAACTGGATTAAGTATAGATAAAGGAAAAATCATTGCAATCGGTCAGACAAATACTCTTCCTACTGCTGATAAAACGATTAATGCTGAAAACAGATTAATTCTACCTGGTGGTATAGATGTTCATACTCATATTTTAGATTTGGAGTTTTCTTATAGAGAAGATTTCTATTCTGGGACACAAGCTGCTTCTTCTGGGGGAATAACAACTATTTTAGAAATGCCAATGGGAATTAAAGGCAAGTCAGTAATTGAATCATTTGATATGCAATTGAAAGCTATGAAAGAAAGAAGTTTAGTAGATTTTGGACTTATTGGTTCTGCAGGTTACAATAATATTGACTCTATTGATGAATTAATTTCAAGAGGTGCTATTGCTTTCAAGACATTCATGTTAGACGCTCCTGAAGAAATGTATGAACTCAAAGATCTTTCTGCTAAAGATGATTTTTTTCTACTAAAGATATTTTCGAAAATAGCTGAAGTTGGTTCTGTTAGCTGTATTCATGCAGAAAATAATGCGATAATAAAAGATGAAATCAACAGACTTACATCAATAGGTAAAATAGATTTCCAAGCACATACTGATTCTCGACCTGAAATTGCAGAAGATGAAGCTTGCACGCGAGCAATGATACTAGCAAATCGTGCTAAAGCGAAATTGAATCTAGTGCATATGAGTTCAAAGAATGCTTTTGATTTTATTAAAATAGCTAAACAGAAAGGATGGGATATAACGTGTGAGGTTACTCCTCATCATTTATTCCTAACTTCAGATGATGCTGAAAAGATTGGTGTATGGGCTAAATCTGATCCTCCAATAAGGTCGAAAGAACACGTGGAAGCTGCTTGGAAAGCATTAAATGACGGTACTATAGATATAATAGCTTCAGATCACTCACCATATAGCTATGAAGAAAAGGATATCAGTAATAAAAAGAATGGGATTTTTGGAGTAGGATCAGGTACTCCGGGTTTAGAGACAATGATTCCGTTATTGTTAGATGCTGTTAACAAGAAGAAATTCTCATTGCAGAGATATGTAGAAGTAACTTCTTCAAATCCTGCAAAAAGGTTTGGAATATTCCCGAAAAAAGGAACAATTTCCTTGAATTCAGATGCTGATTTTATCATTATAGATATGAAAAAAGAACACACTCTGAAAAATGAAAACATGTTCACAAAACAAAAGATCACAATTTTCGATGGGTGGAAACTACATGGAAAAATAGAAAAAACAATTATTAGAGGAGAAATTGTATACGAAGAAGGACAATTCTTCACCGAAAGGGGAAATGGTGTTTTTATCTCTCCAAATTATAATAATTCGTTCGAACCTACTTTATAACTCAACTGTTTTAGAGTATCACTATTTTTAAAAGAAGCCAATAGGTTAAAGTATATAAACTAATTCAGAAGACTGATTTATCCAGTTGAAAATACTAAGATTGCAGGAGTGCCCAAATGAGCTTTATGTCAAATTTCTCTCGATGGTTAATCAAGAAACTTCGAGCAGAAAAGAGAGCTAAAATACTCATTCTGGGATTAGATGCAGCTGGAAAAACAACTTTAACCAAATTTGTTAATACTGGTGTCTTTCAGTCTGGTTTAACACCAACAATTGGACAAAATATAGATACAATGAATTTTGAAGGTTGGGACATAACTACTGTTGATGTAGCTGGGCAACAACAATTCAGATTTTTATGGGATATTCATTATCCTGGTTGTTCTGCTGTTATTTTTGTTATAGATGCAGCAGATATAGAGCGTTTACCTGAAGCACGGGATATTCTTAGAGTTCATGTGGTTAATAATGCACTTCTAGAAAGAGTTCCTGCTCTAATATTAGCAAATAAACAAGATCTTCCTGCAGCTGTTCAAGCACCAATGATGATTCAGCTTCTGAACTTGCATTTGGATATGGTAGATAGAACTTTCGCTGTTTTTGATTGTAGTGCATTAACAGGGAAGGGAGTTGTTGAAGCTTTTACTTGGTTAGTTTACCAATTAGAAGTCAATAAGTAAGATTTTACCCCATGAGCTTCTCTCCGAATATAATCTAAAAGAATTTAAAAGAAGGTTTTTATCATAAAAACTAATGACTACCTATACTCTTCCAAATGAATATAAATTTCACATGTTCGTTGCAATGGGTATGATATTATCTGGAGTTTTAGCTTTCATCATAGCATTAATTTTCGGAGATACGCCCTTACTTTCAGCTAGTGCTATAGCAATAGGATGTGGTTTCTTCATCGCAATGGGATTGTTCTTCAGTATTGTTAGAAAAACGAAGAAGAAAAAGGATACGGAAATTTCAATCATAGGTAGAATCATATACTATGTGGCCATTGCTTTCAGTATATATTTGATTATATTTTCTGGTTTTTACATTAGAGAACCTACATTCAATTCTAAAGCAATGTATATCTCTCAAGCAGTAGCAATTCCAGTAGTTGTTATTTCTTTGATTATAGCTGATATCTATCTGTATCGAAAAAGAGAAGAAGATAATCCTGCTTAAAGGAGATTTTGGTAGAGAGTAAGATATAAAAGTCTGAACAAGTTTTTTAAACAACAATCAAATGAAAGAAGTGATAATGTATGAAGTTTATGATTGGTGGTTTAGGAAACTGGTATAATGATTTTAAGTTTGTAAGTAAAATGGTTCTCAAAGCTGATGAGTTAGGTTTTGAAGGAGCTCTAATGCCTGATCACTATATGTGGGGAACAATGGGTGGGAGAATGACTCGTCCAGACAGGTTCGTGACTGTGGATACTTGGATAGCATTGACACACCTTGCTGCTCAAACAGAGAATATTAAGTTGGGTACGCTTGTTACACCAATACCTTTTCGTCCTCCTGGTATAATGGCAAAGATGGTTTCAACTCTTGATGTCCTTTCTAATGGGAGAGTTATTTTTGGTGTTGGAGCTGGATGGGCACAAGAAGAGTTTGATGGATATAGTGAGTGGAATTCACCAAAAGTAAGAGTAGATAAAACAGAAGAAGGTATAGAATTAATGACAAAACTGTGGACAAAGGATGAAGTAAATTTCGAAGGCAATTATTACAAAGCAATTAAAGCGGTAATTGAACCTAAAACTGTCCAAAAACCTTATCCTCCGCTTCTCTTTGGAGGATCAGGGAATCGAATGCTTTCCCTTGCAGGTAAATATGGAGATATTGTATTTATACCACCATGGGGAGGACCTGAAAAGATTGAACAAGGAAGAAAAAGAGTCATGAACTCTGCTGAAGCTATGAATAGGAAAGATAAAGTCTCATTCATGTCTGGTACAATGATGGGACCTCAGGTAAATGAAATAGACGAATATAGTAGACGAGTGGAATTAGCTGTAGAAAGTGGAGATAGATATTTTTTGGCTTCTTTTGGAAATAGAGAAGACAGCTTGGAGCTTATGATAAAATTCGCTAAGGAAGTCATACCTTCATTCAAATAATATTTAGAACCTCAAGTTGGGATAAAATCCCTTTTGTTTCTTCTTCCAAATCTATATAAGTTCTCTAAAGGAATACCGGATCTTTTGGGAATAACTGCTGTAATTATTAAACCTGCACTACTGTCAATGGAAGATCTTGATATCGTCGATTTCGATCCAAGCTCACTCGAAGTAAAACTAGTAGATTGAGCATATTCCTTTATCTCTCTTTTTCTCTCTTTTAAAGATAAAAATTTAAGTTCTATCCATTGGTAGTTTTGAGCAATATGAAAGAATTCATGGATAAAAATCTTGCAAGATGGAATGAAACCACTGAAATACATGCTAATTCAGAAGAATATGATATCGAGAGTTTCTTGAAAGGAAGAAATAGTCTATACTCTCTGGAACTAGAAGAAGTAGGAGATGTAAAAAATAAATCACTACTTCATTTACAATGTCAATTTGGTATGGATACACTTTCATGGGCGAGATTAGGTGCTACAGTTACAGGTGTAGATTTCTCAGATGTTGCAATTAAAAGAGCACAATCATTAAATGAGAAACTAGGTTTGTCTGCTCGTTTTATATGCTCAAATATCTATGGATTAGATGGTAAATTGGATGAACAGTTTGATATCGTGTTCACATCATATGGTATTCTAACATGGCTTCCTGATATTGAAAAATGGGCAGAAATTGTTGCTAAATACCTCAAACCTGGAGGATTGTTTTTCATAGTAGAATTTCATCCTTTTGCAATGGTTTTTGATGATGAAAGTAAAACAAAATTGCGGTATAGATATTCGTATTTTGATAAGGGACCTCTTCATTTTGCATCTGAATATACATACACTGATCAAGAGAAATTGATTGAGAATGTTGATGCATATGAGTGGCAACATACCTTTTCAGATATTTTAACTGCCCTTATTGATAATGGGTTGACTATTTTAAATGTGAAAGAATACCCTTTTACAACATTTCAACAATTTCCTTTTGTTGAAAAATGTGAAGATGGTTTATGGAGAATTAAAGATAACAAGTATGAAATTCCTCTAATGTTCTCTATCAAAGCTAAAAAATAAAGAAATCTATAGAAAATAAATTTCTAATTTCATTTATACAAATCAATGGATTTATCGGGGATTTTTGATATCATGAACGCTTCTATATTTGGTTCAACATGTAGCAGATTTTCCGATAATTGATACTGAACCTTATGATAACTTTGAGTTATAATTTAGTAAATCTAAGAATAGGACTTTTGATGTTGTTTTTGAGAAGTTAACCAACAAACAGTAAACTTTCTCTATCCAACTATTTTGAAAACTTCATCATTTTGTCTTACTCGCTCAGGTACTTTAATACCTACTTGTTGTCCTTTTTTTACAGATTCAACACTTTCTCCTTCAATTTGCATTGATTTAACTACTAGCTCAAAATTAGTAGTTGTACCTTGAAATAGTAATTTATCACCTACATTGATCTTTCCAAGAACATCTATTGCTGCAACACTTGGTTTAACAAAAAAAGTGAAAACATCACCAACTTTCTCTTTCTTCAAATATATCACCAACTTAACTATATCTATTAATCATTTAAAATTTTATTGAAAAAAAGAGAGAAAAAAGACGAATTACTTGAATTAAGATGTACTTTTACCTATTTCATCTGCCCAGTTTGCAGCATCTTCTTCATTCCAGTTATTAAGATCATACGTGCCATCAGGTTTTTTGATCCAACCACCTAGAACCATAGTAGAAATAGGTTTAACTTTTAGTCTTTTGTTTACCACATTGTCAAGGAATCTCTTTTTCCATTTTTCATATTTCTCCATATCACCATCTAGTTTTGCTTGGTAAGTAAGAGCTGCGGATGAAACAAAAACAAAAACCTTCTTTCCGCTGAAATCGTTCTTTAGAAATTTCTTGGGTCTTTTAGTCCAGCTAAACATAGCTACGCTTGAACCTATAATGATGTTTTCATAACTAGTTAAATCAACATTTTCTGACTGGTTAGATAATTTAACAACATCAACTTCATGATTATAGTCCTCCTTTAGAGTTTTAGCTATCACTTCAGAGGATTTTTCTGTCGCTCCAAATCTCGTCCCGTATACTATCAAAGTTTTGCTCATTTCTTCACCGTTTTCAGATATAGCGAAATAACAATTGTGTTATTTAAAATTATTCGATTCTCAATCTGAGGGATACTTTTAATAATTTACTAGATATTTTTCATTGATTAGTATGGTTAAACTTGACAAAATTTCCTATTCTGTGTGGGACTATTCTATCCAAGATTATGATGGGCATATTACAATAATTCAACTAAAAGACAGACTTGTTTTTATCGATTCAGGAAAAGAGCCTATCACTGCAAGAAAAGTACGTTTAGAAGTTGAGAAGCTAACTAATCTTCCAGTAAAACAACTTATTCTAACTCACCAACATTGGGATCATGTTTTCGGTAATCAAGCATTTGAAGATTGCGACATTATTTCTTCTAAAGCAACTCTTGATGATATGAAAAGCTACTTGATGACTTACTGGACTGACGAAAACCTTAACAAAATGAGGGAAGAAGAACCAGAAGATTATGCTGATCTAAAGATAGTTTTTCCAAATATAATATTCGAAAAAGAATACCAAATTAAAGATGAAAATATCTCAATAAAGATTTTTCAAGGTGACGGACATTCTGCAGGTAGCTGTTACGTCTTTATTCCTGAAGAGAAAATTCTCATAACTGGCGATTTACTCTTCTGCAAAATGACACCCTTTTTCGGAGATCCAAATGCAGATATCTATACATGGTTGGATGTATACAGACAGATGTTGGAACTGTCTCCAGAAATAATTATTCCAGGGCATGGAGAAATAACTGATCAAAGTGAAATTCAAAACCAAATAGATTATTTTGAAAGATGTATCGCATGGATGACCAAGTATATTGAAGATGGTTTCTTGAAAGAGAATCTTGATGAGAGAGATGATTTTCCCTTAATAAAAGCAATGAATATTGAAGGATTCGATGAGCTAGTTAAATCCTCTATTAGAAGAACATTCGATGTTGTAGAAGAAAGAATCAAATAATTCCGTTCGGATACTCATTTTGTAAATTTGTGAGTTTTAGACTTAAATTCCACAATTCTTCTTGTTTTTCTACATCGAGAGCTATTCTGTTAGGTTCTTTTTCTTCCATTTTGCTATAGAATTTTCCAGTTATGCTTTCCAATTCCTCAGAAGATGCTAAATATACTGAAGTTTTAGCTCCTTCTTCCAGTGGCATTGCTTTCATTTTTACTAAGGGTCTTAGAAGCTTAAGAAAAGGACTGTTTAAACCAATGTTGGTTTTTATGTATCCAGGATGAAGACAATTAGCAGTTATGTTTGTTTCCTTTAGTTTTTCAGCTAAAAGGAAGGTAAAAAGGATGTTATACAATTTTGATTCAGCATATGC
>JAGLTB010000044.1 GCA_023270155.1 Candidatus Heimdallarchaeota archaeon | reverse complement strand
TTGAGCCTTCTTTCTATCTGTAATATCTTGTATCATTGCATGACTAACTGTTTCTCCATCTAATTCAAACAACTGTGAACTAATTTCAACTTCAATTATTTTACCCTTTTTTGTTTTGTGTGTTCTTTCGAATCTTATTCTTCTTTCTTTTAAGAATTCAGTTAAGGTTTCATCAGTTTCTACGTAGTACCCAGTAGCATTAAAATCATTGGGGCTCATTTTAAGTAATTCTTCTATTGAATAGCCATACATTTTTACAGCTTGTCTGTTTGCTCCAACAATTTTGTTAAATCTACCATCCTCACTTTCTTTTAATAGAAAAATGGTCTCATTGGCATTATTGAAGATACTTCTGTATTTTTCTTCGCTAGCTTTTGCTTCTTTTTCAATTCTTTTTCGTTCAGTTATATCTCTTCCAATGCTTAGAATATACTGTTGATCATCATAAGTTATTATTTTAGTTTTAAACTCTACATCTAATAATGTTCCATTTTTACAATAATGAATTGATTCAAATGTTATCTCGCCTTTTTTCTTTAATTCTTCGATCCTTGAATTAAATAAGTATTTGTTTTCCAAGCTTATTATATCTATAATATTCAGACTTAGTATCTCTTCTTCTGTATATCCTCTTGTTTTGTATGCAGCTTCGTTTACTTCAAGTATATTGCCTTCAAAATCTAAAATAAAGACAGAATCATTTATGCTTTTGAGAGTTTCTTCTTGAATATAAGAATCCTTTTTCACTCTTTTTTGTTTAGTTACCTCCCTTTGAACTATATCATAGACAGTTTTTTTGTAGAGTGCATCCTCTAACCTACTTTCTTGAGCCATTTGAGGTTCATGAGGATTCATTGAAAAATAATTTTCACATAAAAAACCATTAAAAATAATCTTAGAGTGTAAAATAATAACATCTAATAACGTTTTAGATTCGAATTTATATTCGTTATATAAACAGAACAAATTAATGTTTCTGTTTGAAATGAGTTTGTCGATACTTGAATGAAATTCCAAACTCAAATTCATAGTTGTGTTTTTGTTTCTTACTGGCAAAATATCAAGAATTATCCTTAATCCATTGAAGTTGTCTTCCCGGGGAGCTTCAAAATAAGATTTAATTGATTCAATGGCTCTAGCTATATTAAAATCAAATCTGTTACCATAAATATCTTCTGAATCTACTAACACTATAGCTGAAGTATTGAGAAGATTCTTAATATCTCCCATAGATTTCATCTTGTTTTGAATATTTTCTTTTGAATATTTATCAACTATAATTACACATCTCTCATTTTTTACTATGCCTGTTTTAAGAAATTCCATTATAGAAGCTATCATGTCATTATTGCTGCGATATATAGTACAAATGTGCTCTGGAGAAGATAGTTTAATAAGGTCTTCTCCTAAGTCATCAAACCTTCCAGAAAAATCAGATAATAAAGTGGAATTCGTTTCCTTTGCGTCCTTATTTTCTATTTTAGATTGCAATTTGTTCCCAATCCTTCGAATATGATTTTAAACTTTCCACATATTCTTTGTAGATAAATATCCTTCTTTCTTTATAACAGAATTTAGTTAAAAAAATGAAAAATTGTGGAAAAATAGGGAAAAAATTTAATTAAAAATAACTTTTCCTTTTTCTGTTATCCCGAGTACTTTGCTTCTACCTTTTGTTGATTCAAATATGAACTCTTCGTTAATTAGATTCTTTATTCGTTTCCTTGCTGTAGGTCTACTAATACTGAAAGTTTCAACAATATCTGTATAGGAAGGTTTGTCACCTATAATATTCCTTTTATGAACAAATTCCAATATTTCAATTAGTTCTTCAGGCAAAGTAGTTTTACTCAAGGATTCAATCATCTGCATTTCTTTTCTCAATGATTTCCTTTCTTTTTCATTTAAAGTTACAGGATCAAGTGAAACAATGATAATGTGATTAGAAAGGTAGGCAATGTCTATTAATCTGAAAATAAAGAACAAAGTGGTTTCAAACCCATTCTTAGAAATAAGATAATCGAGTCTATCAATAACAATTACATGTTTATTAGGTAGTTCTTCTATTAGTTGTTCAATTTTGCTTAGGTTAGAAGAGATAGTTTTCAGATGTTCTTTTTCAGCTATTCTTAAGAAATCGAATTCAGATTTTACACCTTTCTTCCATTCAGTTTCAGGTAATCTAGAAAGAACTAAACCATTATATCCTACTCTTAATAAATCAATAAGGGCTTCTTTTGAAATATACGGTTGTTCTTCTTCAGATAGATATAATTGCGATTCTTTCAGATGATATCTCAAGGTTTGTTTTTTCAGCTTATCTTCTCTTTGTTTTTCAAATGTGATTTCTCTACGTGCATTGAAATACTTTTTTTCGCCAGAAATATCAGGCTGAGCTCCTGCAGTGATTGATACCCAAAATTCACTTCCATCTTTTCTGTACTGTTTTGCTTCAAAATTTTTAACATAATTCCTCTGACTCAATGAATTATAAAATCTTTCTCGATCTTTGATATTGAACCAACGATTAGTAAAAGGGGTTGAGAAGCATTCGTCTTTATTGTTATATCCGTATAGATTCAAAAACGCTGGATTTATGTCAATTAACTCACCATTAGAAGAATTAGTTGAAATAGCTAGAGGAATGTTTTCAAACATAGTTCGGAGTCTTTCTTCGCTTATTTTCAATTCTTTTTCTGCTTTTTTCCGTTCTGAAATATCTCTAAATATACAGAAAACTACTTCTCTTTCAGCTAGATTAAATTTAATTGCTGATTTTTCAACTGAAACCCATGTCTTATCCTTTCTAATGAATCTTGTTTCAAGAAAAGCTCGGCCTTTCGAAGCAAGCATTTCTTTCATTTTTTGTATACTATCAATATTTTCTCTCTGTTCGAATTCTGCAATATTTACACCATCTAAATCTTCTTTATCATAACCAAACATTTCCAATAGCGTCGGGTTATATTCCATCACTATTCCATCACCATCACGAAGTATATATCCGTCAAGTGAATGGTTGAAAATGCTTCTGAATTTTTCTTCGCTTTGCTTCAACTCTTCTTCGAGTTCTTTCTGTTCAGAGATATCAATTAGCGAAGCTATGCGTTGATTCGTTTCAGGAATAATGGATATAGTTACTAGTAGAGTTTTGTTTTTTCCAAGCATGTCAAAATTAGAGGTTTCAAAATTCAAAGGAGGTATGAAATCTTTATCCATCCTCTTAATCGCTTTTGATACAGTTTCTATTTCTTCCTTCAGCATAAACTCTGTCCATTTTTTACCAGTAATTTCATCTTGTGAGAGACCTGATTTTTCCAGCACTAGCTTATTGCACAGTGTTATAGTGAAATCTTCTTCGCATAGAAACATCCCTGTTCCTGTATTCTCGAAAAGTGTTTTGTATAACGCTTCTGAAGATTTGATTTTTTCTTCAGCTTCTTTCCTTTTCGTGATATCTCTAAAAATTACAAAGACCATTTCTTCGTCCGCAAGCATTAATTTAATTGCATTTACTTCCATTGGGAAAAGAGAACCATCTTTTCGTGTAGCTAAAGTTTCAAACTGAGCAAACCCTTTCTTAGCAATTTCTTTCTTTCTACTTATATGGTCTTCATCAGTTTCATATACGTTGATTAACCTTATATTATTAAAAATAACCTCAGAAGCTTCGTATCCAAATAGCTCAAGAAACTTAGGATTTGCTTCTAAAACTATACCTTCAACTGTTCTTAAAACATATCCATCATTAGAATGATTGAATATACTTCTAAACTTTAGCTCGTTTGCAATGAGATTGCTTTCTATTTTGCGTTTTTCTGTGATATCCTCATATAAAACAGCAACATGATCTTTCATAGGTGAAAATGATTTCGCGAAAATCCATTTACCAATATCCTCATTATAATATTCCAAAGTTATAGTTTCTCCTGTTTTTACAGATTTTCCTAGAAGTTTTATTATATTGGCATTTTGATTCTGTAATTTTGGATATAGTTCACTGATTTTCTTTCCAATTATTTCCTCTCTCTTAATTTTTACCAAATTTTCATATTCTGGATTAAGTTCTATTATTTTTCCATCCTGTGGATTGCTTTTATCATCATATATTACTTTATATAGGGCATAAGCTTGCTTCATTTCATCATATAGAGTATGGAATTTTTTCTCACTTTCCTTAATTTTCTCTTCAGCTTTTTTCCTTGTAATGAACACTGAAATTTGTCTGGCAATTTCTTCAATCAAATTTCTTTCTTCGTGAAGAAATGGTCCTTCATATGAATCGGGTTTACTTTCAGTATAACAGACCTCTATTTCACCAACGATTTTGTCTTCTAGACTGATTTTAGCTGTTTGTTTCCACTGACTTTCAATGAAATTCCTCGATACAAACTGTTGTTCTTCAAGTACAATTCGAGCTGCTGTACAATCGGGATATTGCCATCCTGCAGGTATGACTTCTGTGATTTTACCTAATACCTCTCCTATTGTTTTATCTGTCTCCATCAACCACTTTGAAATATTATGAATTGTTGTAAGTTCTTTCACTCTTTCCCTAAGGTCATATTTGCTCTGATTCAGCTCTTTTTGAGCCTTCTTTCTCTCTGTAATATCTTGTATCATTGCATGACTAACTGTTTCTCCACCTAATTCAAACAACTGAGAACTAATTTCAACATCAATTATTTTACCCTTTTTTGTTTTGTGTGTTCTTTCGAATCTTATTCTTCTTTCTTTTAAGAATTCTTTCAAGGTTTCATCAGTTTCTACGTATCCAGTAGCATTAAGATCATTGGGGCTCATTTTAAATAATTCTTCTTTTGAATAGCCATACATTTCTACAGCTTGTTTGTTTGCTCCAACGATTTTGTTAAATCTACCATCCTCACATTCTATTAATAGAAAAATGGCATCGGTGGCATTATTGAAGATTTGTCTGTATTTTTCTTCGCTAGCTTTTGCTTCTTTTTCAATTCTTTTTCGTTCAGTTATATCTCTTCCAGAACCTAAAATACTATCAATTGTTCCTTCTTCATTCTTGATATAAGAAAAATCCCATGCTATTAGTCTCTCTTCACCATCTTTAGTGAGAATGAAGTTCTCACGGTGCTGAAATTGTGCAATTTTACCGACTAATAATTCTTGGAAACTTTCTTTTGTTTTATCATGAACTCTCTTAGGTAGAAAATTATAAAACCAATTTTTTCCAATTATATCTTCACTTTCATAGCCTAAAAGTTCGCATCCCTTTTTGTTGATTAATTTAACATTTTCATTCTTATCAACTGCAAGTAGGATGACATTTGCAATGTCTAAATATTGTTTTGTTGTTTCTCTTTCTTTCTCTAGTTCTTTCTCTATCTTACGTTTTTCTGTGATATCCTCAAATAATACTGCAGCATGGTTTTTCATTGGAGAAAAAGATTTTGCTAAAAGCCATTTACCAACATCTTTGTTATAGTATTCTGATTTTACAACTTCTCCAGTTATCGCAGATCTTCCTAGAAATGCTATTTGATCAACAGCTAGTTTCTTTAAGTTAGGATAGATTTCCGATATTTTCTTTCCAATTATTTCCTCTCTCTTCTTATCTACTAATTTTTCATATTCTGAATTAACTTCTTTTAATATAGCATCTTCAATGTCTCCTTTTTTATCATATATCGCTTCATATAAGGCGTAAGCTTGTACCATTTCATTATAAAGAGCACGAAACTTCTCCTCGTTATCTTTAATTTTCTGTTCAGTTGCAATTCTTTCAGTATAATCACGTATACACCCCTGTACATGTATTGGTTTACCTTTCTCATCACAAGTGTTCCTAACTGTCTCATAAACCCATTTAATCTCTCCATTCTTACGAATAATTCTATATTCTCTTTCAATAGATAAATCTGGAACATTACTTAATTTCTCTATTGTCTCTTTTATCTCTACAATATCCTCTGGATGAATGAGTTTATCCCAAGTAAGTGAGGTAGATACAAAATCTTCCTCTGAATAACCTGTGATTTCTTCTACAGCTCCATGGAAGAAAATGGGTTTGAAATCCATTGTTCTCCTGAAAGCAATTCCTTGGAAATTCTGTACAAAGCTGCGATATTTCTCCTCACTTTCTTGCAGAGCTAGCTCTGTTTTTACTCTTTCTGAAATATCATGAAAAATACCAATGACACCCACACAATCTCCTTTTTCATTATATAACGGGATTTTAGTGGTTTCAACTGTAGATTCCTTCCCGTTTTGCATGTATTTTTCAACTATTGTTTCTGTTTTTCCTTCTTTCATTATTCTCTTATCGTCAGCTCTATATTTCTCTGCAAGCTCACTCAAAAAGAAATCAAAATCAGTTTTTCCATTTATGTCTGACGATTGAATTTTGAGATCTTTAGCGTAATTCTCATTGCATGAAACATATTTCAGATTAGCATCCTTTTGGAAAATTTTCTGAGGTAGACTTTCGAGTAACATCCTATATTTCTTTTCATTTTCGATTAAAGCAGATACATTTTTCTTACTTTCTGTTATATCTTTAAGGATGTTAAAGACAACTTGCTCTCCCTCTAAATCAAATGTGATACCGTTTAGTTCAATGAGAAATAATGTTCCATCCTTTTTTCTAACTTCTGTTTCTACTTGAATAAATCCTTCTTTACCAACTTTTCTCATCAATCGACCTAATTCATTGGAATCTTCTATTAATCGGAGATCCAAAATATTCTTAGAAACCACTTCATTTCTATTATAACCAAATAATTCGAGAAATTTGGGATTTACCTCCAGAATAATTCCATCTAGATTTCTTAAAACATGGCCATCATTAGAATGATTAAAGATTTTTCTGAATTTTCTTTCATTGTCTTCAAGAGCTTTCTGTGCTTCTTTTCGTTCTGTTATATCTCTAAGAATACTGACTGAAGCAGGTTTCCCTTTATACTCAATTACCGAAGCAGTTATTTCAACAGGAATTTCAATACCTTTTGATGTGACTAGGTTTATTTCATACTTATTAGGTATTGTCTTATCCCCGGCAATTCTTCTTTGTGTATAATCTATAACCATATCCCTATCAGAATCTGAAACTACTTTTGCTGCTACCGATTCAACTAAATCCTCAGGTGATTTGTCCATCATTTCAGCAAATTGATTATTAACAAAAACAAGTTTTCCTTCTTGAGTTATT
Source organism: Candidatus Heimdallarchaeota archaeon (assembly GCA_023270155.1). Classification (GTDB taxonomy): domain Archaea; phylum Asgardarchaeota; class Heimdallarchaeia; order Heimdallarchaeales; family Heimdallarchaeaceae; genus UBA460. The sequence continues at coordinate 1,906 of JAGLTB010000044.1, read as the reverse complement.
GCTATTCCGTCATTACTTGATTCAACAACAGAAGAATATTTAGCTTCACTATCTTTCAAGGCTCGTTGTGCTTCTATTTTTTCTGTGATATCCTCTCCTGAACATAAAAGACCTCTTATATCTCCTTCTTCATCATTGAAAATAGTGTTATGCCAAGAAATTAACCTCTCTTCTCCTTCTTTTGTTAATATAGGATAGATCTTAGATAGTACGGGCTTTTTGTTTTCAGCAATTTGTTTAACAAAAATAGATTTCATATTCATAGCAACTTCTTTTGGGAGAAAATTATCAAACCAATTCTTATCAATAATTTCTTCCTCTGAATAACCAAGAATCTCACATCCTTTCTTATTAATGAGAGTGACTTTTTGATTAATATCAATTGTAATGTAAATAAAATCTGCTATATCAAGAAGCAATTGTTTACTTAATATTTCAATGCTCAACATTATCCCCTTCTTCTTACTTTTTATGTAATAAAGCTTGACTTCAGTACGTTATTGCAAAAGTATTAAATACACAATTCTTTTCTTAGTAAAAAAATCTTTTCCCTATTTTTCCCTATTTTTTCACTTTTCTTTCAATATAGAATTAATATCTCTTGCAGTGAATTAACTGGGATAAGTATGAGCATTAGAAAAAAAATTCATCCAATGATTACAATAACTGGATTAGAGAAAGCTGGTAAAACAACTTTCATTCATCGATTAAAAACTGGAGAATTTAAAGATGATTTCAACCCAACTGTTGGCTATGACCTTTCAATTATCAAAGAAGAAGATTATCGTTTTGATGTTGTAGATTTAGGGGGACAACAAGCCTTCAGGTCAACTTTCTGGGAAAATTTCGTTTCTTCTTGCCAAGGTTGTATATTTGTATTTGACAGAACAGATAAGGATAGAATGGAACTGGTGAAAGAGTGGTTGTGGAAAGTAGAAGAATGGCTACCTAAAGACGCGAACTTTGCTTTTTTTGCGAATAAATCTGACCAAGAAGACTCACTCAATATTGAAGAAATAGTTAAAGAACTCGATCTAACAAAATTCAGTGAATCACCGTTGAAAAGTTTTAGAATCTTTGAAACATCAAGTGTAACAGGACAAAATATTAAGGAATGTTGGACATGGTTATCTCAATCTATCAGGAGAAGAATGGAAGCTAAACATTCTGTGAAAGTCTATTCTTTTGAGATTTTGGATGACAGACTTGAACCTATTATTGATGAAATATTTGTCGAAAATGAAAAGAAAACTGAAATTCAAGAAGTAAAGCAAGTATTCCAAGCTCATTCTCTGAAAATGATTGATTCCTTACCATCAATAAACATTGACAATTATGTAGTTCATATGCTTAAGAAGGGTGATTACTATGCAATCTTATATGTTGATAAGGATGATGAACAAAGCTTAGCTAGAGAAACTGGATTGACATTGTTTTTCGAAGTTCTGTCCAGAATGAAACGAGAATTAAAAATAGATAAGGAAATAATGGAGAATCTTATTGACTCAGTCAAGTGGGAATTCTAAATCAGAATACGAACGTAGAGTGTGATTGGTTTGATGAACTCAGCTCAAATTGTCAAATACAAACGAGAAAATTCACAGAATCCTGACAACAAAACTAGATCATTCTTTAGCTTCTTTCAAACTTTAACAGAAGCATCATCTATTTCTGATGTAGTAGAAAAAGTATTCAATTTATTGTTTGATATATACAATTGTGAAAATTGTTCTTTCTATATTGTTGATAAAATAGAAGATAGAATAATTGCTTATAATAGAAGTTCTGAAAAACCTGAAACTATTGCAATTTTGAATGAAAAACTCATTTCTAGAATTTATTCAATTACTAAGCCAGTCTTAAAAAAAAGATCGATATCATTAAGAAAAAACATACCAACAATCTA
>JAGLTB010000043.1 GCA_023270155.1 Candidatus Heimdallarchaeota archaeon | reverse complement strand
GTAATCCAAATTAGTTTGAAGAATGCAAATCATCAGAAGATGAGGGATATTGAATCTAAGGAATCAACAAAGATCCTTCAGAGCATCTCCTCAGGAATAGCTTCAATTGATTCAAAAGGGATGTTTCTTTTTGCTAATCAAATGTTTGAAATGATGATTGGATATAGTTTACATGAATTACAGGTATCTTCAACACTAATCAACAACATTTTTCCAGATTTTTCATTTATTATTCTTGAAGGAAATGTAATGGATGGATTGATTTACCAAATCCGAAAGAAAGATGGGTCTGAATTACCATGTCATGTGACCATTACCCAAGTAACTGATGGAGATAGAAAAACCTTCATACTTAACGTAAAAGATGCTAGTTATCATCTTAAGAAAGAGGAAGAAATTAGAAATCTCAGAAAGACAATGGCTAATGAAGACAATATTGGTGTAGCTCTTTTCCGATTCGCTTCTTTTGGAGGAGAATTGATTAGAGAGGATTTACGCAGTATTTCTATCGCTCCCGAATATTTTTCTACTATATGTTATACAAGTATTGCTCAAGGAAATAAGCAACCAGTTGGTGTATTCGGTCCTAATCCCGCACCTAAACTGGATAATTATGTAACAGTTATTTATGCATTCTTTGGAAAAGATGACATTCCACTTGATCATCGTATGAAAGGAAGACAATATTACCTTATAGCTGTGATTCTTCCAGACAAAAAGATAGAATTTCTACTCCCAAATAAAAACATAGAGAAGGGTTTTGAGGACTTGATTAATAATTTTGAGTTTCCAAATCGAATGAATAAAGAAGAACTCTCACAATTTAGAGAAATTGTGTTTGTTGAATAAGGATTATTGAAATAAAAAAAGTTCAAAAAATGAAAAAGGTTAGAAAATGGCAAGTTTAGATTTTAATAAGAAAGGAATACCAGTAACTTTACTTGGATTAAATGAAGCTGGGAAAACAAGTTTAGCATTAAGATTGGCCACAGGGAAATGGGTTGACAATACTTCTCCAACTATTGGAGTAAACTTCGAAACATATAGAGCAGGAGATAGTCTTCTAAAACTATTCGATGTGGGTGGTCATAAGGTTCTAAGGCGACAATTTTGGTTAAATTATGCTGCAAATAGTTATGGCATTCTCTTTATTTTTGATGCTTCTAATAGAAAACGAACTGAAGAGGGTAAAGAATGGTTTTGGTATCTCATTAATAACTTAGAGATAGATCGCAGAATTGCTTTATCTTTCCTTGCAAATAAAGCTGATTTGGATTCTATGGAGCTTGATGAGATTATTGAAGTACTGGATTTACAAAAACTAAGTAATTTTCCAAAAATAAGCTTTCAGATTTTTGAAATAAGCGTTAAAACATCGAAGAATGTTGCTAATGCAATGGAATGGTTTACTAGAAAAATACAGGAAATTACTAAAGGACAAACGATTTCTCCTAAAGGTTTAATTATATCATCTATTTTTGGTAACATAAAATTATTTTTAGATTTCTCTGATGTAACAGACAATCTTATTTCAGTTTTAGATATGTTAACTCAAGTATTAAATGATGAAAAAAATTCTCTAAGAGATGAGAGAGTTGCTAGTGTTGTCTCGAATTATGGACAAATTACATTTCAAGAAAGGGGTGAAATCGTAATTTCTCTGATTACAGAACCAAATGATTCTAATATAGAAGCACAGAGGTTGATTGAAATCATATATGAACATATTGAAAAAAGAGAATCCGATTCAAAGGAAGAATTGATAGATTTTATTACACAAACTTTCAAGATACCAGATGGTAGTTATAAGGAAATTCAAAAGTACAAGATATAAAATTATCAATCGTTTTGCCCTATTTTGCCATATTTTTTCGCTTTTCTTTCAGAATTATATTAACGATTATTGCTAGAGATAAAATTAGACAATTAAACCTTTAAAAAAGATATTTCAAAAAAGCAGGTGAATTAGATGTCCAGCAAAAAAAATAAACGCTCAAAAAAAGCTAAAACTAAAGGAGCTAAGTCTCCTACTGCATTGCTTCTGAAAAACTCAAAAGATGAACTAAAATCTAAATTGAAAAAAGTTGAGAAAATAGAAAAAGAAGAAACAACAAAAGAGGATCTGGAAACCGCAATAATGGATGCAATTGGGAAACTCAAGCCTTTGTCTGATCAAGTTCAGGATAATAAGCGAGTTCTAAAGGAAGATTTGGAATCAGCAATTCATGATGTAATAGACAATTTAATTCCAATCTCTTCGGAAGATATAAACCAAGCTCTAATGAAACAAGATTTGAAATCAGAGATTAGAGATGCAAAAGCCCACTTAACAGAAATTCCAAAAGAAACTGCTAAGAAACGTGTTTTGAAAAAAGATCTTGAAGCAGCAGTTCAGGATGCTATTAACAGTTTAAGTCCAGTTTCTGATAGTGATAAGAAGCACTCGTTTTCAAAACAAGACTTAGAACTAGCTATCAAAGATGTTATTTCAAGTTTAAGACCTGTAGCGGTTGATCAAATAAAGCATGTTTTATCAAAACAGGATTTACAAACAGAGATTCGTGATATTAAGCAGGGGTTAACAAAGTTATCCGATGAAGAAAAACGTCATGTCTTATCTAAAAAGGATCTTTCAGTAACAATTCGTGACGCAAAAGCTAGCCTTAAACCTATTCTGGAACAAGTTCGTAGGCCACAAATGTCTGTAAAGCAAGTTAGAACAGCAATAAAAGATGCTCAATCGAATCTTGAACAGGTTCCAGAAAATGCACGTAACTTAGCATCAGCTGCATTGGGTGAAAGTATAAAGGAAGAAGGCGATAAAATTAAGCAAGAACTGCTTCCTATTCCTGGTGATGTTGAAATTTTTGAAATAAAAAATCTGCAACACATACAAGAGTTTCTAGCAGATAAAACTGATTCTGCAAAACTAATTGATTTCTGGAAAGAAAAAGAAAAAAAACCTCTGCTGAAAATAACCATTAATCCAAGAACCCAATTCAACAAGATTGAATTACTTGATGAGAATGATCCAATTTCCATAGATAATTTAATAATGGGCGGGGATGTAGTTCAATTTGGTCAAGCTTATCGCTTCTTACTTAAATATGGCTATATGCGTTCGGACAATCCCTACCCTCTAATTCTCACCGATAATCAGTGGTATATTTGGCACTTGAAGGAAGAAGTCAATCTAACTTTCATAGATATTGCATATGCTCGAAATTCCTCAGTGAGAGCTGTTAGAAATATTTTTCACACTGCTGATGAAAGAATTCATCAAATTTTAGATTTCGCCGTTTATGGAGGTCACTATCAACTTGTTGCTGCGCACGCTATGAAGAAAAGAGGAGTTTTAATCCAAAAAATAGGTGACACAGTAATTGAAACAAGCTATAATAATTATTCTGCAGAGGAAGCTCTACTTAAAGAAATGCAAGATAAAAAACCTGAAACTGAGAAAGAGAAAATTCCAAAAGAATGGAGAATCAAAGCAGCTTATAAAACTGAATCTTTTCTAGGAGGAAGATATTTGTGGAAAGAATGGTTAGGTGCGTTAAATAATGATAAATTACTTGCAATGGAAAACTATGAGTTACCAGTTGAAGAACCTTATCTACGCGAAGCTCTAGGATTTGGAGCTAACCTTACACCAGATATTCCAGCGAATTTCAAGAAATTGGTTAACTTATTCAAGAACGTTCCTGATGAAATAGTGAAAATAGGCAATGCTGCATTTTTCATAGGAAACATAGATAGTTTGTATTCTTCACAGTTTTGGAATATTCAATCATTCATCGGAGATTCTTCTGTAACTAAATGGAGAACTAAATTCATCAAAATAGCAATTAAATCGTATATTGCAGCTCTAAAGAAATATACATTAAAGAACTCACCAATTCTATTTGCTAAAACACAGAATGATTTAGGCAACTTCTATTCATGTTTAGCAGAGATTGAGAAGAAAGTTGAAAATTATAAATTCGCTATCGATTCATATAAAGAGGCTTTAAAGGTGTTTTCAGCTGATTTGTTTGTTTTAGAATATAGTCAGGTAAATCATAACCTTGGCTTAGCTTTTCAGACATTGGCTGAACTAGAAGAAAAAGAAGTAAATAGTAAATTCGCAATATTCTCATACAAAGAAGCAATTAAAGGACGTGATTTAGCTAGTTATCCTTTTGAATATGCATTAACATTAGTAAATCAAGGTGTTGCATATCAGACTCTATCTGGTATAGAAGCAAACGAATTTTACTCAACATTTGCCATAGATTCTTATAATGCTGCACTTAGGACTGGTACTTTAGATCAGATGCCTACAGAAAGAGCAATGATATACAGCAATATTGGAGTAGCTTATAGATTGTTAGCAGAAACCCAAGAAAAGTTAATCAACTGTAAACAAGCATTGCTGGTTCTAAATGATGCTTTAACCATAAGAAACCAAGCACAATTTCCTTTTGAATATGCGATATCTACAACGATTTTAGGAGACATATATAGTGTCCTATCCTTTGAAGTAAACAAAGAAGAGAACTGTAATTTCGCAGTTTCAGCTTATGATAAAGCGATTAAAGTATTCATAAAGAAACACGAAGCTTTCTATGACAATGTAATTGAGAGAAAGAAAACTATCGTCGAGTTTAGCAAACAAGAGAGCTAAGCTTTCTTTTTTTATTCTATTAAAATTGATAGATTGGATGAATATGAAAATGAAGAAGTCTTTTACTACCTTTTCAATCTGGTAGATTCTGAAAACATAGAAACGAGTTTCACTGAATAAAATATCTTTTTAGCTTTTGAAACTTGTTTTGCATTACATCAGATTTTATGAATTTCTGTGAAAAGAAGCAATCCTATGTTTTTCGCAAAAAAACTTATATTTGATTTTGCAAAACTCATATTGGGTTACAGAATATTGGGGTTAAGAATTTAGCAATAAACTAAAACACTTCTGTGCTGAAACATGGATTTAAGGGGATATCTTGGTGGTAGAAGAATTATCAGTTACAAAATGGAATGGAAAAGCAAGAGAAATCTTTCAAAGTGTGTTCATGGTAAGAAAAATAATTGTTGTACATCATGAAACCAGCTTACCTGTTTTTGAGCAAGATTTCTACGAAAATTCAAGTATTGATTCATCCTTGGTGAGTAGTGTTTTACAAGCTGTTTCTTCAATTGGCAGGGAAATCATTGGTTCTCCAACAAGTATCAAGAAAATTGAATTTCATGGGTTTGTAGTTACTAACGCGTATAGCGGTAATTATACTGTTTATCTTTTCTCAGAAAGAAATGTTCATGAATCGCTAGCTGAAGGAGTGCAAACTATTGCTAAATGGTTTGACATTATTTTTGGTTATGATGGAGCGCAATGGGATGGATCAATGGATTTGTTTAATGAATACAAAGATTCAATTCGAGAGAAAATTTGTAAAGAATTATTTCTTTGGTATCTTTACCCTATTTCCGTTCCTGATTTGGAACCAAAAAAAATGAAATCCCTTCAACCAATTGAAAAAGAAATAGTATCGTACATCAATAATAATGATAATACTACAACTATGAAGTTAATGGACAAACTCAGTATTTACACAAATGGGGAGCTTCTTGAAGCATTAGTAAAGTTAGTAAATTCTAATATAATTTTAACAAATTTCTGTGATTAATCTAGTTTATCCAGATATAAGGACAAGTACAACTCCAGCAATAGTCATAAAAACTCCAAATAGACCGAAAAAATTTATTCTTTCTTTATTCAAGAACCATGTTACAGGTAATGCAAATAAAGGACTTGCAGCTGCAATTAAAGACATTAGCTCTGCTCCAGCAGATCTTGCTCCTTCTGCATAGAAAAATGCACCAAGTGATGTACCTATAATTGAAGCTGCTAGTAACCATTTCCACGACTTTTTAGACCATTGACCGATTTGAACGTAAGGTTTCCGCCAAGCCATAAATAGTAATAAAACTGCAGCAATTGGAAATCGAGCTGCGTTACCGATTAGACTACTCGCTGTTTCAGTGTTTAGTAAATCTGCTATATCATTTAGGACCCAATCAATTAACACAACACCTATTGCCCAACTAATAGCAGCTAATAAACCTGCAAGAACAGCTAACCATGTTGATTTTTTTGAGATTGCATTCTCATCCTCTTCGATTTGCTCTTGATTATTTTCTTGTTCAAGTTTTTTGAGAGTCTGTTCTTGACTTTTAGCTATTAGTAAAACTCCACAAATTATCAAGAACGCTGATATGTAGAAGATATAGTGAATTTGTGAATGTAAAATGATTACTGAAAAAAGAAATGTAAACAGCGGAAATGTCATTGAAACTGCTAGAGCTTTTGTAGTTCCTAGAGTCTTTTGAGCTTGAAAATAAAAAGTATCCCCTAATACTTGTGCACAAACAATGCTAGCAATAAGAAGTAACCAAATCTTATATGAGAATGTGAAAATCTCTAAGAAGAATCCCATTATTGCAACAGCTATTACAAAAGTTATTCCACCGATTGTTGTTCTAACTGCATTAATTTGTAATGGAGATGCAATTTTTTCCACTTTTCTAATCATGGAATTAGAAGTAGCAAAGCACACTACTGCTAGTACTGCAAAGATTCTTCCATCCATAAGAAGTGCACTTTATTTGTGGTTCTTGACTATTTTGGTGCATGTTGTTACTTTCTAGTTATTTTGAAAACAACAGGATTCTTGTAATCAGGGCAGCAGACTGTTACGCTTTCAGAATCTTCTTCCCAAGGAAAACTCGAACCTATCCTCATTCCTAACGTATATGGATAGATGGAATGAAATGCAGCTGCGCAGATATTTCCTCTTTCTTCTGGGTATTGATACTTATCACCAACATTGTGACCATAAGGACAAGTTCCAGCTTCCAAAATATTTACAACTTCAATTTCAACTTCGTTTTCAGTACTCATGATATCATATTCCTAACAAGTTAAACAAACAATTATTTTTTTACCCCATAAAGTTTTTCTCTAATTTCTTGATCAGTCCAACCTGAAGATCTTTTGAAAATCCAAATGACTTGCCCAAGATGGTTGCTTTCATGATTGAGAAGACCCGCAATTGCCCTCTTTCTAGGACGTTTCCCGAAACCAGAGTCAAGCATCTCTTCTTGTTGCTCTTCAGTCATCTTTTCGATTCCATCACTAATTGCTTTAGATATTCTATGAAATTCCTTTTCTAAATCTCCTAAAGAAACTGTATTATCTGGTAAGGTTCCATACTCAAATCCTAATTTTGTTTCTTCAAATTCAGCAGTTGGCACCAGATTTCTGAACCAATTGAGAACGGAAATTAAATGACGGAAGATTAACTCAGGAGACCAGGTGTCCTCACTGTAACTCTTATGAAAAACTTCCTTTGGAACAAGTTTAAAGAGTTCTAAATGTTCATTACGATCCTCTTCAATTAATCTATAATAATCAGCTAATGTAAACATATCTTAAGAGAAAGATATCTGTTTATAAACTTGATTGCATCAAAATTTCATCTGAATTGAAACCAGAACCAGAAACACCAGTATAAGATGATTAAAACAGCTCCGATAGCACTTGGAATTCTCTTTTTACCTTCAAGAAGCTTAATTGCAGAGATATTGACAGCTCCAAATATTCCCATGAAGATAATACTCGCAACAGTTGCTACAATCCTGATGTCAAACACAACAACGAAAATTATACTTATGATTCCGGAAAGTGTAATAGCTCTGGCAGGTACTCTGGTTTTTGGGCTAATCTTTGAGATTGCAACAGGAATGACCTTCTCATGTGCGAGCATATAGGAAAGTCTAGAAGAACCAAGAAGAGTGGCATTTATCGCAGATGCTGCAGAAACTATCGCTGCTATAGCCATAAGCCATTTTCCTGCAGGACCAAGGAAGACACTTGCTGAGAGAGTGAGAATAACTTCCCCATTTGATTCTAAGCCAGAACTCCACCCTAAAACCCCTACAGTTACTATAGCTACTGCAACGTAAATAATCAGAACAACAATTATGGAAAAATACATGCCAATTGGTAAATCTTTCTTAGGATTCTTCATCTCTTCAACAGAATTAGATAGAATTTCGAATCCCTCCATGGAAACAAAAATAAGAACAGAACTAGCAACTAGTGAAAAACCATCTTTTATGAAGAATGGATCTGTAAAATTATCACCTCTAACTGCAAAAATTCCTACTATTATGTATAAAAGAAGAATAGAAATTTTTACCAAAACGAGAATATTTTGGGTTCTACTTGATTCTTTGACTCCTAATAGATTCAACCCAATAAAGAGAACAACACTAAGTAACTGGAAGAAAAACGCAGAAGCTGATACTTGATAAAAGAATAAATCAAGTGTTCTATCACCAAAAATTTTCCAAACTTCACCCAAGTACCTTCCAAAAGTCATTGCATATAAGCTAACAGAAAAACTATAGCCAAACCATAAAATGATGCCTAAGACACCAGACAAGGATTTTGATTTAAAGGCTTCTCGAACATAAATAAACGCACCTCCTGCCCTTGGATGTTTCAAAGCAAGATGAACATAACTATAAGCTGTAAAAGCACTGACAATACCAGCTAGGAGAAAAGCTAAAAACGCTCCTGGACCTGTATCTGCTATAACAATTCCTAATACACTAAAAACCCCTCCACCAATAAGTGCACCAATAGCTATACCTAGAGCTTCTTTTAATCCCAACTCTTTTGAAAGCTCAACAATATCAGAACTTCCATTATTTTCTTTTTCGCTTGACATTGGTATCCCATTGGTTGAACAAATTTAAGTCAAAAATTTATGAACTTTTGGGTATTTATGGAATTTGTATTTAATCAGCATATTAAGAGAATACGTATTATGATAAGGAAATTACAACAAAATAATAAATGAATAATGCAACCACAGAAGCAAAAAGCCCCCAATGAACCTTTCTATTCCATGAAGATAAGTATCTCCCATGAAAAGTTCCAAATGGAATGAGTAAAAATGCTACTAAGAATAGCATAAAGAATGGTATATTCATTAAACCTAATCTTATGAGTGGATTTAGAGAACCAAATCCTATTAATGAAATTAAAATGACCTCCCAAACTAGAATCCAAACAATTCCTGATAAAGCAGTAATTCCTCTTTTCTTATTCCCCATTTCTGTTGTTCTAAAAGTGAGAAAAGTAGGTATCATGGTAAAAGGAATGAAAATTCCAATTAGGGAAACAATGGCTCCTTGCAACCATATCACATTTGAAGCACGAATTCTTTGAATCCTAGCAGTAATGTGTTGAGCTAACATATGCCCTCCAAAGACAATAAGGGTCGCAATGAAGGTTGTAAGTATTATCCATAGATAATCAGATGACAAGGGTATACCTTGATAAAGACGAAAATCCACCAGATCATTCAGACTCAATACAAATCCTACAAAGATAGAAAGTACTAAAACATTGAAGAGATTCCTGCTGAAACTATACAATGTGAAAAACGATGATCTTGACATAAATCTATCCTGAGGTTCAGTGTAAACGGATTTCTGCTCAATATCTCGGGGAGAATAAAATTCTCTTTGTTTTCTTTTTTCTTTTTCCTTTTTTTCCGCAGTTTTGGGAATGCCAGGACTAACTTTAGCTTTTCTATATTCATCGGTTTGATAGATTCCAATCCTTGGACAATCATGCTGCTCAGGTAGCCTATGTTTTGCACAATATAACTGATTGCACAGTTTACATTTGAAGGGTAAACTATCTTCTTCTATGCAGTCAGGATAAGAGCAGCTTTTCATTCTTGTACAAGGATTCTCACATACACTTAAAGAATTTGTTTTACAACATATGATGAATACAAACTCCAGTATTGAGAAGTTTGTCTCTAATTTTGCTAGACAAAGGTTTAGTTATTTTCTTCATGAAACTTCTTTGTTTTGATTTTCCTATTATTACTAAATCCGGTTCATCTTTCCCAGAAATAAATTTCAGTGAAGATAAAACTTTATGACCAACAATAAATTTTGGTTGAACAATTTGTCCAAAGATATCTTCATATCTCTTAAGATAGGTTCTAAATGACTTTTGTTCTTTTTTAATCTCCTTTTCTTTAAGAACCTCTCTCAGAGGTAGAGTAGCAGGTACTGCAGCGATGTGATAGACTTTGACTTTAGCACTTTTTTGTGGTGCAGCAATAGCTGATGCCCATCTTAATAGAAATGGATCTCTTGTGGAATACGGTAATAAAATGGCAATGTTTTTCAGTTTATCGGAAATTTTCCTTATTGTTGGAGGGAAGATTTGAAGTATTTCAGTTTGAATATGAGGAATTATAGAAGTTGAGATGCTCTTAGTTGTCATCTTATCAAAAACTGTTGGTCTTCTCCTTCCAGACATGATTACAAGATTGTGTTTGTTTTTCTTCCAATAATCTATTATTGCCTCAGGAACATTCTTCTTATTCAGAATAATCAGATTGTGTTCGATTTCATATTTAGTAAGTTTTGTGAGATAGTTGTCAATATTACTTCCAACATCTGTTCCTATATGTAATAAATCGATTTTTCCTCCGTATTCATGTGCTATGTAAAACGCTATTTCCAACCCCATACACTCAAAATCTTTGCCACCTATTGGTACTAAAATTCTATCAAGATTCAAGAAATAAACATCTTGAAAATCAGGGTGTAATTTTGAGGGTATCCTTGACATTCTCGTATTCGATAACGGTTAAAATTCATCTAATATAAAGATTATTCTAAATATTGCTGAAAGCATATTAGGCATGTTCTCGCAAATCTATAATATCCTCAGCTGAAGGACCAGTTCCAATTATTGAAACTTTATTTTTAGTCTCTGATTCGATTTCATCTATGAATTCTGCAACTTCACCTTTAATCATATCAGTATCATTTGCTTTAGCAATTTGTGGATATAGGATATCAAGTTTAGTTAGAGCAATCTGTGTTGCTCCATTTAATCGCACTGCTTTTTTAGCTAGCTCGAAATTAAATGGTGCAGCTCTTCTAAGTCTTCCTGTAACAGCACCATATTCTTCCCATCCTCTTCTCTTTGTTTCTTCAGGTGATAATTCTCCAGGTAGTTCTCCTGTCCCTACTCTAGTGATAAAAGCTTTCATGACTACTATAACATCAGTTACTTTTGTTGGACCTACTCCAAGATCTGAACAAATAGCAGCAGCAGATGTGTCCTTAGATGTAACATAAGGATAACTTCCGTGAAACAGTGAAAGTAGAATTGCTTGGCTTCCTTCTGCTATTACACCTGTGCCTTTGTCTAACTCATCGTTAATTTCAACACTTACATCGGTAAGATAAGATTCAAGCTCAGGAATTTCTTTAGCTACTTTTAGTTTACGTAGTACTCTGTCTACATTTGCTGGACCAGTCCCACTTCCTGTTGACCCTATTTTTCCTTTAAGATGTCCATTAGAAGAATCAATGTCTATATGCTCTTGTTCAATGATTCCACATTGAAAATCTACTCCCATTCTATCTTGGGTTTTGGTTACTTCAAGTTCTTTGAGTAAAACCTTTGGATCAACTAAAACTCCAGCACCAATTAATAATCGAATCTTTGGATTGATAAAACCGGACGGAACCATTCTTAGCTTATACTCTTGCCCTTGAAATTGAATAGTGTGACCAGCGTTTGTTCCTACTCCAGCTCTGGCTACAATACTTGGTTCATCTTTTAAAGCTAGAAATGAAAGAATCTTGCCTTTTCCTTCATCTCCCCAAAAACCTCCGCAAACAACAGTGAATGACATACAAGAATAGACAAGAAAAACTCATTGTTAAATTTTTCACATCAACTCTACTCAGTATTATACCAGGTCATGGAAAACTGATCTCAGCAGCTTCTGTATTTGAGAAAAACATTGATTATTTGAAGTTAAAATATCAAGAATTGTAGAAATAACATCTGTAATAGCAAAAAGCTAATAAATTACCTATCTACGACAATCTTGAATAACAATGTCCATATTTGGTGTTGTAAAAATAGTACTCCTAGGTGATTACGCTACAGGGAAGACAACCCTAAAACGAAATTTCATGGGTCTCCATTTAGATGAAGTATACATGAGCACCCTAGGTGTTGATCTTGCATCTCACAAGCATGTTGACGAAGATATGGAGTTAACTTTTCAGATTTGGGATCTTGGAGGACAACCAGAATTTAAAGAACTGAGAAGTAAGCAATATGTAGGAGCAGAAGGAGGATTGCTTGTATTTGATAAAAGTCGTCCTGAGACTTTTTCCAATTTAGAAAACTGGTTAGAGGAATTTAATACTTCTCTAAAAGAAAGAGTTCCAGTGCTAATCCTTGGAAATAAGAATGATTTAATCGATGGTGAAAATAATCTAAGGATTGATGTTGAAGCTCAACGATATCTCAATGAAATGAAAGATTCGCATCCAAAAGTAGATTTGAAAGAGTATTATTCAACTTGTGCTTTAACAGGATTGAATGTTTACAAAGCTTTTCTTGATCTTGGACGAATAATCATCAGAAGTAAAAGTGATGAGCTGAAAATATAAAGTAGAGAAAGAATTAAAATATAGATTATCTCTGAACCGTTAAAGGGATTGGTTAAATGGCTACATTCTTCGAACAATTTGGCTCAATACTTGCTATGCTTGTACCTATTTTAGTATTTGTTGGATTATACCTTGCATTCTATATCTGGGGAAAATTTGCTAACAGAAAGAAAAAGGAGTTTTACTTTGATGATGTCCTTACTGCTCTCGATCCATATATCTCGAATTATTCTAGAAAAGACCCAAATGATAGACAAGTAGAGATTAGATGCCAACTTAATGAGGAATTTGAAATTAAAAGTGCATCAGCCTGGTTAATTTTGCTTCCAAGATCAAGTTTCCCAACAATGTTGGTAGACGGATTATTCTTTAGAAACAAGGATTCTTTTGGTTTAGCTGGTAATTTTGCTGAAAAACCTCGTGTTTTGTTTGAGGTGATTCCTTATAAAATGAAATCAGCAATAAGAAAGGATTTTGATTATTTAGTAGAGATAGATGACATTCCAACTCCAGATCAAGATACAAATGAAGGTTTTCTCATTAAATCAAACAGACCAAGAGCAATAAATCAGTTAATAAGAAGCAAAATGTTCCTTAAAAATTTGAAAGATTATTCCAAAGAAGTTCAATGGATATCAGTAAGAACAGATGAACCACATTTTGAAATGAAATTCAACATGACAGGAAAACCTGCAGATTTGTTAACTCTAGTTAAGTTCTCTATGACAGTTCTGAAATTCTTTGGAAAGGTTACTGAAAGAACAAAAGATTTACCTATTCCTTCCGTTTTGAAGAAAGAAGTAAAGAAGGTAACAGAAAAAGAAAAGCAGAAACAAGAAAAAGAGAAAGAGAAATACATGAAAGAAAGGGAAAAGAGAAGAGAAAAAGCTAGAAAAGAAGAAGAAAGAAGAGCAAAGAAAAGAGTTAAAGATGAAGCAAGAGCTAAGAGAAAAAGTGAGTAGAAAAAGCTTCAAAATAGACAAAATGCATTTTCCCTTTGTTGAGGAAATAGTTTAAATATCTCAATAAAAGAAGAGAATTGAGAACCACTCAATAATTCATAACACTTATTACAACTATTCTAAAAAAAGAAGGATTCAATATGACAAATAAGAAAATTAAAATTATTGTAGATAGTACTAGTGATTTACCAGAAGAACTTGTAAAAAAATATGATATAGACATAGTTCCTATGTACATTCATTATGATGATCAAATATATAAGGATAGGACACAAATAACTTCAGATGAATTTTATGACATATTAAGAGATATTGATGAACTACCTACTACTTCAGCTCCAAATCCAAGGGATTTCTGGGAAAGAGTAACAGAGAGTTTGAAAGAATATTCCACTATTTTCATAGCTACAATCTCTTCTACGTTATCTGCATCCTATCAGTCAGCTGGAATTGTAATAAAAAGGATGAAGAATAAGAAGATTCATTTAGTCGATTCGAAATATGGTTCAGGAGTGCTAGCATTTTTAGCTTTAGCTGCTGCAAAACTCTTCAAGAAAGGTTTGACTGGTAAAGAATTAGTTGAGGAAGTTGAAAGAATACGAGATGAATCTGTTCTTGTAGGTTATGTCGATAATGTTGAAAATCTAAAGAAATCCGGAAGAATTTCTCACCTCAAATATTTTTTGGGAACACTGTTGAAAGCAAAGCCAATAATCGAAGTTAAAAACGGATTACTAGAAGGAATAGGTAAAGCTACTGGAAAGGTGAAAGCTCAAGAGAAAGTTGTTGAAGAAGTAATTTTCCGAATTCCAAAAGATAAGAAATATGACCTAATGATTACACATGGAGATGACATTGAATCTGCGGAAAAGATAATGAGTGAATTAGAAAAAGAGTTAACACTGGGAGAGAAGATTATCAATTTTCTAACTCCCGCTCTAGCAGTTCATTTAGGGATAGGATCCATAGTAGTATCTTTGTCTCCTAGCGTTTCCTAAAAATATGGGCTTATGAAAATCTCCTATATTTCTTTAGCTTTAAAATTCATAGCTTTGCCAATGATTTGATGTATATACTCTGGAATATCTGAAGCCATAAGACCATCACCAAAGTGTTCCGAAGCTAATTCTCCAGCTGCTCCTGAAATATAAGCTCCTAAACAAGCTGACAGGAAAGTATCATTTGTAACAGAGAGTATAGAAGCTACTATTCCAGTGAGAACATCCCCGGTTCCTCCAACTGTCATTCCTGGATGTCCAGTTTTGTTTATTTTGGTTCTTGAACTGTCAGAAATAATATCCTTCTCTCCCTTTAGAAGAATTGTTGTTTTCCATTTCTTCGCAGCTTCTTCCACAATTTTAATGTCTTTCTCCAATTCTCCGGTTAGTTTTTTCTCGAATATTCTAAAGAATTCTCCCCCATGAGGGGTTAAAATAGATCTATGATGCTCCAACAAAGACAAATGCTCTTCTTCCATTGCACTAAGAGCACTAGCATCAATTACAACTTGCCTTTGAACTTCATTTTTCAGAAATTCTAGTAGCGTGTCCTTAGTTTTTGCTGTATTCATCATTCCGGGACCAATCACAAAAGCTGATCCATTAAGTCTTGGATGTTCAAAAGCTTTTATGATGTCAATCGGTTCAATTTCATTTTCATGTGCAGGAATAGTAATGAAATCTGGAGCAAATGAAGCTACAGTTTCTCTAATGTTAGTTGGAGTAATTATGAAAACTAAGTCCGCTCCTGTACGAAAAGCTCCAAATCCAGCGAGAGCTGGAGCACCAACATAATCCTTAGAACCTGCAATAACCGTGACAACTCCGTTTTGTCTTTTGTGGCTGCTCTTCTTCCTTTTAGGGAAGAACCATTTCAAATCTCCAATCCCAACAAATAATTCTGATTCTTCAGGGATGCCTATATTTCGTACAATTATGGATGATTCTGCGAAATTATTTTGTTTAATTTTATTCCTTCCAAGACATATTATCAGATTAGGATTTTCTACATAAATCTCACTATCAATTTCAGGATTATATCCTGAAGGAATATCTAAAGATATTATGTCACCTTCAAATATATTATTCAAGAACTCTACAACTGTTTTGTATGGTTCCTTTAATTTCCCTTGGATTCCAATTCCAAATAGAGCATCTACAATAATCGTTTGCTCATTGACATTTTTTAGAACAGTCTCTACATTTTTTTTATTTTTTATCTTAAACCATCTGTCCTCTGGTAAAATCTCTATCAAATTTTCATAATTCTTTTGAGAAGCTTGAGAATTGAATTTCTTCTTATCACCAACTAAAACTATTTCACAATTGAAACCTTCTTCTATAAGGTATTTAGCAGCAACTAAAGCATCTCCACCATTATTTCCAAAACCAGATACAAAAACGATGTTCTCTATTGAGTTCTTTTTTGCGTACTTGCTGACTTCTTCCGACACAACTTTACCTGCTATTTCCATCATCTCAAAAATGGAAACACCAGATGCAAAAACATTGTCTTCTAATGCTCTTGTCATTTTAATTGTAAACAGCTCATTAGAGTTTTTATTCATCAAATTAAGTTTATTCTGCTTTCTAATAACTCTTTTTAATATTAATCGCTATATAAAAAATAAGAAAATGGGAAAACTATACAATTCCCAAATACTTTCGAGCTTTTTTATGTTCTTTGTCTAGTTCTTCAGCCGTATAAGAGAACAGTTGAATTGCTTTATCAGTTAACTCCTGAAATTGATTGAAAGCATCTTCATATGACTTTAAGGAATTCATTAGAAGTTCTTCTTCAGTATCTCCTTTTTCGATGAAAGTCATTGTTTTGCTTAAATTTCGAAGTATAGTTTGAAGAAATCCTATTTCCTCTTCTTCATCCTTGCAAACGGTAATCATTTTTTTTGGTCCTTTGAGTGGAAAATCCAATCCACCCATTTCTATCATTAAACTATAATTTTCTGCATTGACTTTCTCTAGATCAGCTAATAATTTTCCTAGATTCGTAAGAACGGACATAATTTGAGTCTTCTTTGAACTAGCATTAGTTCTGTTTTTCACTATATTCTTAATATCTTCAATTAATTTTGGACTTACATCTACAATACTTATGACGATATCGCTCCATCTCTGAATAATATCTTCCAAGTTATTTTTAAAAGAACCCGTCGCATATGCTAGGGAATCTGTTCTTCTATATTTTTCGTTCATCTAATTCACCTTTTTTTCGAAAGAGTAAAAATACTAAATCTAAAGATACAAACAAAAAAGTAAGACACGTCCCTCTCGGAAACATTACAAGATAAAGAGGTTCACGTACATAATTAAACTTAACGCTAGTTTCTAAGAAGATGTATTTTTTCGCGATTGAATAATAAAGTCATTAATCGATGCATTAAAAATAACGTTACATTTATTCTACTTGAATGCCCTTCACATTGAATAATAACGATGTAAAAGGAAAAGTTCTTGATGTACAACTATACATAGCTCAAAGCGCTGTTTTGGCTCATAGTCTTTTATACACAACTGAACCAAAACCTGGAGGAGCATCTTTTCTTCATGAATTCGATGATACAAAATCAGAACACTTCCTTGCTGGGGCAAGTAGTTTGTTTTCTCCAATTTTCAGTTTAGCCAAAAGAGGGATATTGGTAGCTGATAATCATCTCTGGTTCGAAGATGCGGAGTTAGGATTTATAATTCAAACTGGACTGGAAAAAGCAAAAACCTGGTACAGATCTTCAGGAAACACAATATTTGGAACCTTACTAATGTTCGCTCCAATAACTCTAGGGATAGCTCACAGTTTCACAACAGAAGGTATGAAAACAAATACTCAGTTAAACTTGGATAATGTTGTTAGTATAACAGAACAATTTCTTAAAAACTCAACTTCTGAGGACTGCATTTATCTTACAAAAGCTTTGAATAACGGTGTTTCCGATAGAATACTTCAATCTGATAAAGAAGAAGATAATTTTAATTCATTCTTAGAAATACATAGAAATGAGAGAACAAATCTGTTTGAATATACAAAATTCTATGAGGGAAGAGATTTGGTTTTTTATGAGTTAGCACACAGATATCAAATCTCGTTAAAATGCGGATTTCCAACATTCAAACGGGTTTATGAAGAAAATAACAATTTTAGGAATGCAATAACTCAAACATATATCACTTTGCTTTCCGAGAAGAAAGATACACACATTGCCAAAAGATTTGGTAATGAAATAGCAACAGATGTAAACAAGAAAGCTAAAGAGATTATTAAAGCTGGTGGAATATTTACTCAAGACGGAAAAGAATCAATTAAAGCATTAGATAATTATCTTCGAACATCTCAGAAGAGAGAAATAAATCCTGGATCTATCTCTGATGTTACAGCAACTACGATTTTTCTAGCACTGCTTCAGGGATTTCGTCCTTAACTAGTATTTCTTTCTCAAACATCTTTTTTGTAAATTCCAATAAATCTGAAGCAGTGATGTGTTGATTATAATCAAGAAATAGAATTCTATTGACTAATTTAATGACTACTATAGATTTTTCTTGTGTAGTAAATATTTGAATATGAACTGGAGCAGTGAAAAGATACTCAAGTCCCATTTCAGCAGCATGAAATAGATCACTCAATGTTTTATGTAAACCACTAATACTCTCTTTAGTTAGTGGAGAAACTAATGAACGACTATAAATCTCAATTTTGTCTGGTTTAAATGATTCAGAAAATATATCTAAGATTTGTTTATGAGATTTTGTTTTGAATTGTCGGAATCGTTTTACTTCCAATTCCTTGATTTTTGCTTCCATTACAATGATAACGAAAGGAAATACTATTGTCTGAATCAAATTTCCTTGATGAGTAATATGATGGCACAAGCCCTTCTTACAATTGTTCATGGATGAAGCTACTTTTCTCAGACTTTTTCCAAGTACTTGAAAAATTGTGAAACTATCAATGTTGTAATTCGGTGCGTTTGCCATAACAACCAAGGGATCATTTTCTAGTGAAAATACACACCAAGCTTGCAATTTTTCTCCTTCAGTATCTTCAAAAAGTACATCTGCTATATCCACTCCACACTGCAAGAGGATATCTCTGCATTCGCTTTGAAACTTCTGAAAAACACTTACATTTCCTGTAAACTTTTCAAAATGCTCTTTGTAATTACGATAGAAATTCTCCGAAATGCACTCGCTTACATAATCCGCATATTCATTGGGCATCTCATCAGAAATCTGAAATATAAAAATCAGAGAACCTTTTGATTTTAGAAGATATTGACTCTCTTCTAACAGAACACGAGATAATTTTTCCTTCTCTGTTTCTTCAATAAATCTCAGAATCGCTGTGATTAAACCTGAAACTAAAACCTCATCTCCCCTAGAATATTTTTCGTAGTCAAAAATAGGAACCCCATGTTCAGTTACGATTAATATTCTCTTCATTAGCAAGTTTTAACCACCTAATTTTAATGATTGCAAAGATGTTCCTATCTCCGATAAGTCAGGAAGTTTTCCTTCAATTTTCTGTTTGGATATAACAGTGTGTATCTTCTTCAATAAATATTCGATTGTCTTAAATTTAAAATCTCCCTGATAGAACATGAAATTGTAATGGTATAAGGATAATAAATAACTATCCAAACAAGCGTGCTGAAGTAGTACATAGAAGTTAGTATCTCCTACTTTGATTTTATCCTCTTTTGTTGAGAGTAAATAATCCATTTTCTTTGAAGATAATCGGATTAACTTAGTAAGATAGTTAGAATTCTGCTTGTTAAATATCTCTAGCGAGCTGAAAATAACAAACCTTCCTCGTCTTTTGTATCCTGCTAGGATGACTGGTTTGTCGTCCATTAGAGCTAGTGGTATATATTTCTTGATTCCTCTTTCTTTTAATAAGTTCTTTTGGCTCTCATATTCAATAACATGAGCTTGTGTAATTTTTAACTTAGAACCAATTAAACGAGTATTTACAGGAATTTTTGGTAATCCATAAACATAGTGTGATTGAAAGGAAATTCCAAGTTCCTTCCTAAACTCCTCAAAGAACCTTCCTAAATCATCCCAAGGGGGGGAAGGTAAAGTAAGAACTAAACAACCTCCAATATCAATATATGATGTAAGCTCTATGTACTGATCTTGAGTTATTTTTTTTCTTGGTAAACTGATGAATAAAATATGAGATTTTTCAAGGATAGCTCTATCTAATCCAGCACCAGTTTTCTTAATAATGTTAAATTTGACTTCTGCTATTTCCGTGTCCACAACACTCGTTATCTGTTTAGGTTGAACAGACTCATTAAGAGTGGTATCGATAGAACAGAGTCTCATCTATCTATGAATTGGAAGTTTTCATTTAAACTTATTGTGTTTTAGGAAGAATCATTAGCAAACATAAGAAAATCAGCTGAATAATGTCATTCTTTCTTTTCTTGTTGTTTGATTTTGAGAATTTTTCTTAAATCTCTTCTGAGTTTTCTAGCTGCAGCACTTTCTGGAGTATATCTAAGAGATGCTGCAATTTCTTTGTAAGCTTCTTGATAATCTTCTTTAGCTTTTAGACTTATAGCCCTGAGTAGATGAGCTTTTGATATCAAATGAGGCACACTAACTGATTTTTCTTCGGTTTCTGCAAGAATTCTTTTGGTGTATTCTAGCACTTTATTATGTTTATTTTTTTGCACATAAAGTACAGCTAACTTTGATAAAATTGCTACATTTCCCTTATCTTCTTTAAGATAATCTTCAAGAACTTTGATACTTTTATCTTTAAGATCTGATTCATCATAATACTCAGCAGCTTTTACAACCATAACCGGATCATCCATTGTTTGAAAACGCATAGTTCTATAATAGAAAAATAGAAACACACCCACTCCTCCAAGTAGAGAAAGAATCTGCAAAATTATAACCAAAACATCTCTAACTATAAATACCTCAGCAAAAATGGAGTAATGAACAGCAATTGCAATAGCGGAAGTAATTCCCAACCAGATCCAATATTTTGTACCATAAAGCAGTTCAAATCTGTTTTTCTTGAACTCTTTTTCGCTTTCACCTTCAATTAAAGGAAAGATTTCTAGACTATCTGTAACTGTTATGTGTCCCGCAAATTCTATAATTGAAAGAATAAATAATGCAATATAGTTGAAGATTAACACTGTCCTAATCTCATCTTCAGCTCGAATATATCTACTCAACAGAAGTATATTGAAGAGAATTATAGAGATTAAGTTGTAATTTCTTAGGGATCTAATATGAGATAAATAGATCGATCTAGTTTGATGAATTTGTTTTGGTAGTGGTCTCCTTCTGAAGCGGACTACAAACCATCCTACAAGGAATACAATTATGGATGGATATGCTGCAAATCCAATGGAAGCACTAGTTCTTATGTCTGAAAAAGACAGGATGAATATTACCAATCCAACTACAACCATAATTAAATCTTCATCCGACATAGCCATCTCAATTTCATTCTCACTCATATCAGTAACCTTCCTATGATAAATATGGGAAACAAAGATATTCATAAGTTTGACGAATCTATAATAAAACTATTTATCCTTGATTTCAGGGCTTTCAACAAGCTTTGTACCATCTTTTGCATATTTTTGTAAATCGGTTTCTTCAAGAACGCTGGCTAATCTCTGAACTGCTTCAAGATGATGAACAAGTGAATCTAACCAAGAGTAGACATCACCAGGATAAAGCTGTATGTTGTATTGTTTTCTTGTTTCTTCCGCAATTCGAGAAGGAGAATATCCTTGTTTACGCAAATCAACTATAATCTTTGAGAAATTTACTTCCCCGCAACCACAAAATGGTTTATCCTCACACTTACAATCTAAGAAAGTTTGTGTCCATTTTGTGAAAGTCTCCAATATGGGTTCAGTAGGTTTTCTTCTTCCCCATCCATTTCCTGAATATAAATCAAGAATCGCTCCGGAAAAAATGTTTGTAGATACAGTGGATTTTATGACTCGTTCTATTTCTTTATGGATTTTTGGAGATAGATGAGCTGCTCTAAAAGTCTGAATTTTAATTGCTAAATCAAATGCAAAATCATCTGAAAATCCCTTACTCTTCTGTCTCCTAATCTCTTGAACTAATCTCAGAGCATACGAAGGAGCTAAAAATGAGAGAGAAGCAGCTTTTCCCAATTTTGTTGGATAAATTATCTTATTTTCTGTATAGATCATATCCATTTTCTTCAGAGCATTCATATTATCTCGCAATGGATTAGATCTTCCTAAGATATTTGCAAAGATCATTTTATCATCTGAAATACTTACTTCTTTAAAAGCAACAACAGTTGCTAACACTTCTTCTTCTTCTTGAATCGTTTCGAGAAAAGGGTCAACATCTTCAATAGGTTTTGTCAGGAGTTCAAATGCTACTTGTTCTTCAGTTTCTTTCTGCCCTGCATAGATTTTTCTTCCAGGTTCAACAAGTAAAAACACTTTCCCCTTATCATGAAAACCTAATCGTCCAGCTCTTCCTAACATTTGGTGAAATTCTGCAACTGATAACCATTCAATACCCATTGCTAAATTTTCAAAGATAACCATGGATGCTGGAAAGTCAACTCCTGCACCTAAAGCAATTGTCGTTACTACTGTTGAAAATTTTCCTTTTTCAAAACCTCTCTCTACCATTTTCCTTTTACTAAAAGTTAAACCTGCATGATAATGAGATGCTTTTACTCCCTTGTTTCTTAGTTTCCTTGCAAGGCTTTCACAGTTTCTTCTTGAATTTGTAAAGACAAGGGATTGACCTTGATAGCCTGTGCTTGATTTTATTTTTTCTTCATTTTTACAAAGCTTAAACAAATATTCAAATCTGTCTCCTTCATTTTCTGTTATGATAGCATGTCTTTCCAATAGAATTGGTCGATCCAGATATTCAATGGAATCAGCTGATAAATCCTCAGCTAATCCTTTCGTATTACCTATAGTTGCTGAAAGATAGATAAACTGCGCACCTGGGAAGAGAGCTTTTAATCTGGCAATAAGTCCATTTAATCTGAACCCTCTCTCTTTTGCTACCAACATTTGAACTTCATCAATAACAATCACACCAACATTTCCAATTAAATTACGTCGATTATCTCTCAATAAGAAATCAAATGCTTCATATGTTGCAACAATTATATCAGATTTAGTTAAATTATCATCAATGATGGGAGAAAACTCTCCCTCAACTTTGATTCGACTCATTCCAACACGTATAGCGGTTTTGAGACCGATGTTTCTATATCGTCTTTTAAATTGCTCATATTTCTGATTAGTGAGGGCTACTAATGGAGATAAATAAATGAACTTCTTTTTCTTCAAAGCTTTAGGGATGCCAGCTAATTCAGCAATTAAGGTTTTTCCAGATGTGGTTCCAGCGACAATGAGTAGATCCTTGTTTTCAAGCAATCCTCCCTCTATAGCTTTTTCCTGAATTGGTAAAAGATTCTTTATTCCATCCGTTACCAGTAATTCTTTGAGTTCTGCTGGAAGCTTCTCTATATCTTTAACCTTAGTAATTTTCTCGGATTTCTTTGCAGGAATTATATCATATAGTGTTGAATCTGGATTTCTAATAGGATCCTGTTCTGTACCTAAAGAAATATTTTCAAGCACAAAATCAAGCTGTCCTTCTCTTTCTGCTTGTTGCTGAAAGAATTTCGTAAGTCCTCCTGAAACAACAAGATTGCTTCTCTGAAGCTCTTGAACAAGCTCTGATTTACTACAATAATCACAGATTCTGTGATCTTTGAATTTGATAGAATCTTCTTCAAGTGTAGTCCATTTTGATCTTCTAGACAAACAGTACCAACAAATCTTAGCTATTCTAGGTTTTGAGATTTTGAAAGCTTTACAGTATTCTAAAAATGACTTATTATCCCAAGGAAAATCAGTATCTGGAATCAATAGATAATCCGCTTCTTTGAGATGTTCAGTAGCAGTTCGTGGTCGAACATAAATATTTGAGCTCTTACCAATTTTCAAATATTTGTAAACCCTGAGATAGTCTTTCTCATAGACAAACTGCAATCTTGTGTTTATTAATGAAATTTTGTCCTTTTTACCTTTAAGAAGAAAATAAGCAATATTTGTAGATAACTTATCTTTATTCCAATTGTAGAGAATAGCAATGTAGGGCTTAGGAAGTTTCATTAAAAATCACGAAAATTATTCCATCTGGTTTATGTTTTTTTATTTTCTTCATCTTTGGAGGATGTTGCTATATCGTGACCACACTTTGTGCAGAATTTAGCTTTTATTGAATTGAATTTATTACAATTCGGGCACTCCTTTTGTAAAGGATTGCCACAATGCTTGCAAAATTTTCTCAAAGGAGCTTCTTTTTCACAGTTTGGACAGATTAACGTTTTTTCCTTTGGTTTGGTTTTTGGTTTTGGTTTTTTAGCTGTAACTTCTGGAGTTTCAGATAAAGTTTTAGCACTTGGTGTTCCTAACCATGAAGGTACTTGAGGTTGATAACCAGTTTGCGAAGTAGGAGATTTTGAGACTGGGGCAGTTGTTTGAGATTCCGACGAAGAAGGAGGTGTTGGTATTGAAACTGATGACGAAACAGTGATTTCTTCTCTTACTTCAGGATCTACTTTATAGATGAATTCTAGAACCTTAGTTTTTTCAGGAACTTCGATTTTGTTTTTTTGTTGTTTCATTAGTGCTAATGTTAAATAATCTTTAGCGTTATCTTGATCTGTACCACAATGAGGACAAATTTTGTCTTCTTCTGAAATTGGTTCCCAACAAGCAAGGCACTTCATGTTAACTCACTGTCTTAAATTCATTCTATAGGTTAATGTTAAAACAAACATTCTTTAACATTTTCAAATTAAGATTTCTGCTATTTTCTCCAATCTTTAGCTTATAAAACTAGCTTTGCGAGAGAAAGAAACATAAGAAAAGAGTTTCACCATCGAAAAGATTTTAACTTTGAGGATAAAAATCATCTTGAGTATTATGGCTAAGAAGAAACCAATTAAATGCAAATGTGGTAACACATGGCAACCTCTTGAAGTTCCAACTAACAAGGAATGGAATTTTGTTAGTCCAATGCCGGATAAAAACGGTAATGTAACAATAACAAGAATGGCTTCGTGGACTTGCCCAAGTTGTGGAAAAAGTAAAACAGGTGCTAAAGGCAAAACTAAGGGTGAATTTAAGGAAGAAGATACACCAAAATATCAGATTGAACATGCCATAAGTGCTGGTGAAAAATTCAGTCTTGAAGACTTAGCAGAGAAAACAGGTTTTGATATCGATAATATTAGAAAGATTATCCCGATGTATCAGAAAAAGAAGAACATCAAAGGAAAAATCAAAGACGATTACTTCATACCCGAGTAAATAAAGACGAAATGGCAAAGTTTTTTAAATTATTATGAAACACACGGTCAGAAAGTTCAAGAGGACAAAAAATGGCATATACACCTTATAGCGGAATATTCACTGGTGGTTTTCTTACATTCATGGTTGTATTCTTTGGAATTATTACACTTTTAACTTTAATTTGGTTCTTTCTCTATGTAGAAATGTCGGAGAGAAAAGACTGGAAAACAGGTGTCCTGATTTCTGTGATTAATGTTCTTTTGATTGCTTTTGAGATACAAATGATATTACTCAAGACTAATGTAATCTTCTAGAATCTATTTCAGAAATTATTTCTCTTTCTTCCATCAAATCTATGAAAAAGTTAAATAATCAGTTTAACGTAGAACACAACAAGCTTAGCTTAAACTAATCTCAAAACATCCTTATTTGTGGTTTGAATGGGAAGAACGATCTTTGTCAACTATTTAACAAGAAAAGATATCCTATCTACATTAGCTGCTACAGATAAGAAAACAATGAAATTATCTGATGAAGAACTCATTGACAAACTGCTCTATGAAATTCATCAGAAAATAACCACTGTTTCTAAGATAAGAAAGGCATGGTCTAAATCCATGGAAAAGTTATTCTTCAATGAATACCAGAGACTCTTTTCATTTACTCCTACTAAGAAGTTTGACACTTCTACTAAATTAAAGAATGAGCTTCTGAAAACAGGAAAAGAGTTAGCAAAGGATTTCGAAGTTCAATTCTCAAATATTTATATGACTAAACTTTCTTCTTCACCCTTGCACTATCTTTGTGCCATGTCCTTTGAACAATCAAGTGATTTCAAGAAATTTCTTTTCATTCCTCTTGAGAAACAAATAGTAATTTCAATCTTTCCTGAACTAGGTGCTGCTACATACTGGCCAATGGAAAAGGATACAAGACTGAAGTTTATAACGAAAAAACTATCAGTAGTTTTTGAGAACTTTGAAGAAGTTAAGGTTAATGCCCTTCTTCTTCGAAAATATGCAACAAAGGAAACAATCCACAAATTGGGAATATCCACACCTCAAGAGATTGCAGGTTTTGCAGGTTTGGATGTTATAGAGTTTAGAGGACCAAATGTTATGTTAGGTTTATCAGGATTAAAACGTAGACACGATGCAAATGTTGATGTGATAACTAGGGTTGGTCCTTTTACAGAAATTGAATCTGAAACTCTGAGTTTAATCTGTAGCAAAGGAGCACAGATAAGAAAATATGAAGGATTGCTATCTATTTTCAATGTTTTAAAATCAGGGTAATCAAAACCACATGTAATTTCAACCATTTTTTAACCGTTTTTTACATATGTCAAATATCCGTTTTTCTAAAGACAATATTGTAAAATTACTGGAATATAAAAGAACATTTTTTTTACCATTGCCGATTACAAGAGGTTCTCAAGGGATTCTCATATTTCAATGAGATACCTAAACTATTATATTAAATGAAAAAAAAACCGAACAACAGCAAAGATAAGGTAGAGTTAATGATAGAAATCATTCAAATTAGTAGAGGTGGATCAGGGGGAGTCACCGGTGCTAAAATACTAGCAGATGCTGCAATGCATGAAGACAAATTCGGCTATTCACAAGCTATTCCGAAATATGGCTCAGAAAGAAGAGGAGCTGCAGTTGAAGCTTATGTCCGATTTGATAACAAACCTATAAGATTACACAGTCCTGTGTATGATGCTGATCATGCTCTTGTTTTAGACGAATCTCTCATTGATAGAATCGATTTTGAGAAAGTGAGTAAGGATGGTGTTGTGATTGTTAATTGCACTAAAATTCCGGAACAGTTTAAAGGTTCAGGAAGAAAGATTGCTCTTGTCGATGCAACAAGAATCTCACAGGAATTAGGTTTAGTACTCAGTGGATTTACATTGGTGAATATGACAATGTTAGGAGCTTTTGCAAAAGGAACAGAAATAGTAAGTATAGAGAATCTAGTAAAAGCAATACAAGAATTCTGGGGAGAGAAAAGAGCCCCAAAGAACGTTGAAGCAGCGAAAAGAGCTTTTGAAGAAACAAAGGTGGTTATTGCATGACAGAAGGACCAAGTTCGCCAATATTGCCCCCAATGGAAGGATCTGCTGGAAGAACAGGCGACTGGCGAACACTAAAACCTGTTGTAGATCCTGAGTTATGTATAAGATGCAATATCTGTTGGAAGTTCTGTCCAGATAATGCAATCTACAGAGCAGATAGGGAAAAAGATCAAGCGATTAGTTATGATTATGAATACTGTAAAGGATGCGGTATTTGTGCTGAAGAATGCCCAAAAGAGGCAATAACCATGGTTTTGGAAGGTGACTAAATTGGTAGTACAATTTGATAAAAAATCAATGACAGGTAATGATGCAGCAGCATATGCAGCTCTTTATGCAAAACCTAAAGTAATTGCAGTTTATCCCATCACACCTCAAACAACAATTATCGAGAAACTAAGCCAATATGTTGATGAAGGGAAACTTGATGCAGAATTTGTAATAGTAGAAAGTGAACATTCAGCTTTAGCTGCTTGTATGGGTGCAGCATGGAGTGGAGTTCGAACCTTTACTGCAACCTCATCACAAGGTTTACTATACATGGCTGAGAATGTTTTTTGGAGTGGGTACGGAAGATTGCCTATTGTAATGCCAGTAGTAAATCGCTGTTTAGCACCAGGATGGTCAATTTATCAAGATTTACAAGATTCAATGGCTTTCAGAGATGCTGGATGGATACAAATCTATACAAAAAACAACCAAGAAGTTTTTGATACTGTTCTCCAAGGATTTAGAATAGCTGAAGACAAAAAGATTGCACTACCTTTTATGCCTTGTTTAGATGGTTTTGTAATCAGTCATACAACCGCACAAGTTAATCTTCCAAATGCTGAGGATTCTTTCAATTTTGTTGGAGAATACAGTGATCCTGTAATAGAAGTTGATACTGAAAACCCATGGATTTTCGGAGGTTTAGTGGGTCCCGAAAAATTCAACAAAGATAGAAAAGATTTGATGGAAGCTATGGAAAGAGCAAAGAAAAAGATTGTTAATATGAATAAGGAATTTGGTGAATACTTCGGTAGAACATATGGAAATGGTTTAGTTGAGGTATATGGAGACGATGTAGCTGATTTAACTATTGTTTCAATGGGAACTATTGCTGAAGAAACCCAGGATGCTGTTGATCTACTAAAAGAAGAAGGATTAAGCGTCAATGAATTAAGAATCAGAACCTTCAGACCGTTCCCTGAAAAAGATATAGCTGAATTTGCTAAGAAAAATAACAAATTCCTCGTTATTGATCGATCAGTAAGTTTTGGACATGATGGACAACTTCGAATAGAAACAGAAGCAGTGCTAAAAAGAAATAATATTGACACACCAGTTGAAGGAAGAATCATGGGTCTTGGTGGAGAAGATGTTCCTTATACAAAGATCACTGCTACTGCAAAGGAAGTGTTAAAGGAGTGATATGAAATGAAAGTAACTCAAAAGGATTTATTGAATATACCCAAAAAAGCATTATTAAAAGGTCATTTTGCTTGTGCTGGATGTGGTTCCGCACTCGCATTTAGACATGCAATTGGATCTGTTGCAGATAAAGTGATTTTAGTAGTACCTGCAAGTTGCGCTAGTGTATATCAAGGAGGAGGTAAAGGAGCTTCATTTAATGTTCCAACAATCAATACTGCTTTTGCTGCAAGTGATGCTGTTGCTTCTGGTGTTCAACGTGCAATGAAGATGAAAGGAAAAGAGGACGTTAAAGTAGTTGTATGGGGAGGAGATGGTTCTGGTGCTGATATCGGAATTGCAACAGAAATAGGTGCTTGTGATCGTCAAGAAAATATTCTGCATGTCATGTATTCAAATAACGTTTATGGAAATACAGGGGGACAAAGAAGTGGAGATACGATGATTGGAGCCATAACAGCTACTACTCCACAAGGAAACACTACTCCTCGAAAAATGGTTCCTTTCATACTGATGGCTAATAACGCTAGATATGTAGCCACAGCTACTGTTGCTTATATGGAAGATTTAGTAACAAAATTCAAAAAAGCTATTTCAATGGAAGGATTCAAGTTTATGCAAATTGATTCACCATGTCCTCCAAACTGGAGATCTGATTCAGCTGATTCCATCAAAATAGCTCGATTAGCTGTTCAAACCGGAATCTGGCCTTTATTTGAATGGGATCGCGATACAGGGCAAGCAATAATTAGTCGACCTAGTCAGAAATACGTTGATAAGGAAAATAGATTACCAATAACAGAT
Source organism: Candidatus Heimdallarchaeota archaeon (assembly GCA_023270155.1). GTDB lineage: Archaea > Asgardarchaeota > Heimdallarchaeia > Heimdallarchaeales > Heimdallarchaeaceae > UBA460. The sequence goes on along the minus strand of JAGLTB010000043.1, from coordinate 4,331 downwards.
TGGTCGAGTTTACAAGGTAGAACAAAATCAATGACTAAAGAGCAGTTACAAAATCTAGAGTTTGATACAGATAGACAATGGAGTTTTCTCAAGAAATTCTTGTAAGTCAAACTCCTTTTTTTCTTACTCAAATTGCCTATACCGATTACCCCCATCGATGTTTTTTAATAATCAATTTCCTTCATTTTCACGACAGACTTGATAGAGACGAGTGAAGTGGACGAGTTATACCAGCTGATATACGGATTTATACAAAGCGCTATTCAATTGAAGAAGTTACCAAGACAAGGGTGGATCAGAGTTGGTATTCCTCTCTCAGATGTGGAAAGCATTGCTGATCATGCCTATAATACTGCTATGTTATCTTTATTATTAAGTGACCTTCACAATACAATTCATCCTGAAAAAGAACTCAATACAGAACTAGTTATGAGAGTTGCTATTATTCATGATCTTCCTGAATGTAAGTATCAAGATTTTGACAGACAACTTGCAATCCTCCTAGGCAAAGATAAGTATCAAGAATTCAAAAATCAAGTTTTAACTTCAGCTAGTACTGAGCTTCTTTCTTTAATAACTAATGAAGATGTAAAGAGCAGATGGAAAGAGATGTTTGATGATTTGCAAAATAAAGAATCAATTGAATCGAAATTTGTTTCTTATGTGGATAAGTTAGAAGTTTTAATTCAAGCTTTGTCATATGAGTCATTAGGTTACCATTCTGTTTTATTCGATGATTTCTGGAAAACATCAAAAGAATATCTTGATAATTGTGATTTTGATGTTATCAATGAACTTGTTCCTATTCTAGAAGAAGAAAGGGCAAATTTGTATGACTAGAATAAATTCTTTGAGGTTTTTGCACACTGTTTTGCAGTAGAACTATGAGTCAGTTTAAAACTGATAAAGTCAGATAATATTTGAGCAGAATTGTTCAATTAGAAAGCAACTAAACTATACTATCATTGAGACTGGGTGGTTCATATCAGTACAGAAGAGAAATATCATGAGTTAGAAATCTCACCATTTCATGTTCCTTTTCTAAGAGATTTAGGTATCAAAGTAATCTCTGTAATAATGTTTGATATAATCTATGGTCCTGTATGCTTTCTAAAAGAATTGTCTCGCTCTAATTTTGGGGATAAACTGAAAGATGTGAGCTCTCTAAGTGAAATATATACTGGTTTTGCAAGAACAAATGCTGATGTAATAACAAGCTTAGATGAACGTATAGTGCTTGGAAGATTTACTACATTTCAAGAAGAAGTGGAAAATATTGTCGTTTTACTCTTTATTTGTGTTCCAACAGCTGATCTAGACAAACTAACCAAATATGCAAGATCGCTCTCTGAAAGAACTCAAGGTGATCCCAAAATCTTTGATGATGCTGTAAAACATCTAATCGATTCAGAAAAAATTGAATCAGTAAAAATTCCTTATTCTGCTAGAGTGGGGAATGTAACTAAAGGACTCTCAATCGATGACAACTCTGTAATAACAGGGACGGAGTTCAATAATTTTTACGGATTTATATTTATCCAATATCATAAAGGGACTATTGATGGTAGATTCTTTCCAAAGATTATAGCTGAGAAAAAAATGGATCTCTCTCACTTATTCAAATTTATTGATATACAGAAAAGCGAAGCTGAATTAAAGGAAGGAGATCTAATAAGTCTGTATTATAAAGGATTAGAGCTTCTGGTTTACAAACATAAAGAAAAAGAAGCGATAATGATTGGAGCAAAAAAACCTCATAGTAAGATTAACTATTCATATATTGATGATTGGTTTACCTATCTTTTTAATTCTTATATCAATGTAGCAGGTGAAACAAAAACAATTTCAACTCAAGAGGCTATCTTGTACTTGGATAAAAATATTTCAAGACAACCAAAAAAGCATATTATTTCAGAAATCGTTGATTTAATAATTCATGCAGAAGAAGACCATCCAGAACTATCTGAACGTCCAGAAAACATCCAACAAAAAGGATGGATTACTCTTGAAAGGAATTTCCAATTATTTTCGGAAAATTTGGATTTGTTCAAAGGAGGTCATTCAATCTATGCTATCGGTCAAGATCTTTCAGTTCCTGTCTCATCAGTTGTAGAATTTGTGATATTTCTTAAATCAAGAAAACTTGTTGATGTATATAGAAAATAACTCAAAACACATTTTCCTTAGTAATTTTCTAACTAGTTTAACAATAACAGGTGAAAAACTATAAGAAATATTAAATTCGATAGTTGTAATATTTTATTATACGCAGTAGAAACAAAGAATCGGTGCAATAAATTGAGTACATTTTCATTATCAATAGATTCAACAGAAGAAAAAGTTAAAGAAAACCTAGATATGTTAACGAAGCTTTCAACTGTGAAAGCATCTAAAATGCTGAGAGAACTTGGTGTTTTTGAGATTTTGAATAGACCTAGATCACCTGAAGAAATTTTTCATATGCTAAATTTCAATTCCTTAGAGGATGAGTTTTTCTGTATATTTGATTTGTTAGCAGAACAAGAACTAATAACTAAACAAGGAGAATTTTATGCAGATTCCCCTCGTCGAGAATATCTAGAAGAAACTCTGGAAACAGAGGTTGAACAAGCATCAGAAACTGTTCAAAAACCATTCAATGCACTTCTTGATAAACTAGTTCAGAAGTATAAAGCAATATTAAAGGGAGAACAAGGAAAATTAGATGATAATGATTTAATTCTAACTCAAGATTCACTCTATGGATCTGAATTCTTCTTCCATCTTCGCGAAGTTTTTTATACCAATTTATCACAAAGATTACCTTTGTTTGATGTAAAAGATACATTAACGATTCTAAATTGGGGTGGTGGATCAGGATATGATGCACTTCATCTAGCTAATCATTTCGCAAATAATGTGATGGTGTTAAGTGTTGAACCTCAAAATTCTCTTTATCGATGCAAAGTTGTTCAGGATCTGTATGAAGTTTATAATGTTGAATTCTTTGAGAGAGATGAATTACAAGTAGAGATGTTAAAAGATTGTGTGGATATTTTTATGGGTTCTTCATTTGTTTTTAAGGACCACATGAAAGAGTACATTAACTTAATCCAAACCACTTTAAGTCAAGAAGGTTATCTTACTCTAACATTCATTCCAAATCTAAATCTTTCCCTTGATTGGGCAATGAGCATTCATGAACAGTATGAGTATAATTTGATAAAAGATGATCATCTAGCAAAACTTAGACATTATGGACTATCAAGAATGAAATACATAGGGATGGATAATGGTTTTGTTAGTCTTCAAAAGACTTAAAATAAAAAAGAGGGAGAAAATTAGTTCTTCTTTTTAGATTGTAATTCGGTCTTTTTAGCAAGTTCTGGAATAACCTGTAAGAATGGAAGTATAGAATTTGCAATTGTAGAAAATGCGTCATCTTTATTGCCAGTGACAATCAACCTATCAATTTCCAGATTCTGGTATATTTCAGGAAGCTTTTCAATTATCATCTCCTGGAATAAACGTGTATCCGCTTTTGCTAGAGCTTCAATTCTTCTCAGAATACCTTCAGCCTCTGCCATTTTAGCTTCTCTAATAGCCGCAGCTTCGCCTCTCGCTCTTGCTACCATTTCGAATTGTTTAGCATCTGCAAGTTTTTTAATTTGCTCAGCATTTGCATCAGCTTCAATTTCGACTTTAGTCTGATATGTAAGTGCTTCTACTTCTGTTCTTTTTCTCTCTAATTCTTGAACCTTTATCTCTTTATCTTTCTCCTTTGATTCAACATCGAGATTAACTTCTTGTTGTTCAATACCAACTTTTCGACTTACTTCTAAATCTCTTAATTGAGTGATTTCTTGCATCTCTGCACTTTTAAGTCGAGCTAATTTCTCCTGTTCAATTTTCATAATTGCTGAAACATTAGATTTAAGGTTTGGATCTATAATTTCTATATCTCTAATCTCACAGCTTTCTATAATTAATCCCCAGTCAGCAGTTAATGAGTGGAGTTCCTTAGTTACAGCTTCAATAATAGCTTGTCTGTCTCGAATGATTTTCTCTAAAGCCATGTTAGCACAAGTTGTACGAATGATACTTTCAGCGGCATTTTTAATAATATTCTCAACGTATGCTACTGATGACTTGTCCCAAGATGTTCTAGAAAAAGCAACTTCAGGATCTATTACTCGCCAAAATACAAAAGCAGTAACCGATATTTCTTGGAATTCTCTAGAAAGCACTTTCTCCTTTGCTTCCAAAAAGGTAGAATTTGTTGTTACTGGTATAACTCTAACCTCATCTATTAATGGCATAACAACTGCTTTTCCACCTATTCCAGCTTTGAT
>JAGLTB010000042.1 GCA_023270155.1 Candidatus Heimdallarchaeota archaeon | reverse complement strand
ACTACTCCAACAGGGATCCAAACTAATGCATTAACCATCTTTTTTCAATACCCTCATTTCTGTGGTGTGTAAATTTTAGTAATGGGGGCTTTTTAAGGTATCTAAACAAAAGTGCGAAATTTGGGTGCTTCAAGGAGTGTCGACAAGGTATACTCTATTCTTTACTGCAACAATTCTAACTTCCTCTTCTCTCTCGAATCTTTTGTGATAATCGAAGCTTTTAGCATGAAGTTTCTGAACTCCAAGACCTTCTCCCAAATCCACATGGATTTGTCCTCCTTGATTATCAACAGGAACATAAACAGTGCCCATTTCTCCAACTAATTCTACTCCTCTTTTTAATGGTTTTACAGTTGTTTTAGATATTCTTCTCCAGATGTATGTTATAGCTACTGCAAGTAGATAAGGAGAAACGAAAATTATGAGAATTCTAAAAATTCGGATTCCAATACTTGATGAAGGAACTTGTAAAGTTGATAATCCTAGAATACCAAACATCAGAAAATAAGTTGATAGTAAAAGAAAAATTGGTGCTGATGTGTGAGTTGTATCTTTAAATCCATCTGGATGCACTTCAGAAAGATCTTTATCAATCGAAATATCTTTATCTATTACACTAACATCGTGGTCTACTCCGATGTCATGATCAACTGCAATGTCGTGGTCTACTCCGATGTCATGATCAACTGCAATGTCGTGGTCTACTCCAATGTCATGATCAATAACACTAATATCATGATCAGCCGCACCAATATCATGATCTCCAGTTCCTATGTCATGAGCTGCTACATCATGATCCCCTATTCCAAAAGCATGAGTAAAACTCTCAAAATTCAGAATTACAGAAAGTACAACTAAGATACCACCTGAAATTAACAATCCTATTGCAATATACCATAAAGCATTTTCAAAACTAAGTAATACACTATCAAACGACATTGCCCAACACTCTTACACTCTATCAAGAATAAATTGTACTTCCAGTCTTAAAAATATTTAGAAATCAAATTTACTGAAAATTGAGTAAAAAATTAGATAGACTAGGATTAGAAATAAGCTTAAATTGGCTAAAAGAATACTTTACTTGGTAGCTTTGATAGTTAATGATGATGATGACTTAACATTCTTTGTTGAAGAGTTAAGGAATTCAGGATTTGAAGCATCTGTTCATCATATCGACAATTTAATTCTTGAAAAAATAGATGAAAGAGTCCTGACAAAAATTAAATCTATCAAAGAGATTTCTAAAAACCTAAATTGCTCTATTGGAATCGTTGGAGGATTTGTTAGAGATTTGCTTTTAGAGAATCCAAGCCAAGATGTGGATTTCATAATTCTCAAAGGAGATATGCAGGATTTAACTCAAACAATCGCAAAAGAAATGGATGGGAAAGTAGGAAAAATGAATAATCAAACATTAACTACTCAGATTAGATTCCCTGATGGTACAGTTTTTGAGTTTAACGAAGCCAGAAAAGAGGTGTATGAGTTTCCATCTAGAGTTCCAAAAGTGGAAAAAGCTTCATTGATTGAAGATTTAAGTAGAAGAGATTTCACCATTAACACTTTTGTCTTGTTTGGTAACAAATATATTGATGTATTTGATGGTAAAAAGGATTTAGAGAATAAGATTCTACAAACCACAAGAGAACCCTCAATAGTTTTCAATGAAGATTATTTAAGAATGATTAGAGCGATTAGATTTGCATCAAAGCTTGATTTTTCGATTACTGATAAAGTTGTTGAAGGAATTAAAGAACATGCTGATAATCTGGCAGAAGTTCCACATGAAAGAATTCTAAATGAACTAAAAACTTCCCTTGTATCTGATCCTTCAAAAGCATTCAATTTAATGAAACACTTAGGCATTCTTACCGCACTTTTTCCAGAGATTCCAAATATTGATCTTGATGAAAATATATCTCGTTTTTCAAACTTATGGGAAAAAATCGAGTACAAATTTCAATTTTTGAAAGAACAGAATATAAAAGATAGTTCGGTTTTACTATCTGTAGTTTTCATGGAGTTGCAGGTAGAGGATTCTTTTCTTTATAATGAGAAAAGACTCGAAATAATTAAAATCGCAGAAGTAAAGAATTTACTTAAGAAATTTACTTTTTCCAACAAGGAAATTAATGAGATTTTACTGTATGTTAAGCATAAAGATTCTGTGATAAATTTACTAGATTTTCATTCTTCAATTTTGGAAATGAGACTTTTCTTAAGATCTGTTGACCCCTTCCTAGAAAATCTGATTCTACTTACTTCAGCAGAGAATAAAACAAGAACATCTCCTATTCAAATAGAAGCGTTTATTGAAAAATTAAGAAAGATGAATAGTAAAAAGGAGTTAATTCATGTTGTACCGAAACTTGATGGCAATGAAATAGAAGAAAAATTTGGTTTCAAAGATAGAGAAATTGGAGAAATAAAACTAATTCTTACTGTTGCTATAATGAAAGAAGAGATTCCTAACACTAAAGAAGCCTGCATTAAATATATCAAAGAAAAACTAGTTCAATAATTTATTTGATTTGATTTAGTTATGGAAAAAGTTTGATAATTATATCATCTTCTTAGGATCTAGAATTTCTTCTACATCAATATCTAAATTCATCTCTCTTACAATTTCCTTTATTGTTTTTCCTGTTCTATATGCTTCTTTTGCGATTTCAGAAGCTTTATCATATCCTACTTCTTTGGAGAGATTTGTAACAACCATAAGATTTAGCTCCAAGAGCTGTTCGATTCTTTCTTTGTTAGGTTTCAACCCATACAAACAAAAATCACTAAAGGAAGAGATAGCGTTTGATAATAGATCTATACTTTCAAGAAGACTGACGATCATAATAGGCTTTGCAACATTAAGATCCAAAACATTTCCATATCCCTCTGCCATCGTGATAATAGAATCATTACCAATTACTTGTATGCAAACTTGAATTAACATTTCTGCTTGAGTTGGATTAATCTTTCCTGGCATTATCGAAGATCCAGGCTCGTTTTCCGGTAGAAATAATTCTCCTAAACCTGCTCTTGGACCGCTTCCCATCCATCTAATGTCGTTTGCCATATTCATAAGAGATAAAGCAAGTGCTTTTAGAATTCCGCTAATATTGACTATTGCATTATGAGACGAGATTCCTTCTGCTTGAACTGGATTCCGTGTGAAAGAAAATCCAGTAATTTTTGAAAGATGTTTGATTGCAAGTTCTGAAAAATTCTTGGGAGCATTAATACCAGTACCTACAGCTGTTCCACCTAGTGAAATATTGAGTAGTTCCTCAAAAGAATCGAATATTCTTTTTTCAGAAATTTCTAGTTGTTTTTTATAAACTTCAAATTCCAAGGAAAGAGGAATTGGTACTGCATCTTGAAGATGAGTTCTACTTACCTTTATGATATCCTTGAATTCATCGATTTTGAATGTTAAAACAAGTATTGTGTTCCTAATTACTGGAAGTAAAATTTTCTGAAGAACGTGGATTGTAGATAGATGCATAGTAGTTGGAATAACATCATTAGAAGATTGACTTCTATTTACATGATCATTAGGGTGAACAGGTTCTTTACCACCCTTCTTACGACCTAATTTTTCATTTGTTATATTTGAAACTACTTCATTCATATTCATATTTGTTTGAGTACCGGAACCAGACTGAAAAACATCAAGAGGGAATTGGTCAAGGAACTTGTCCTCAAGAATCATATCATCTAAAGTTTCAAGAATTTTCTCTCCTAACTCTTGTTCAATCAATTTTAATTCCATATTTGCTAATAAGCAAGCTTTTTTCACCAAAGCTAATGAATGAATAAATGAGTACGAAAAAGTTTTTCCACTTATTTGAAAATTGTTTATAGCTCTTTGAGTGCTAATACCCCAATAAACATCATCAGGAATCTCTAATTCTCCTAAGATATCTTTCTCCTTTCGAGTATTATTTTTCATTTTCCAACCACTTATCTCTTATGTGTTTAATTGCTGTACCTGGTCTTACTCCCTTTGGACATACTCTGTTACACACAAAATATTGCTTGCATGCAGGAACTGCGTCCTTCTTTGAGACTCTTTCAAGAATGGCTTTCCTAGGTTTTGAAGTTACTCTTGTATCAGAAATGAATCTGTACGATTTTGCTAATTGAGCAGGACCTAAATAATTTTCATTCTTTGCATTAACTGGACATGACCAACATAAACCACAGAGAATGCAATAAACTAAATGCTCAATCGCATTAGATTCCTTCACTTTCTGTTTCTTCTCTGGTTGTATATCTTTCCATTTTTTTGTGAAAAACGGTTTTACTTCCTTATAGAACCTCCAGAATGGTTTCATATCAACCACTAAATCTTTTCTAACCATCATGTTAGGTAAAGGTTCAATTAGGATTTCATTTTCTTTATCCCAATCAGACTTCTGACCGAAATTAAATTTGGGAAGCTTTGGAGGTTTCTTTGAGGTTTTAACTAATGAAACTTGTGTTCTGCAAGCTAACATAGGAACTTTATCTATGGTCATTGAGCAAGAACCACATATTGCTCCTCTACAAGAATATCTGAAAGCAAGTGAAGAATCAATGTGATCTTGAATATAGAAAAGAGCTTCAAGAATTGTCATCCCCTTTGTTAAAGGGATTACAAATCTTTCATATCTGGATTCTTTATCATCAGAGCTCTTTCTAAATATGAGAAAGTTCTGTGTTTCTGTCATTAATAAACACGCTCCTTTATTTCAAACATACCTGTCTTAACAGGTTTAGTCATGAGTTCCAATCCTTCCTCAGTTCTATAAACTAGAGAATGAACAAGAAAATCCTTATCATTTCTACTTGGATAATCTAATGAATAATGGGCTCCTCTGCTTTCCTTTCTCCATAATGCTGCATAAGCTGTTACTTCAGCTATATCGAGCATATTTCTTAATTCTAGTATCCTTATCAATCCATAATTGAATTGACGTTTTTTCGTCTTTACATGAACTTCCTTGAATTCTTCTTGTAGTTCGACTATTGATTTATACGCATCCTCAAGTTCTTTTCTTCTACGATATACTCCAACCTTAGAGTCCAGAATATCTCCCATTTTCTCCCTTATATCGACAGGTTTTTTCCCTTCATTATTTTCCCATTTTGAAAACAACAATTCAGTCTCTTCAATAATTTGGAGTTCAGTTTTTCTTAAGTCATCAGTATCTGGAATATCTTGTTTACCTTTTTCCAAAAGCATCCTTGCAACAAAACGACCGAAGACAGCTGTTTCAAGCAACGAATTTCCTCCTAATCTGTTCGCTCCATGAACAGAAATACAAGAAGTTTCACCAATAGCATAAAGACCTGGAAGAGGTGTTTCGCAAAAATCACCATCTGGTTTTGAAGCTATTCCTCCCATCGAATAATGTTGTGCTGGTTGAACTGGTATTGGTTCTTCAATAGGATCAAGTCCAGCAAAGTAAAT
>JAGLTB010000041.1 GCA_023270155.1 Candidatus Heimdallarchaeota archaeon | reverse complement strand
TGCACCACATGCAGCTGCAATCTCACCAGTCTTATCTTCTGAACCATCATTGACAACAATTACGTTTTTACAGTAGGGTTTTACTTTTTCTATTGCTTTTTTGATTGTAGCTTCCTCATTGTAAGCTGGAATAATAACGGTGATCTTTTCTTTATCTTCTGCTGTTAACTCATAATTTTGTCTTTCAAGAAGAATTGTTGGAAATCTGCCAAAAGCAAATTCAAATAACTCTCCAAAAATATACAGTAAGATTCCAAAAGTAAAAATCATCAAAATTGTGATACTCGCAACATGAACAGTGATATTTCCTTCTATAGTCTGAAGTGTTTCTATCCAGTCAATGATAGATTCAAAAAATCCTTTGATAAGGTAGGCAAGTATCAAGACTACAGCTGATGAGAACATAAGAAATGTTAAAGTTAGACCAATTTTCTTAAAGAAATTATAAACCATTTAAACACCAAGATTTTCTAGTTCAGAAGGAATTCTTTTAATGATTTTAAAAGTTATTGTTGGAAAAAGGTAAACTCCAATTTTTTCGAGCATAATTCTTAAAAGGTTTCTTTCATAAATATACATTTGAAAACAGCCAATTTCGCTAGGTTTATAACATATAGAATTCAAAAGCAAGGTGGCAGAAAAGGTGTCTGAATGAAAGGGGTAGTTTTAGCAGCTGGTTATGGGTCTAGACTATTGCCATTTACAAGTTTTCGTCCCAAGCATTTACTCCCCGTTGCAGGCAAACCAATACTTATGCATTCTTTGGAATACATTAGAGATGTTCTAGATATAAATGAGATAATTATAGTTGTTGGATATCAGCGTTCAGCAATCATGGATTACTTCAAAACAGGAGAGGATTTAGGTCTAGATGTATCTTATGTTGTCCAACATACAAACCATCCAAGAGGTTTAGCTGCTGCTGTTAGTTTAGTTGAGAACCAAATAAATACAGACTTTGCTCTTCTATTAGGCGATAATCTTTTTTCCGCAAATTTGAAAAAAGTTATTGATTTACATTTTGAAACTAATGCTACAGGAACACTGCATATAGAGGAACATCCCAATCCTCAAAGGTTTGGAGTTGTTGAAATTGATGGAGATAATGTAATCTCTGTAGAAGAAAAACCAGCTAATCCTAAGAGCAATTATGTGATTACTGGTTTTTACGTTTTCTCACCTACAATATTCAACATGATTTCAGGGCTTAAGCCATCTGCAAGAGGAGAATATGAGCTTTCTGATGCTATTCAGGAATTAATAAATAACAATTATTCTGTAAAAGCTGCTCAAATAGAAGGTTGGCGTCAAGATATTGGTTATCCTGAAGATCTCTTATCAGTTAACAAACACTATTTATCAGATGTGACTCACGCAGTTAAAGGCGATGTGCAAACCTCACAAATAAATCCTCCTGTGTATATAGCCAAAGGGAGCAAAGTTGTTAATTCAGTAATTGGTCCCTACGCTATGATTGAAGAAGGAGTAGAAATATCTGACAGTGAGATTATTAACTCAGTAGTTTTAGAGAAGTCTACTATCAATCGATCTGTTATAAGAGATTCAGTAATAGGAACAAATAGTATCGTTAAGGGTTTAAAAGCACATTCCCTTAAAGTTGGCGATTATTCCGACATAGCAAATGGAACAGTTTAGTTCGTCTCAATAGCTTTTTTCTACTAATTGTTCTCAATGTAATGCAAAAGTTCAAGTTTAAATATCAATTATACCATTATAATTTTGGAAAGGGGTGGACAAATTGTCCAATGATATAGATGCAGAGATAGATACTCTTACAGAAGAAGAGGAAATAGAACTTTGAAAAGTTTTAGATCAAATGGTTGAAACAATAAAAACTTATTGTGGGAAAGATGGAAAAATTACTGCTTCAGAAAGAAGAATAATCAAAGCAATGAAAGTCACAACCAAAGATTTAGCTAATGAGATAGTAGAACTCTATGAAGAACAAACTTCAGTAGATGATTTGACGCTTTTAGAAGTTGTTAATAGAAACAGAGAAAAAATCTTGAACAATCTGGTAAATGCTGCTTTAACACCAAAAAGAAAGCAATTATCGGAAGAAGCAAAAGAAGTAATTTCTATGGTATCAAAAGATTTGATTTGATTTTTCTCTGATTTTCATTCTTTTTTAATTCCATTTTATTGAAATATTTTTGATAGCAAAACTCAAATATTGGAATAAGAAAGCTACTCTAGTATACTATTCGAAGTATGCTAAAAGGTGACAATATGAGTAGAAAAATACTTTTTCTATCACTCTTAATATTAATTACTGCTATTTCTTTTCTACCAACACAACAAACGGATGTTGAACCTTTGTATGAGATTGAACTTGATTTCATGATAAAATCTTCTTACTTAGATGAATTCGATGTTGAAATCGATTTAGATAATACTAATACCACCGTTGTTCTTAATGAAGATCCAACTTTTCATTTTGCTTTCTATCATAATGTGTGTTTTGTTGAAAATTTTTATGGATATAATTATCAATGTTATGGACTTGGAAGACAACCACAATTTTGGTGGGATTCAAGAGAAGTTGATTTTGGAAAGTATGGGGATCTTGAGGAGCATTTTCTTGAAACTAGACTTTATGGATCACTGTGTGTTTATATTGATGATATGCCATTAGGACTTTCTAGTTTCATGCCTGATTCTACTTCAGATACTAATCAATCCTTTACTCTCTCTTTAGAAAAAGGAGTACACTATCTGACAGTCATAGCTGCAGAATATCAACTCCCAGCTGTGGGGGATACAATTGATGAAGTTCAACTTCTTTGGGAGATAGATCAACACGTCTTCTACGTAATTGAAGACGCAGGTGATCCTCTGCCAACAGTAACAAACAATGACATCTATCTATCAACTATTGCAAATCCTTATTCGGAGATTTTTGAAATCTCAAATGGTATACCATATGAACACCCGAATGTCAAAATCTCTGATGTCATTCTTGCAGATCCAACTGCACCTATTGTCATATACGATTATAATGTCTCAACAGATGACAATTTCGAGGCGTCTGATGGAAGTATGGGATATGCCCATTTCACACGTGTAGGTAATGGTGAAACCAAATGGTGGGTAAATGACAATCCATTTGCAAACGCACCTCAACAACTACACAATGACCATAATTACATCTATATCTGTGCGGTAAGTACCAAACCAGAAGATTTCCTTGTTTATTTCTTCGATACTTATTTCCCGACATTAGAAATATGTTCAACAGTTTTGGATATCTTTGTAGAAACTGATGCGACTGAAACTACATATATAACAGAAGTAACCACAGAGACAACTGTTATAACAACAGATTACACAACGACTCCAACTACAGTAATAACGACAACGACAACAGTTCCTGGAGAGAATGAAGCTTCCTTCCCACAGATATCAGTAATAATCATAGCTTTTATCTCTATCTGTTTTATTAACCTTCTAAGAATAAAAATAAAAGGAGGGAATAAAAGATGAGATTTAAGTATTCGATAGCTCTTTTACTGATAGCCTGTATTGTAGGGATAAGTCTCCATTCAGGAATGAATGAGTCGTATAGTCAATATTTCTTTGAGTTGACCTTAAAAACCAATGGAGGGGGAGTAAGACCTAATTATGCTTTAATCATTGCAGACCAGCTTGAAGAAATAGGAATAAAAGTAACATTGAAAGTAGAAATATGGGGAATATTTGTTGGACAACTAGTCTACACACATGATTATGATCTCTTAATAGTAGCGCTTTCTGGCGGTGCAGAAGATCCAGATTCTAGATCTGTTTACACAGAGGATGGTTCCTTGAATATCTGGAATCTAACAAGGGATATGCCATATGAAACCGAAAGCGAAGATATGCAAGAATTAGCCGCAGCAACAATGGATGTTTTTGACAGACAACAACTTTACTTTGATTGGCAACAATTACTAATGGACAAAATAGTTCCGTTTGTACCATTAACCGTATCAAGAAACTATGTTTCTACTTGGTCAAATTTGCAAGGCTTTGATCAATACTGGGGATTACTTGACTCTCTACCTTATATGGAATTTTCTGGACTACATGAAGGTCAAAGCTCAGTCGATGAATTAAATATTCATAATAATATGTGGTCTGAATTAAATCCAGTGTTCTCAGATGATTATAGTAGTAGGCAAATCATCTCACTAGTAAGCGAAGATATGTGTCCTTTAAATCCAGGTTTTGCTCCTTTTAAAACAGGTCTTGTTTATGATTGGGACATAATAAGCGATACTCACATAAAATACTACGTTAGAGATAGTATCTACTGGAATCCATCATATAATGTTACAGAAAGAACTCCCAGTTCAGGTCCATTAGATACAATCCCAATAGGAGAATTGATGATTGGTTTAAAAGATGGTACATACAGTGATGGTACCAACAAACAAGTAACCGCTAAGGATTTTGTATTCTCAATCCTAACTTGGGGTAATCTAAATATTGCTGAAGATCCTGGGTTAACAGAGTTCGTTTCTGATATCTATATTGATCCTGTAAATGATTTAGCTTTCCATGTGTTTATTGATGGTGATCCTGATACACCCGAAATTGAACCTTTTGCAAATGCTTTCCTTAACTTAGAACTAGATATTCTTCCTGAATTTTTCTTGAATTCTACAGATCTATCTGTCACTTACAGTGGTGGTGGTGTGCCAACAGTCGGATTATATAACGATATAGTAAATACTCCTCAATGGATAACATATAGTACATCTGCATTTGGATGCGGTAAGTACATGTTAGATTACTATGTACCGCACTCCATAACTGTACTTCAAAAGAGTCCGTTCTGGATGGAGATTGGGATTAAAATGGGAACAACTCAGGATTTGGATATCCAAACGATAAATGTTCGAGTAATACCTGATCCTGAAGCAGCTCTTTCTGAATTTAAAGCTGGAAATTTGGATATCTTTGATGTCTCTCAGTTCACAATTGAGAGGAGAAATATGCAAATGGACTCCAGATTCGATGTTCAGAGCAGTATAACAAACTATCAACAATTCATGGGTTTCAATGTACAACGACCATTTATCGGAGGATTAGATAGTTACATATTTTTAACTGAAACTGGAAAAGAGGAGTACACAAAAGGAGTTGCTGTTCGTAAGGCAATCAGTTATGCAATAGACAAAATAGAGCTAAATAACATTATGCATGAAGGGGAACATTTCATTTATGACAGTCCCATCTACCCATTAGCAGACTTCTGGTACTATGATGGTATAATCAAGTACACTCATAGTTTATCAACTGCATGGGAATGGATGGAAGCTGCAGGATATAGTCAATCAATGTTGGAATCAGGAATAACATTAACTGATCCAGATACAACTGAAACCTCAATTACAACAGAAACTGAATATACCACAGACTTTACCACAGAAACAATAACTGCTGATCCAGTTACGGAAATAACAACAGTAACAGTTACAGGACCTCCCACAACAAAAACAGTTGTTTATCCTCTAATAGCAATCATTCCACTTGTAGTTATAACATTGTTTACAGTAGGGCTAAAAGCAATTCAAAAACGTAAGAAATAGCATCTTTCTTTTTTTCTTTTTTTTTCTCATAAAAGCAAAAAAGTAATAACTGATTAGATCAGTATACTATTTTGGAGATAAATGCTTCCCCAAACTGTAAAAAGTGTTAAAGATCTTATTTTCTGGCAATATGCAAAAGTAATTTCTCACTCTTCAGGTTATGGAAGGAGTAATATGCAGTTTATAGAAAATTATTATCAACGACTGCGAAATGAGGAAATCACTTGGGAAATAGCATTAAAGGAATTCAAATCTACAGTGGAAACAACTCAAAGCTGTGCCTTCTGTGGGGAGGTTAGAAAGCTATCCTTAGAAAAAATGATTCCTTCTGTTTCCGAATTATCAGATAATAGAGAATATCATTTGTTTTTGTGTAAAGGTTGTAATTCTTCAAAAGGAAATAAGGGACTATATCAATGGTATGGAGTAGATAACCTAGAAGATATACCAAGAAATATAGAAGGAAAATATCTCAAACTCCTCTACGAACTACATCAAGTAAGAGGAACACTCTCAGAGGACAACATATCCACACTTTGTCTACAATGTGATTTAACTGAAAGTTGTCCTGAGGGTGAGGTCTTGTCTGTATTTTGCTTGGAAGGAATAGTTTCTTAAAGAAAGAAAATTCCAATTTTAAGAATAATTATAAGTGCTTCTGCATTCGTACATTCGATTCTTCTTTGTGAAGATGATGATATGAAAAGGAAGGTTTGTTGGACAATAATACTAATGATCGTAGTTATATCTCCTAGTTTAACTAATTTTGTTTCTGGAAACAGTAACTTACCTTTCATGACTCTAAAAGTAGACACCTCTGGAGGAGGTATAAGGCCAGATTACGCTTTATTTGTTGGTCAGTTTCTAAGAGAGATTGGAATTGAAGTTGAAGTAAAGGTTAACGAATGGGGTGTTTTTGTTGGTGAGTTGATTCCTGTTGATTATGATATAAGATTTGTTCATATACAATTCCAATATAATGATCCTGATCCTTCACATGCTTTTAGCACGAATGGGTTACTTCAGTTTTCTAATTTAAATGCTCAAGTACCTTTTGTTAATGAAAGTGAAGATCTTCTTAAGACAGGATTATATATGTCGGATTTTACTCTTCGAAAAAGTATCTACGACATTTGGCAGCAATTATTTATGGATAAAATTCTCCCAATTTACCCTCTTTTTTCAAGACACAGATACGAGATTGTTTGGGAAAATACTCGTGGTTATAATCCTAACTATGGATTAATTGACAACTTACCTTATATGAGCTTTAATGGTTTACACTTGGGTCAAGAATCAACCGATATGTTTTCAATTGGGGGTTATAGCTGGAATGGTTTGAATCCTCTTATTTCGAAAGATAAATCGAGCGGTTTCATGATTCAGTTACTGTCAGAACCTCTGATACAGACCAACAATAGTGGATTTCCAACAACAACTGGATTGATTGAGAATTGGGTACAGTTAGATGATTACCATTACGAATTTCAAGTTCGTGATGGGATTTTTTGGAATCCATCTTATAATATTTCCGAGAGAAATTCAGAATCCACAGAATTGTTTAATGCTCCTCTTATGAAAGGATTGAAAGGTGAAAGCAGTAATGGAAGCAACCAACGATTTACAGCTAAAGATGCTGTGTTTACTTTACTGTGTTGGGCTAACGATATTACTAGTGATGATTCACATTTATATGAGTGGATAGAGAAAATTTGGGTTGACCACGTAGATGATTTAGTTTTTTACATCGCGGTAGATGGAGATTCTGAAACGTTGAAAAAAGAACCATTTGTACCAATATTCTCCAGATTAGGAATTGCATGTCTCCCTGAATTCTTCCTAAACTCAACTTCTTATGAAAAAAGTTTAACTTCAGGAGGGATTGAATGCACAGGATTATATTCTAATATAGATTATACACCAGAATGGGAATCATTCGAAGAATCTGCTTTCTATTGTGGTAAATATATGATCGATTATTTTGAACGAAGAAATGTAACGGTTTTACAAAGAAATCATAATTGGTATGGTGTAGGAGCAATAGATGGGCAATCAGGTCTACAACCTTTTGTTGAAACTTTTAAGGTTAAATTCCATAGGGACGTTGAAGGTGTTTTACAGGAATTTAAACAGGGAACGATTGATTTCTGTGACATAACTCCATTCCCTCATGAAAGAAAGGAGATGGAGCAACAATCATATATAATTCATGAAGGGCAATTAAATTCCTTCGATTGTATGCTTTTCAACCTTGGGAGACCATTTATTGGTGGAGAGGAAAATAGCTTCTGGTTATCAGATATCGGAAGTGAAGAATATACTTTAGCTTGTGCTGTTAGGAAGGCAATTTGCTATGCGATAAATCGTAGTGAAATTAACCAAATACTATATGACAACGAATACCTGATAGTTGATCATCCTTTACCTCCTCTCTTATCACCTTGGTTTAATGATGATCTGATAAAATATGGATTTGATCTAGATAAAGCAAGCGAATGGTTAAGAGCTGCTGGTTTTTATGCAGCAGAGAATGAATCTATCTTTTCATATACGTTCAGATCATCTCTTTATATTTTAGCAACCTGTTTGTTAGTATGTTTGGAAACGATTTATTACAATAAGAGGAAATTGAAATCCTATGGTTTACAAAGAAGAAAATATTTCGTTGATTATCCGACTGCTGTTAGTTCTGAAACGTATCAGAATGCTTTGAATAGTGATTTAAAACAAGATAATAAAAGTGATTTTCTACTTAACAGTTATCTTAGATAGAAACGGGAATATTTCCTAAAATATTTATCTCCTTGCTTTCTATAGGATCATAGGAGCATTTCATTGCTACAATCCTTACTCCCTTTTCCTTTGCTTGAAGGAGTTCTTCTGTGAATGTTGGATCTGTTTTTTGGTTTGGAGAAAAAATAGTAGCATCTTCTCTTTTGATTATGAATACAATAAAAGACTCGTAACCAGATTCTAAAGCGACTCTTAACTCTCGTAAATGTTTTGATCCCCTGATTGTTGGAGCATCAGGAAAAAGAGCTAAACCATCAACTACAAGCGTTGCTCCTTTTATCTCAACCAGAGCTTTCTTTCCAGTTTTATTGTTTTTAAGCAAGAAATCAATTCTGCTTGATCCAAAAGTAAATTCAGCTTTCTCTATAGTGTAATCTTTGAATTCTGTAAGTTTCTCAAATTCCTCTTCAAAGATTCGATTTGTGAAAGTAGATTCAATATTGACCCAGATGTCACCTGTTTTTATACCAACAACAGTAAATGCTGTTTTACGATCATCTTTGTTTTCCTTTCTAACCATTAATTCAGCTTCAGGAATGAAAAGTTCTTGTAATCTCCCTGGATCTGGAACGTGTGCTTTGACTTCCTTATTTGATTCTTCTAGACGAACAAATGAGAGAAATCGATTAGGTCTTCTAATGAATCTTGCTTTACAAAATGCTCCAGAAAGTTTCATTTAGTAATGCAGAACAAACGTACTATTTTTCTTTATTGTATGAACAATTTTACTCATCGATTTTTTCTAAAATCATAGTAGGAGCTACTTTTACTTGCGTAGAAAATACGTAAGAGAATATTTAACAAAAGCAATATTGAATTGAATTAAAAAAAATGTAAGAAAAAAAATAAAAGAGGGAAAGTTTAGATTATTATTACCGGAAGAACATAAGAGAAAACTGGCTTAGAGGTCTCTGGTTCTCCGGCTTTTTCTTTTGTCGTGCTTATACGTCTCTTGCTGCAACTGTTTTACGAGAATTAGCCGCTGTTCTCTTAGCTGCGTGCTTGAGGAGTTTAGCTACTTTAACATTCAGTGTTTCTAGAAAGTCTCCTGAAACATTGAAGTCTCCAAGGCTTTTAACATATTCACGAACTTTGGATTTTACGATTAAGCTTTCCTTAACTTCTTTACCCATATGGATAACCCCCCTTGGTTATCAACTGAATATAGACCTCTAGTAGTATTTAAAGTTTGAGGCTACACCCATTCTAAGCATATATTGTCGGTATTTGAATAGAATTGTAAAAAAATAAAAAAAAATTGGAAATTGTAAATATTGACTAGATTTTTAGTCATTTAGCTTTCAAGAAGATTAATTTTCTTTTGATCTCTTATGAATTAATTAGATTATACATCTTTAGCTGCAACTGTTTTTCTGCCATTAGCTTTAGTTCTACCAGCAGCAAGTTTAGCTAGTTTTGCAACTTTCTTGTTAAATTCTTCATAGAAATCAGCGGAAACATTGAACTCTCCTAGACTTTTGATATATTCCTTAAGTTTAGCTTTGACGATTAACATCTCAACATTCTCCTTCTTTTTCTTGGACATTAGATAACACTTTGTTTTAAGTTATCAGATTTAAGTGTGTTAATAGTTATATTTAAACTTTGAGAGAAAGGCCAATATGCAATATTTTGTCGGAATTTGGAGAAATGTATATGTGAAAACATAACGCTGTAAACATAAAGATGTGAAAAAATAATGGAGTGTGGGATTGTTATCCGTCTCCTCGAATTTTATCTGTTTTGTTTTAATTGGTCGTAGATTTTCTTTTTTTGTAATTAAATCTTCTTTGGTACGAAGAATCCAAATACAAAAGCTAAGAATGAACCACCAGCTGCTAACCAGAAGCCTATGAAATCCCACATAAATAGATTATACCATGCGAGATCAAAGTATAGAAATGGATCTCCTTGAATTACGGAGATAAGCATTGGAACTACTACGCATGCAAGGGACAGGAATGCTAAGATTATCCACATTACTTTTGGAATGCCGAAAACGGCTATTATTAAAGCAATAACGCATAGTCCTGCAACAGCAAATAGTAGTATCATAGCGATAAGATGCATAGTCTCTCCTGTTAATTGATAAAGAGGTAACCAGAAGAAGTATCCATCTAGGAAACCACCGACAGCTCCTGCTAAATAAAATAGCAGAGATATTAAACCTAGACCTGAAGTAAAGATTTTAGCACTAGCCATAGTAGATAAAATTTCGGTTTCAGATATTTAAATCTTGTTGGAGCAGCAAGAGAGAAATTTTTGCAAAAAAAATATACTATATCAAATGGTTTTCAATTCCCATATTTTAGTAGATGAGATATATTTTTTCAATTTGCTTTCTCAGATTTTCTTTGGTATAAAGAATCCGAATACGAGTGCTAAGAATGATCCACCAGCAGCTAGCCAGAAACCAATGAAATCCCACATTGCTTCAGGACTCAAATTGTACCAACCTAGATCGAAGTATACAAATCCAGAGATGCCCAAAGCTGTTGCTAAATCAGTTAACAGAAACATTAGTAAAGCTACTGTTACAACACATGCGAGTGAAAGAAATGCAAAGATAATCCATAATGCTTTTGGAAGTCCAAAAAGCGAAATTACGAGAGCAATCAAGCAAAATCCAGCTACCGCGAACATTGCAATCATTAGTATCAAGAATATTGTTTCTGCATATGCCTGATATAGAGGTAACCAGAAGAAGAAACCACTGAAGAATCCTCCTACTGCACCAGCTACATACATAAGCATGGCTATTATTCCTACGCCACTTGTCCAAACTTTTAAGCTTGCCATAGTGGATTAAATTTCGCTTCCAGATATTTAAATCTTATTGGATATGCAAGGGAGGAATTAGAAAGAAAAAAACCTGAAATTATAGGTGGTTGTTATTTTCCATATTTTTATAGATACGATATTTTCTCTCAATCTGTTTTCTCAAATTCTCTGTCTGTTCATCAGTAATATCTTTGAATCTTCCTTGTTTGGAAAGAAACTCTTTCAAACCAGTAAATTTGGGTTGAACATTCATTTTTAGAATTCTGTTCTCATATTCTATTAACAACCAATATCCACTTTCAACAGCTTCCTTCACCAAATCAGGACCAAGATGAGAATCAATTTTCCAACCTGGGGTACAAGCTGATAAAACTTCAATATACCTGAAACCTCTGAGATTCTTTGCTTTCTCGACTTTGTTTATAAAATCTTGAATATGAGAAGTAGACGCAGTTGCACAATAAGTTACATCATGTGCGATTAGGATTCTAGGAATATCTTTTGGTGCATATTGATTGCCTTTTGGAGTAGTTGAAGACCAGACACCAATAGGAGAAACACCAGAAGCTTGAATTCCTGTATTTTCGTATGCCTCGTTATTATAGCAGATATAGAGTATATCCTCATCTCTGTGAGCTGCTCCTGATAAAGAAGCTAATCCCATGTCTGCTGTTGCTCCATCCCCTGCCATACCTAGTACTACTATATCCTCCTTTCCTTGAGCTTTCAATGCTCGAGCAATACCAGTTATGGTTGAAGCAGTATTTGCAAACTGCATGTGGAAATAAGGAACATCCCAGTTGATATTTGGGAAGGTTCCACCAAAAACACTCATACATGAAGGAGGGACACTAACAATAGTTCTTTTTCCAAGAATCCTCATAACATTAATAGCTATATTTGATCCCATACAACCAGCACAAGCTCGATCTCCTTCTGTAAAATGGCTTTTATGAGGTAAATCCTTTAATCTCATACAGTAACTCCCCTAGTATTTACGAAGATAACCGGTTCTTTTACCTTGACTGTTTCATTCTCTTTAATTTTATCAAACATAAAGGAGATATCCTTCTCTGTAATATCTCTACCACCTAAACCCGCAATCAAATTAATTAATGGAGTACTAGTTCCATACAGTGCGTTTCTTACTTCTATGAAACATTGTCCAGTAGAACCGTATGAGATACTTCGGTCGAAGATTCCTGCAGACTTTATATCTTTCAAAGCTTCTTGAATTTCAGTTACAGGGAATGGTCTGAAAAATCTAAGAATAACTAAACCTACTTTCTCTCCTTTTGATCTTAACTCATCAACAACAACTCTAGCTGTACTAGATGTTGAACCTGTTACAACTAATGCATATTCAGCATCTTCCATTTTATATTGTCTGATTAAACCTCCATAATCTCGACCAAATTTTGATGCAAAATCATCATTCACTTCTTTGATAACTTCCTTGGCTTTTTTCATAGCTTGATGCATTTGCCATTTCGCCTCCATATGGTATGAAGGAGGAACAATTACGCCTTGGGCAATTGGATTTTCTATATCCAGAAAAGCATGTTTAGCTACATATGGAGGGAGAAATTCATCAACCTCTTTTTCGCTTGGAATATCAACAGTATCTGTTGTATGAGTTAGAGTGTAACCATCTCCACATATCATAATTGGGAGAAGTATTCTAGAATCTTCAGCGATCTTGTAAGCCTGAATTATCATATCGAATGCTTCTTGATTATTTTGAACATAAACTTGCATCCAACAAGAATCTCTTTCAGGCATTGAATCACTATACTCTGGCCAGATTCCGCCCGGAGACATAAGCGTACGGTTAGCGACGAACATGACAATTGGTAAACGCATTCCACCTGCTGCAGCAACAACTTCATGCATGTTAGCTAGTCCTTGTGAAGCTGTAGCAGTGAATGTTCTCACACCAGTTCCTTCAGCAGCTGCTACAATAGTTATAGCACTATTTTCGCTTTCAACTCTGACATATTCCGCATTAAGATCACCTTGTGAAACGAATTCTGCAACATACTCTACTATTTCAGTTTGAGGACATATGGGATATGCTGCAATCACTTTGGGCTTTGCTCTTACTACAGCAATAGCAACAGCTTTGTTTGCAGTTATCATATCTGTAAAGCTCGTATCTGGAATCATCTTCAAATAAAACCAAATTACTCATTTATTAAATCTCTCTATTCAGCTTTGAAAAACCGTTAAAAAATTCAAATCTAAATTTATAAAAAAATAACATAAAATAAGACTAGAGGAAGTAATTGTATTTCTACTCTTCCTCTTCTTTGGGTTTAGTAGGAATCTTTCCTTCTAATTTTTCTGCAACTTCACTCACATCAGACATTTTGTCCTCCGCTTTTTGCAGAAGCTCTTTTGTAACATCATCTGGTAATCTTTTCTTCTCTTGTTCTTCTTCTTCACTCATATTTAATCCCACAGAAATATGCTATATCAATTTATGATTCGATTAATAAAAAGTTTATGCTTGATTTTAGAGTGGTTTTATCTTCTTTCTTCTTCTGATTACTAGGAAAGATACTAGCCCCAAAACACTTGCAATTCCTAATAATGCTTGCCAAGTCATATTAGCAAGAACACCTCTTCCAAATTCCACTAGTTTCGAAATGTCTACTAAAATCCAACTATTCTTATACAAAGTTTCTCCATTGAATATTAATTGAAGTTTGTTTACTTTTTCTGGTAAATCTTTTGAATCTAAATCGACCGATATATAACCTTTAGAATTTGTTCTAAATCCCTTCCAAAAAATATTAGTTCCGTTTTCACTTACATAATGGATTTCAATCTCTCTATAAGGTAAGGTCCTGTTCTCGCTATCATAGAGATAGATTCGAACTTCATGGTCCTCTTCGATAATTTCGATAAATGTCAGTTGAGGAACAATTTCGATTGTATACTCTATTTCTAAGCTATTGTAGTTTACTGATCCACTGAATAGTATTTTTAATGTGTAAAATCCAGTCGTAATGTCAGAAATATCAAGAACTATTCTTCCTTCACTATCTGTATATCTACTTAAAGTTTGATTGTTGAAATCCACAAAAATTGGCATGTTACTCAAAGGATTATTATTCATTGAATAGAGATAAATTGCTAAACCTGTTGAGTTATTATATGCAACTGTATTATTCTCTATTTCAAACTTTGAATCACATTTCTCAACATTGATTACAACCGCATCAGTGAATTCATGGTAATATGCAGATTCTTCTGCTGAGAGTATCAACTGAAGAGAACCAGCTTGATTCAATCTGAATCTTAATGTTGCATAACCATTGATATCTGTGATTCCGTTCATAATTAAACCGTCAATATTGATTGTAAAGGAAAACATAGGAATTAGATTGTTATTAGTATCTAGGAAAAAGATACTGATAGTCATGTCGCTTTCAACAACATTATTTTCATAATCAATTAGTAGTGTGACAGAATCCTTACCTATTTCGAACATGAATACCTTAGAAGTATCCTTTAGGTTGGAATCATTTGAAACTACCATCAATGTAAGATTATAGCTACCGGGTGTTAGATCCAACCAGGAATATAGAATAGTAAATTCACCCAAAGAATTGGTTGATATGATTCCTATGAAAATCCCATCAATGAAGATCTCAACATCTATGTTATTTTGTAGAGAGCCAAGAAATGTAACACTTCCATAGACATTTTCAGCTTGATTGTAAATACTCTGATGACTATCTAGAGAAATACTATATTCTCCAGTTTCTTTTACAATAATATAGGATGTTTCAAAATAGAAAATTTTCATGGTTTCATAAACTCTAAACGCAATGGAATAGGTGCCTGCATCGAGATACTTGTCTATAATAAAAGAAAAGTGTCCTGTGCTATTTGTTTCAATTAAATAATCAATTCCATCTAAAGTAATAATAAATGCTAATTGATTCAAGGTTCCTCCATAGGTGTTTATCCTTCCCTCAAGAGAACCAACAATTCCAAAGGATTCTGGATTCATCTGAATATCTTCTATTTCGATCAGGAATTTTGTATAGAATACAATGTTCAGAGATGTTTGGTAGTAAACAGAATTTCCTTGATATTCCAGAGTGAGACTATGTGCTCCCTCAGATATTAAATCCGAAAGAATGACTATTGCATATCCTAAAGCATCAGTTGTTATTGTAGCATAATAATTTCCATCTAATGAGATGATAATATTTGCTTTTAATGGATTGTTTAGTGCATCAAAAAGTTGTATTTCGAAAGAATACTCAATTCCATAAGTTTGATTAAAGAAAGCTGAAGACACGATTTGTGTAGGTGTTTTTGCTATCTCAATAATTACTATTTTATTTGTAGCCAGATAGTTAGAGTTCCCAAAATAACTAGCTGTTATCTCATAGATTCCTGCTTCCAAATCAAGGGAAGTTAAGAATTTACCTTCAAAATCAGTCGTAAGGATGAAATATTCTGTTCCATTTACGAATATATGGATATATTCTCCACTCATCATAGTTTGTCCATTTAAACTTCCATCTAGCTTAGGTAGATAATTTTCATAAGAGAAATCTAGAATGATTGATGACTCAGCTTTCATTATCGTAAAAATTGCTATGTAATTAACTGAAGAATAAAGAACATCTCCATCAAAAATAACTTCTAAATCATAGTCCTTTGCATCAGATAATATGCCCAGAAAGACCTGTGCATAACCAGAGCTGTTGGTCAAACTGAAATATTCTACTCCATCGATCAATATTCGAACATCCTTATTTGAAAGAGGAATGCCAGCTGATGTAAGATGTACTAAAATCCAAGTATTAGTTGTTGCATATATCCCTTCTCCAACATAAACACTAACTTCAGTTTGGAGTTTTTCTTGCTGAAGAACTATGATTTGTTGTGATTGTTCATATATTGAAGTTCCTGCAAAGAAAATCTCTATCTCATAAATTCCAGGGATTTGATCTTCTAATACTAGTATAGCTAATCCTGTTACATCTGTAATATTCTGTCCTACCAAAGTTCCATTTAGAAAGAAGAGTATACTTTCACCAACTATAGGATTTCCACTTCCATCCTCCAGTATGGCTTCAAGTGTTAGTGTAAGATTTTCCCATGAAACTGTGCCTTGGATTGAAGTAATTAACTGCCAGATGTAAACAGTTTTTTCTGAGCTTGATGCGAAATAATTATCGTTTCCGCTGAATACAATGTCTATCAAATATACTCCTGGTTCAAGAGAGATAGAAAATTCATAATGACCATATATGTCAGTATTTGTAGTTTGAAATTCACTACCATTGATGTATAGGATTATAGCTTCTCCAGCTATTGGTTGAAAGAACTGATCCTGAAGATAACCATCTATTTGGTAAGTTGAGTCATAGTACTGATTTTGAGCATTCAGAGTAATCTCTGTAGACATCTTATCGATATCTAAAGTAATTGTGAGCTCTGTTTCAAAGAAGAAATTATTCCCCTCGAAACTAATATAGACGTTGTAAACTCCTGGTGATATTGACGGTATTTGCCATTCTGCCCATCCTGAGGAGTTTGTAAGAAGTTGTAATTCTATGATTCCTGATATGTTCAATGTAACATATTCTGAAGCTATACCTCCTGATGTAGAATACAGATAAACAGCTATTGAAGCTGTTTGATTATAGTAAATGAATATATCTGAACTTGAAATAACGCTGTTTGTCTTAATTATTTTTAGTGGACTGCTGTCTGAACTAGTTAGGTACATTCCTGTTTGTATCATCTCAGCTGTAAGATTGTAGTTTCCAGGAGAGAAGTCAATAAGATATTCAAAAATCGCTATTCCTGAAAGATTTGAAAAAGCTGATCCAATATAACTCCCATTTAGATAGAAAGCTATTTCCACAAGTATCGGATTATTGTATTCATCCCTAATTTCTACTATAATTTGAAGAGTTGAATGATATTCAATTTCTGAAACTGAAGAGATCTGAAGATTTGTGTTAAAACCTATTTTCAAGTTTCTGATGCTTTCTGTCCCATACCAATCAGAAGAAGAGCTAACTACAGCTTTCCATAGAAACTCACCTAGTGGGAATGTGATTGTTGTGACTAATGTTGCCAATCCAGAGCTATCGGTATAAGCAGAGTCAATAAGAATCCAACTCACACCGTTATACCAATAGAAATCAACCAAAACCCCTTCTGGATTGGTACCAAAGTTTGATTGTAATGTTGCTTCAAATACAACTGGATTTGTTGTATTCTGATGAATGTCATAATTTTCGATAGCTAAATCTCCTGGAGAGCTGGTTAATGATATAGAGCCATTAGCATCAAAATAATTAGTCGAACTGTTAAAAATAAAATCAACATTTATTATTCCACCACTAGAAACAAGATAATCTAAGGTAAAATATCCATTAGAATCTGTAATTACATTGTATTCCTGGCCTAAAATAGTTATTGTGATAGTTTCTCCAGCAATAGCTATTCCATTTGACATTAATCTTCCTGAAATTGTAACTGTCTCCTGATTTGTACAATTTATATCACTCAATTCTTGAAAAGAACTTGAAGCCTTGATGCACTCAACATAAATAATTGACGATTCAGCACTTGAATAATAACAAATTCCATTATCGTAATAATCTTCTGTTGTTATCAGTATATTTAGTAGATCTCCAACTTGCATTTTGAGATTCAAATCTATAGATGCATAACCAGATGAATTAGTTTGAAATGTATATATCTCATTCCAGAAATCGTAGAAATTTGGTAGGGAGACATATACTACTACTGAAACACCACTTAATGGATTTCCTAAATGGTCATCAACATAAACTACTACCTCTAAATTCGAGTTGTATTCATAGGTGATATTTGAGGTTAAATCTACACTAATTTTTGCTTGATCACTTTGAATTGCTACATTTAGAGGATGCTCGAAATGATAATAATTATATGAACTGACTTTTATGTAAAAGATATAATTTCCAGGATCAAAAAAATCAGCAGGGAAAGAAATAGTGTCATTTCCGTTTTGATCTGATTGATAAATTCCTAGAGAAGTATTAATCCCTGTTTGTTCACTGTAAACTAATGCTTCGTAATTCAAATTGGGGATTGAATCTCCTTCCTGATCTGAAAAGCCAAAATCAATGATTGTTGGTTCATTCCAGAGATTTTCGAAGGTTTGAGAAGCTTGAAGCGTTATTTTATTTGGTCCTATATCTATATCCCCATAGGTTGTAGCTTGGAAATCATAGAGGTTTGAATCCAAATCAATAACTATCCAGAATGAATTGGGATGATATCCTGCATCCCATTCTATCAGTCCTATTGGAGTTTTCGACCATCCTGTTTCATCTGTAGCTGAAACAACTGGGTCAAATATGCCTTGCATATAGAACAGAACGATTAATCCCTCTAACGGATCCCAGTCATTATCTTTAATCTCTGCATTCAATACGTACTCAGAGAAAGTAGCAGAACCTACAACACTTCCATAAACACTATTGACTCTAGGAATAGAGATAACAATCCCTTCTTTATGTTGTTCCGTTTGTGAATATGCTGCTATCAGATTGACAATTGCTTTGAAATAAACAAAACCTGAGGGTTGATTAATAGTATGTTGTAGAGTTGCAAAACCATTCTGATTACTCAGTGCGGAATCCAGATAACTCCAAGATTGATTATCACTAGAATAATAGTAACTAACATTGATATCTTGCAGAGGTTGATGAAACAGATTTTCAACTTTTGCAACTAAATCAATGTAATCTGAATATTCAGCAGAGGGAGGGGAAGAGAGAATAAGAAAATCTGGATAACCTGAATCTAATATGCTAATCCTAACATAATTTGCTGAACAATCATATAGGGCACTGTTATCATAATATGAAGCAGTAAAAAGATGAAACAAACCAGAAGAGCCTGTTGAATCATACATAGTTGATGTTTCACCACTGGAATCAACAGAACTGCTTGTAAGAAATGAACCTGAATAAACATTGAATTGAAAATCTACTCCAGATTGCTCAATCCAATTACTACTTTCGTATGAATAAACTCTGTTGTTATCCGCACCTGTTGTGTCATTAGAACATTGAAGAGAAAAACTACTTGATGACGAGAGTATAACATAATAACTAGTATCTGCTACTAGAATGTTATCCACTTGAATGGAAAGTGGATGATCCCAGAAAGCAAATAACAGAGGAGAATCAGCGTTATCCTTATGAAAATTATAATTATTAAATGAAATTTCATACTTCATAAGATAATCGGATTGAAAGCTTGAAATATTATCAGTAAGATAGAAGTCAATTTGATTAGTAGTAAGTGAAGATATCTGTGAAAGATTAAAGGCAAAGGCCATCATTCCAATCGTTACAGGAATGGAAAACTCAATAGCTAGCAGATTGGATGAAATAGTATTAGAAAATGCTTCAGAATCGCTTAAAACCTCTTCTAAATCATACCAGTAATGAGTACCTCTATCAACTGGCATCATTCCTATTAACTCAAATTTAGTTGTTGCAGTTGCTTCAACCTTTTCTCCTCTTTGGATAGAGGAAACGTTGCTAGAAATGCTTGAATAACTTGGGTAAACTGCTGGGGCTAATGATGGAAGATTGGATTGATCTGCTGACTGACCTAATAGTTCTGAATCAGAATCAGATATTATTCGAATTATCTGATGTTGAAAACTGGTTGAATCTTCATTATCTTGAACTTGAATTGTATAAGAATAATCATTAACAACTATCGATGGCGTTTTTACATTTTCTACTATCAATTGTGTAATAGGAAGTGGAAAAAGTAATATTATAAGAAGAAAGAAACAAGATTTATGCATAATACTCCCCTCACTCTACTGTAGCAAATTCTGTTTGAACCTCCTCTTCTTGACTAGCTTCTTCCTTAACATCAAATCCGATTTCTAAAGCTAACTCTCTGTGTTTAGCTTCTTCTGCAACATCACATATTCCAAAAGGCCCTAAACTAAAATGACACTCAGCTTGAGGTAACCAACCACAATCTGTAATAAGAGCTCTTCGAGCATTAGGTGCATCAAATTGGTTGCGAATCTTTGAAGTTGCTCTTCTTAACCACAAGCGAATATCAGAAGCATGCCCGAGAATAAAACCTCCTGTAGGTTGAACCTTGTCCATCGCAGTAGCAAATGGATCAGGATTCGCCATAACTTGATTCGTATAAACAACGGCTAAATCGTAAGCTTCAGCGATTCTCATGAGATTATGCAGAACTCTATTCAGATGTTTTTGTCTGCTCGCTAATTCACCTAATCCTCCGTATTCACTCCTGAATGGATCCATCAAACTGTCTACAATTAATAGCTTAACATTGTTCTTTGGAATAATTTTTCCAGCTTCTTTTATAGCAAGTTCAATTTGAGCTAGAGTACGTGTAGCAGCTACCATGAATTTGTCTGTGTTTAGTTTCCCTTTTGGGATGTTGTAAGTATATTCATAGTAGGATAGAACTTGTTTTAATCTCTGAGAATTAAATGAACCTTCAGTGTCCAACCAAATTACTCCTGCTTCTAAACCACCAAAATCTTTTGGCAGAAGGCAGTTTACACTGATAGAATAACACATCTGAGACTTCCCGCTCTGGGGTGCTCCGTAAAGTTCGACAAAAGTTCCAGTTGGTATTCCGCCTTGAAGTAATGTATCTAGCTCCTTAGCTCCAGTCAGAATTTTTGATCTAACTAGCTCTAGTTGTTCTCTTTCCTCAAGCGATAAGAAAATACTCCCGTCTCTCTTGCTTTCAAATTGCCCGAAGAGAAGGCTAGCGGTGGCATCTGTTATACCTGGAAGATTCTCAAGTTCTTTTTGAGTAAAAGCTCTTATACCCCTAGGATCAACTATCCCTTCAGTTGTAAGAACCTTATGAACTCTCTTTTGCATAGACTCCGAGAGACCCTTAATTCCTTTTAGAAATTCCATTAAAGAATCGGTTGATGTTTTCTTAGCTCCTTTTTTACTAGGAGCTGAATCATTGGATTCTATTTCACTTTCTTTGGACGCCATGTCTTTCAATAATTTATACGTAATTTACTTTATAAAGGTGGTAACGAGCTTGAAAACACCAATCAAATTCCTCAGCAAAAGTTTATTAATTCTAAGTAAGAGAAAATACTATGTTGACTAAGAAACAACTACTCGCTTTCTCTCTTATTCTTACTTTCTTCTTCTCTATTTGCAATACTAAAATAGAAGGTTATTTTACTGAAATTGATATATCAAATGTTAAAGTAATGATAGATATTTCAAGAGGAGCATATCATAATAAATTCTTCAATTTTAAAGGTAATATGACGTTTTCTGGAAATACAGTCGAAATTAACAATGATTCAATAACTAGTTTAGAGAGCAGATCAGGATTCTTTATCTCTCAACCAGATACTGGCTATACAATAGCTGAAAAAAACGTTATAAAGAATTTTCTACAATTAGGTAATCGCACTCTTTTTGTTACTGGAGATAGCGATTATGGGGGTTTTTGGTCTCCAAGTCATGTAAACGATTTACTTGATTTCTTAAATTCTTCGCTTCGCATGGGAGCAGATCATATGCAGGATTCAGCTGACTCACTTGGTGCATGGTATAGACTCTTAGCCACAGGATATGGAAATGGCTCTATTGCAAACATAACAAAAGCAGGTTGTTTAGATGGGATATATTTTCACGGATCAACGTCTGTTTTAGGTTATAATGGAACTGAGATCATCGATTTAAGAAAAGAAGATTTACCTAACGTAGAGGTCTTAATATTCTATGATGAAAACGCTACATCTGCAGATACGGATTTAAGCAATACCGATTATGATTTTTATGCTTATTCTTCTGATACAGGATATTATCCTGCCTTAGCTTGTGAGAAAGTTATTTTTGGTGATAAGATAAGTTATATAATTGTTGCAGGGGAAGTTGTCTTTGCCGACTTTAAACACATGTATGATCAATTTACAGATACTGGATATTTACACTATGGTCAGATGTTTGTTAACAATCTTGTCAATTTTTTCCTAGCTAACGCAACTAATTTACCTGATATAAGTGAGTTCCAGCAAATTTTGTTTCTATCAATAATCTCATCCGCAGCACTAATAGCAATCACGATTCGAATCAAAAGAAAGAAAAAATAGTCCATCTCCTACTTCCTTCTTCTTTTCCTTGCCCCAAAACTGTTTTATAATCTTGTTAAATAAATAGAATCTTGACGAAAATGCCAAAGAGAAAAGCTAAACTCTACATTTTGTTTGTTTTCCTAGTTTTATTCTATTCACTCTATAGCAGTAATGCTCTTGAGTACTCTCAAAATATGAACGGACCATTAGGAACATGGTTTGATCTAACAATTGATATTCTTGATACAGAACTTGAAACTGGAGATCATGAAATTCTTCTTGAATTAATTGTTGCTGATTTTGGTGGAGGTACTTCAATCAATAGTACAGTAATTGAACTTAGCTTAAGAGATTCAGTTGAAGTATATTCCACATCACAATACATGGGAAACTTTACTCCTGCTCAAGCTTCAGGCTTTGCAAATACGACCTTTATGTATCAAGATTATTGGGGGGACGTAACTTTGTATCTGAAAATCAAATTTATCTATCAGAGACCTCTCTATACTAGCACTGTAATGGATACAGGATGGTTTAGTTTCGTTGATCTTTATCCTGCTTCTAATCAGACTACTGAGAGACCAACTCCTTGGGGATTGTATATTGGTTTGATTGTTGTTGGTATCTTAGCTCTCTTTGGAGTAATAATTTTCTTCAGTTATAGATTCTATATGAAACCCACACCTGATTATGTACCACAACCCAAACAACAGTTGGTTGAAAAATCTTCATTCAAACCTATAATAGAAAAACAAGAAACTATTAAGAAACTGAAACAGGAAAAAACGATTCCGTTGATTGGAGAATACTGTTCGTATTGTGGGTATAAAGCTGATCCTAAGTCGAAATTCTGTATTAGTTGTGGTAAAACACTTGAGAGAAAGTAAATTTCTCTTATTCTTCTAGGTAGCGTCTGTACTCATTTCTTTTCTTTTAGTTTTTACAACCTCTTTTTCTCTAAAGGCTATGCTATTTTCTATCCATTTTACGATTCTTTCTGCTTCTTCTTTATTTCCTGTAAAATAATGAATTGATTGAAACATTCTCATGAATCTATAGATAGTTTCTTTCCAATCTTCAATGAAACTATCACTTACATTATATCTCTCACACATTTGCTTAATATTATCTCCATTAACTATGCTTTGAGCTAATTTTATTGCTTGTAGAGAGGATAATTCATTAGCTTTGATTTCTTGCTTAATATTCTTATCACGAGTAATGAATTGTTTCAAATATTGTGAGATAGTTATATTTTTGTTCGTACCGCAGAATTCTAGATAATCCAGAAAATCATATGGGTGAATAAAGTACTGTGCTGCTATTTGACCCATATATGTTAAGTTGAAATTTTCTCCTGCTGATTTAACTACAAACCCTTCTTTGATTAGAAAATCGAATATTCCATATGTACTTAACCATCTTTCTTGAGCCTCTGGGTACTCTTTCAATAGAAATCTTTGATGCTTACAGATAAAATTGGAATGTTTACTTTGACACGTGCAACTTCGTCTTGAAGGAGATAAGTAGATTTGAAATAATCTTGACTGTTCTCTTATGTTCGCAACTATTGCAGCCTTGTTCAGTCCTTCTATAGATTGGATCTCCATTCTTGTTTTTTTAATTTTACGAGTCTTATCAAATCGTTGGTAAAAGTCAATAATCTCTTCTGGATTAAAATTAGATTCAGTTGAAGAAAAAAATGCATGCAGAATTTCATAATCCATCAAATGTCTCATTAATTTTGTTTTATTCTGATAGAACCAGAGCGAATCATTAATAGGTTCAATAAGATGAGCTAAATTACTTGAATAAGGTTTTTCGGAATAATGCAAACTTTCAAGATAGAATTTGATTAAAAAGTCATAATCTCCTAATTTACTCTCTATTGAATGAAAAATAGGTTTGATTTTCCCTCCTTCATCCTCAAATAATCTTTTTTCAGTTTTAGCTTTCATTCTTTCATTTGTAACAACTACTAATCCTTCTCCTTTGCTTCGATAACCCAATCTTCCAGCTCTACCTAAAGTTTGGAAAACTAGATTATTTTCCGCATCTATTTTCTTGTGTTTTATGGTGTAGACTGCTATATCAGCAGGAAGATTTATTCCAGCAGCTAGAGTCGAAGTTGAGACTAAGATATCCAACTCATTTTGAAGGAACATATTTTCAATCAGTAATCGCACAATTCCTGATAAACCGGCATGATGATATGCAACACCTCTTTGTGTTGCATTCTTTAGTAGAACTGGGAAAAATGCATTTTGTATGGTTTCCCGAACTTTGTCATCATCTATATTTGCAAGAGAACTATAGATGATTTGATCAATCTGCGTTTCCATTTTTATTGGAAATTCTTTACTGAGTTTATCTGCAAGATTTTCAGCTTCAGATCTTGAATGACAGAAAACCATAATTTGCTTTCCAGTGCTCTTCAGTTGTTTGATAAATTGCTTGAAATTCGATGATACTTCAACTGAATATGTAATAGGGATTGGCCTTTTTGTTGCTATAACTGGAACAACATTTAACCAATCAGAAATCTCTAAAGGATTTGATACTGATGATGAAAGTAATATTAATTGAGTTTTGTTTCTATTTTTTATCCATTCTAAGACTATTTCTTCTAATACTGTCCCTCTGTTAGTACTAATAAAATGGAATTCATCAATGACCAGAACTTTGAGATATTTACGAAGGGTTTGATGTCGCTTGAAAAGGACTAAGATCTTCTCATACGTGCCTATTATGATATTTGCATCTGCTAGTTCTTCTTCTTTGATGTCCACTCCTCCAACTGCAAGAAGAAGCTTGATTCCTCGTTTATCTACTAAAGTGGAAAAATGGTTGAACTCTTGAATTGCTAGCGATTTGTAGGGTAAAACGAAAGCAACTTTCATTCTTCTTGGAGAAACAAGAAATTTACCATAATTTTGCTGAAAATAATCCAGAATGTATTGTTCAGTTATAAATGTCTTCCCTGCAGAACTTGGAGCTACAGCAAGGACATCCTTTCCTGCTTCAAATTCATCAAGACACCTTTCTTGAAAGTCTGTTAAGTTGTAGGGAGTAAAGTTACTTTCAGTCATTTTTGATCTTTTTCCGAATGGTTTGTATAAGTTGACTAACAAGTGAATCCTTGCTTTTACCTTCTAAATCAAATTCAAAGGATCCACTTTCTTCTTGAATCCTATCGATTATCTCTCTCCTTTCCAGATAAGTTGACAATGATTTTTTCTCTTTTTTCTTTTTCTTAGCTGTATATTCCCATAATAATTGCTTAGATTTCTCAAATGGTTCAGAATAACCTACTTCTTCAAAAAATGTATTTACTTCTTCCAGATACTTCTCTGAATCCATATTAGGATAGAACATTGTTTTAATTTGTAATAAAGAAGCAATTGCTTTTCTAACGAGTTTAACAAATTCCTCTTTACTAAGATCCAAACCTAATTCTAATCCTTGCAGGATATCATCGGGTAATTCTGATGAGAGCTTTTTAGTGATCTTCTTCTGATTCTTGCTTAACGAAGATAATTCTGGAATCTCTGTTAAGAAGACTTCTCTATCAAAGTCTTGCCATTTATCTGAATTCAATTCCTTTTCTATAACTTTCTCAATAAATTCATCGTCAGTAGAATTAGTTGAAGATTCACCAAATGTAGATTTTATCTGTATCGCATCAATCAGAGAGAGTGCTTTCCGAAAAATTGATTCCAAGATTTCTCTAGGTAATTCTTTGAGAGAATTATCTTCCTCTAGATATCCTGAAAGTGCAGTAAGAAAAATGTTCAACCTATTTACTTCTTCTTCAAATTCATTATTAAGTAATGATTTTACTTGTAATAAGGTTGAGTTAAGAGTTTCCAGTTTTTGTTTCTGTTTCTTCTCTGAATCTCTTGTTTCTCTTACTTTCTTTCTTTGCTTCTGAAGTTTTTTTACAATTAAAGAAGAATTATCTGAAGTGATTTCTATACTAGGAGATTCGATGAAATCTGAAACAGTTTCCACTTCTAAAGAATTTCTTCTATTCGTTTCTTTAGGATCAGAATCGTCTTCTGCTTCCTTATTCTTAACCTCAATTACCTTTGTAAACTTAAGCTTTTCAAGGAATCTTTTTCCCCTTGGAGTAATTTTTGTCCAGTATTCTCCCTTCTTACCTTGTTTATCAACAGTTTCAAAGAAAATATATCCAAACGTTTCCAATACTGAAATTGCTTCTTTTACTTTGCTTTTTTCCCAATTAGTGAAAAGATTACTCAAAGATTCAGAGTTAATCCCTCTATTTACTTTGGTAGAGAGCTTATTTAGAATTTCAAGCATAATTGGATGCAAACTTGAAAAGTCATCTATATTTACAGTTAGGATTTCATCTTCAGTTTTCAGAATTTTGGGATTTTTGTGAAATTCCTGCTTATTTCTAATCGGTTGAGTTTCATATCTTTCCGAATCCTCTGGGAAGAATCTAAGTAAAAGTGGTTTTTCCATTAGATCCTCTCTCACCAGAAGAAGATTGTTTTTTGGTAATCGTCTGATGAATTCAAACTGCCCTTTATCCAAACCATGGGATCTAGAGATGAGCTTAAGACAATTAGCTGATTTGAGATTGCCAATGATTCTGTTATACGTTAAATCAAATATTTGAGAAGAAAGATGAGAAGGATAAGGAGTAGAAAATATTATCTTGAAAGGACTATTTTCAAGTTTTTTCAGAATATGTGAGAGAATGGTTTTATCTATATCTCTTGAGAAGAAAAGCTCTGCATCATCAATATAAATCAGGATGTCTTCATCGATGTTCATAACTTGATCAATGATTGTTAGTTGGAGCAGAAAAGAATAGATAAACAGTTTTTGTACCTTGTAACCTTGGGAGCTGAAATTGATTATCATGTTATTTGTAAATAACTCTTCTATACCTCTAACATCGTTGATTCTTGTATTTTCACTTATACTCGGATCTCTGATGTCGTTAATTAATGAGCGGACTGTTGACAGTTGATAGTCTGTGATCACTAATCCACCTGGTTCGATTGTTAGCATTGAATAAAGATCATCTAATGATACAGGCGTATCATGTCTAGGAAACAGAACATCTTCTTGTTCCTCTTGATATTCGTTGATGTAGAAATCAATTAAATCACGTAGCAAAGCAGCTGCATCGCTTCGAACATCTGTTATTGAGCGAATTATTTCAATAAAATTACCAAGATACTGATTAGAAACTTGTTCAGAGATATAGTTCTTGTTCGTCACTGGAGTTAGAACGTTGAAAGAGAAATTCTCTCCTAATTTCAAAGATGTAAAATCAGTCTTGATTCTGTTTTCAAATTCTAAATTTGTCCTTGGATCTAAAATGATAAATTTCCCATTTTGTTCTAACAATTTGCTAGTGATTATTTCTCTTGTTTTATTGTCTCCTGCAATTAGAATGGGGAATGAAGGATCTTTAGGTAATCCTACTGGAATATCAGATTCCGTTAAACCTACAAGTAGACTACTATTCGTTTCAATACCTGACGGGAATGAAAAGATACTATCAGGTCTCTTATCTACTGAAGGACCAGGTTGAAAAGAGCGTTGAAATTCTTCACTCTTTTCTATAAATGCGAAATCTTTTGTTAGCTCACTAAAAACTTTATTTCCCTTACTTAGAAAGTTACTATGATTTAGAGTGCTGAATCTTACAAGTTCCTCTAATGTATCTCCTAATACTCTACCAACTTTCCCTACACCTTCTAGTTTCTGTTTTAATTCACTTCTCAAATGTGAAACAAAGTCATCAACTAGATTACTTTCTGTTTCAAAAGTTGAAGATAAATCATAACTCTTCCATACTTTTAGTATAAAAAAGGAAAGCGAAACGTCCATATCCTGATCATCACTTTCGAATAATTCATTGAGAAGTGAAGATGAAGAGTTCTTTTGATTCTTTGCGTTCTCTACGTTTTTCTTTTTCTTAACATTTCCTGGAATAAACATTCTATGCAATGAGATATTTAGCATTTTAACTTCGTTTAGAACTGATAAAAGGGGATTAGTTTTCTCTTTTTCCTCTTTGTTTGAATAAGACCATTTTCTTTTTTGCTTTATATCTTCTTCAATTTGTTTGAAAGGTTTGATAATAAAAGATGCATAAACTGTAAAATCCTTTTTTTGCTTTATAGTATATATTGATTTATTCGAACCAACGAATTTCTGCATTTTATTGTTTGATAGTAATCGTAGAATCTTTTCCACTCTCCTTCTTGATTCTTTTGAATAATCTTGATTTGACAAAAGCTTGAACTTTAGGGAATATCTGCCTAATTTTGGGATCTAGCGAGTAACTGAGTAGACCTGATTTGCTTACTTCTATAATCCCAATTCCCCTTTCTTTGCTCCACTTGAATTGTTCTTCCCTGAAAGAGGATTGATCTTCTGGACACAAAATATAGAGAATATTGCAGAAAGGCAAATAAATTTGAGGATGTTGTAAATATAACCCATTCTCCGCTTCAACGAAAATTACTTGATCAGTAACGGTATCATAAGCTGCAAGATCGATTCTAACTTGTTCTCTACCTTCAAGAAAATTATCATAGTAAACTTGATCAATTACAGGAACAACCAATTCTTTAGCTACTAACTTATTATCTTCCTTCCATTTGTCAGCAAGTAAATCAACTATTTGTCCTTCTGTTATGTAAGCCATGTCTATTAGAATAATATGTAATTTACTTTTTAAAGGAGGATAAATTATCAACTAAAAATAGATGTTAAGATGTATATTTTCGAAACCTGAATTATCAATCTGAAAAGTACTGATTATTTGATCATCAATTTCAATATCAAAATCCTTTCTTTCATTTGTTATTTTTATCGTCATATCACAAAATGATTCAATCAAGTCTTCAGCAGGTGCAGAACCTTTGTAAGCATACCCATTGACGATTAATACTTTGCATTTTTTCTTATTTGTTAACATATAAAGATCTTCAAAGATGCTTCTTAGAATCTCTCTGTTCTCCTCTTTATGCGTCTCTCCTCGAATATAATCTGTTATATGATCAATTACAACCATTCCAATTTCCTGAGAACTGAAATTAATAATCTGCTCGATTTGATGTTGCAATTCCTTTAGACTCTGAATCTGGATTGGGAAGAAATATTGTTTAAGGTCAGGGTAATCCTTCCATCTGTCATCAATTACCATTTGTTTAATCCGTTTTAGAATTGATGTGGAATGACTAGTGATTATGTAGAAAGTCTCTTTTGGTAAAATTTCAATTGCTGATTGAAGTGCTAATGTTGTTTTACCTCCACTGGGAGGACCATAAAGATGTATTAATCTTACCTCTTTTTTTATGTCAATAAAATTAATCTCAGAATCATGTGAAATGTCTTCATCATTCTCTTGATAAACTAGAACTTCTTCATTTAAATTTGAAGAAATTTCTGGTTTGACTTCTGCCTTTTCCTCTTTTTCTATTCTAAATTTAGGTGGCTCTGGAATGCTCTCTTGTTTAATTATCTCAATAGTTTCTTCTTTGATATTTTCCTCTTCGATAGAGTCTTTTGGAATGGGATATCTAATACTTGGAAATGGGAGTTTTGAATCTGGTGTACTCTGTTTTTCAGATTTAATTTTATCTTCTTTAGATATACTCCCTTCAAGCTTTTCCAAAGCTGATTCGACATTTTCAACGATTTTATCAATCATCTTATTGAGTTCGTATTTACTCTCCAAAAGGATCAGCCTCTAAAATCTTAGCTTTTTTCGATTTAATCATAGGTTCTTCCCTTTCTTGAAATGAATGATGATAAAAAGGAATTAACAAAGTGATTATGAAAAGTCCTTGTGCGAGAGCTTCATTACCTGCAAGAAAGTGTACTAAGAAGTAAACAGGTAGTGAAAGTACGAGTAGTTTCCCCATCCATTTAAAAATTGATTTTACACTTACTTTGAGAATATCTTCACATTCGTGATAATCAGGAGCCGCCATAAGAATGATGGCAAAAGCTAAAACAAATAGGATTATACTTACCCATAGATAGTTTTCTACATACAGATACTGAGCCCAGTAATATATGAATGATCCAATATAGGATTGAATAAATAATGGAGCAAGAATATTAGAAGTAATTCTACAATCAAAATCCCTTAGTTCTTCAGTTTCGAAAATTGATTTCTCAAAATCTGTTTCTATAATCGAAACTCCATAAACCCAATAGAAGAATCTCTTTATGGGAAATCTAATTAGATTACCTACAAATCTTACAACATCTGATATTTTTCCTGGTAGAAAGGAAATTATCCATCTTAGAAGCAAGGAAATCAGCCAGAATTTCAGATAGAATTCAATAATGTTCAAGAAAAACATGTCTTCAATCATCTTGAGTACCTCTCTCGATTTTTGTATTTTTAGTATTCTTTTCGGGGGGTAATGGAATAGATGAGATTTTTGAATCTATAACATCTTCAATAACTTGATTGGAAGAACCGTTGTTGTTAAATTTCTTATTCAAAGCTTCGTAAAGTTCTTCTTTAATCTCATCTGGAATAGCTACTTCAACAAACTCGTTCGCTAATTTATTAATGAAATTCTCAATATCTGTGGATGAAGGCATTTCAACATCCAAGAATTCGATTATTTTGAGTAAATAAGAGTAAGAGGGATAAAAAAATGGCATGTCATTTTTATCACAAAAGAGATGCACAAATTTGAGGAAAGTATTTGTTTTTACAGCAAAGCTACTCTCCAAATTCCTTTCTATTGCCTTCTTATAATATTCCCTAGCTGTTGTAAGAAATGAATCTATGGAGAAATCTAGTTCTTTGAGAAGGACTTCTTTTATCATTGATTTTTGGATTTTATCTTCCTCACTTTCTTCTAAAGATAGAGCTTCTTGATTTAGATCTTCTTGAAGATATTTGATTTCTTCTTCACTAAACACATCATCTTCATCCAAAGGAAACGTTTCTTCTGTCTTAATCTCTATAGCTGTTACTTCTACACTATTGATTTCTTCTTTAGTGTGAGTTTCAAAATTTACTATAAGACCATGGGATGGGAACAATTCTTTTAGAATCTCTTGCTTTGGACATTCAAATTCAATTCTTTTTTCTCTTTTTAGCTCGTTTACTAACTCAATCGCATCCAGGAAAAATGTATTTTCCAGGTTCTTAATTGTACTAAGTAAAGAAATTTGTTTGCAGCTTTGATTATTTCCTTTAAGCAATAAGACTTCATATCTTGATGTATCTACAATACTGCAATTATACTGTAGACTGATTTTTTGTAACGATACCTTTGAAAGAGAACTTAGTACAGATAAAGAGGATGAAGAGACTAAATGAACTTCCAATACAATCAAAGGTGTAAGTGTGTAAGTATTTTTTCTTCTTTGAGCAAGAACTGCAAATCCTCTCTTGTAAGAATCTCCAATTAGAATCGATTGCTTTTTCAAATCAACTTGATCAACATCTCCCTCTTCCAACTCTTCTTCAATTGATCTTGATTTAGCAGTTACCCTTCTAATAAAATAATTTACTCCTTCAACTGCAATCACAGAACCTACACTTGCAATTATTATGACTCCCCATTGGGAATTTGGATTCCAGAGTACAAACATAACTAGAAACAAGAGGAACCAGAATCCTAAAACTATCAGAATCTGATATTTCCAGGGAAGCTCTCCTCTGGTTTGTAAATTTTCCTTTATATTCTTCTTTTGATTTTGACTCACAGTTTTTAGTTTGTCAAATAATGTAGATGTAGCCATGTTCACTAAAATATATGTGAATTACTTTTTAAGGTAGGAGAAAAATGAAAATGAGATCAGGGATTATCTTGGGAAATCTGTGCAATCTCTAAAATGAATTCATCATTCTCTGTTTGTTGCTTTTTACTAAACTTTCTTCCTCTGTAAATTCTAAGAATAATCCCCATAATTAACCAGCAATCAAATAGCACAAAAATTCCAACCAAAATGGTCTTTGGACTCTTGAACAAAGGTATTTCTGTAAATTCCTGATTTTGTTCAAATGGTGTTTCCTCGTCTGATTGATATAAAGAAAATTTGATGTCTTCTAATCTGACAATTGCTCCGTTTCCTGATATTGAAAAGATGATTCTTATCTCATTATAACCTTCACGAAAAACTACATGTTCTGAAAATTCTTCCGAACCAAGATCTGCTATACTTTTCGTAAAAATGAGTTCATCATTTACAATAAAATAGATGTTCAAACCACCAAAATTTGAATCTTGAGATGAGAGAGTTAAGGAAAGATTTGTTCTAAATCCTACTGTATTGTTCTCTATAAAAATCACATCATAATATTCTCTACTTACAGAACCAATAGTTGGTGTTTCGATTTCTATGAATTCTTCTATAGTTATCTGATATGTTTGCTTGTTAATATGACTTAATGCTCGGGTGTGGATTGTAGTTGTGTTGTAAATATAAATTACTCCAACTCCTGCTCCTGCAGCATTAAATTCTATCATAATTTGATCTAGATAATTATATGTGAAAGTATGAATTTCTAAAAATGATTTTTCATTTATTTGAGCTGCTGACTGTATTGTACCAGAAGTAAGTTGAACTAAGCCTTGGAAAACTGTATATCCTATCCCATCATATACTTTTGTACCCTCGAAACTAATACATATTGAGATATTAAGAATTTGTTCTGCAATGCTTAACGAAGGTTTAAAGGGAGAAAGATTGATTGTTTCGTTAATTTCATCATTCCATAAAATTTCATAATAGACATCTTCATCAGAAGAATCTACAGCAGCATAACCATCAATCGCTATATTACTAATTTCTATGAGATTAATCGACATCTCAATTCTAAAATCAAATATTATTGCATTAATACCTAAATCTAGGTTGAGTTCCAGTTCTATAGAATTTACTCCATCAGAATCAAAATTCAGAAATTCCTGTTCTTCTGAATTGACTACTATTCTTAGTTCTCTCTTAAAAGAGAAAAAATCGTTTGTTGTAAATGAAAGTTGTAAAAGAAGACTATAATTCGCGTCAAATGAGTTATTTAGAACAGACAA
Source organism: Candidatus Heimdallarchaeota archaeon (assembly GCA_023270155.1). Taxonomy (GTDB): domain Archaea; phylum Asgardarchaeota; class Heimdallarchaeia; order Heimdallarchaeales; family Heimdallarchaeaceae; genus UBA460. The sequence goes on along the minus strand of JAGLTB010000041.1, from coordinate 6,246 downwards.
TGCATATACTCTCTTGACACCTAAAACTTCTCCTTCAAAACTCATCGACTCAGGTGTGATTTCAAAACTCTGTTGTATTTCCGTTATTTCTGGAATTGGAAGATTAACGAAAGCAGTATGAGCTAGAACAGTTATACTCCCATTCTGGGCATAGGATGCTTGACCCTGGAAATTGAGCGTTAAATTCAAGTTGGAATTAACTTCGTTTGACAGCGAAAATCCTTGTATCAATTCATGTTCAAAAGTATCTTGCATATGACTTCCGATTATAAATTCCAGATTCTCTGTTTCGAATTCGAATCCAACTATTAGATCAGATCTGAGTGATTTATCACCTTCCACTAAGAAGTAAAAACGGATTTCACAGAAACGGTTTATACTCGTTATATCTAAAGAAAGGTTTAGGGAGCTTTCTTTAAATGTTTCATTGTATTCAAACGTGATGTTATCTCCCAATGTCCCTGAAAGCTCCCCACTTTTGTGTGTTGAGTAGGGTTCTGAATTGGGCAGATTTAAGCCTAATCCCACCCATGTAACATTATCGAGAGTGATGCAAGTGACCAATATGATCATCAACATTATACGGGTGAGATGTAAGCGCATGTCTGCTCAATAGATGAATCCAGAAATTGGTTTTTAAACTAGCTAAAACTTAAACGAAAGTTATTGTCGGATTTTATTTCTCTTTTATAAGGTATTTGAATTACTTTAAATATTATGCTGTGTCTTTTATAGCATGTCTTCAGAAGGGGAAGATTCTATTCCTAGTGAAAAATTAAGAGAGATGGAGAAGGCAAAAGTAGTTGTTGAAAAAAAACAACCTACAGAAAAAAAAGAAGCTACTGTTCTTGATGACAAAAGTAGATTTCCGTTTTATTATTTTATATCAGAAATAGCAATGCTTGTATTAGCAATAGTTGGATTTTCAATTGCTTTAATCGAACCTAATAGATTCTTTTATCTTGCTTCAAGATATATAGGATCAGAATTGTATTGGACGATTGATTCTTGGGTTTTTACCTTCATCTTACCTATAGCTTCTTTAGTTATTCTTAACACTTATCTCTTTATATTCAAACTTCAACCTAAATACAGATTGTATGGTTTTGCTCTAAGACTTCTAGGCACTATCCTGATAATTGTATTTTCAATTTCTCTGAGAATTCCTGATGGATATTACTATTACAATGAAGGTTTTGCTTTCGGAACCTATTTCATATTAATCTATGCTTTCTTATCTCAATTCATATTGAAAATATATCTCATAACAAACGATAAGATGATAAAAGACACTCTATTCAGAAAAGCAATAGCTGGATCTCCCTCAGAATTAGAGTGGAGAAAATATAATACAACATCAGGATATTTAGCAATAATATCAGGGATATTCTTACTTCAATTTGTATGGTTATTCTACCATCCTTTCCTTAGGAAATCATTAATAAAGAGATCAAAACGAAATCTGATAATTGAAAGCTTGGATTATGAAAAGGATGTCAATTTAACAACGGTTTCTCTCGAATTAGGTATGAGTTTGGAAGAATGTATCTTTGTTCTTAAACAAATGGTGTTAAAGAGAGAAATCAATGTCGAATTCTCACGATATGGTGCAATCTTAAATGAGATTCGAAAACCCAAGAGACTAACTCCACGTATGAAAGAAAAATATGATCTCCATGTGAGTCTGCAAAAACTATCCAAGATTGAACTAAAAGCCAATAGATTCTTAGATCTTGCAGAAAGAGAAAAACTAGTAGAAGAAGATTTTCGAAAAACTCTTCAAATGAAAGATGATTTTCCAACAGAGGATTTAATATTGATTCTTCCCCATAGGGTAATTGAAATCAAGAAACCAATCTTCGGTAGTAAAAGATGGATACATTTCAATCTAGAACAAACAATGCTGAAAAGAGATAGAATCATCAAAGCATTTGTAGAAAATGCAGCAAGAATTTTTAAGGATTAAAGCGTTAATCCTTTCATTTTCTCCTTTTTTGCCGATATAAGATAGGTTTAAAATATTCTAGCTACATTAGAAAAATATGAAAGGAAAAATAACAGTACTTAGTGTACTAACCTTGTTAGTTTTTTCGAGTTTTCTTTCAGGAATAAATATTATTAATGCAACAATAGATGATCAAAGTAACCAATTCCAATTTGAACAAAACGGAGATGACGCTTTTGAACACATATATGGTCCACCTGGTCATGTTGGTTTAGCAGTAAGTGAAGAAGACAACCTCATTTTCACAAATGCTCCTGAAGGTTTAGCTGTAATCCAAAGAGATGATTTATCAAATCAAACTGTTTACACTGATGAGATAGGTCTAACAGATGTGCAAATTCAAAATCTGGAAATAGATAAAGATCTAAAATTACTTTACATCGGATCTGTTCAAGGAGTTGATATTCTCAACTATTCTGAGGAACCCTATTCAGCTACTCCACTTCTTACAGGAGTTGCAACCAATTTTGAGTTAGGGGATTTTATTGATGTTGACCCAGTGAATCATCTAGTTTGGATTGTTACTCAATCTCATGGATTGTATGTATATGATCCTATCAAGGATACATTTGCTGATATAAGTGGTTATAACCCACCTTCCCCTTCTGTAAAAATGCTGACTGTTGATGTTAATTCCTCGGAAAGTTTTGCTTTTATCGGGACTTCTGTGGGTGTATATAAAATTGACACTTCAGATAATACTACAGAATGGTTTACAACCAGTCAAGGACTTCTGCATGACTATACAAAACTTGTAAAGTTCTATCCTTCTCTTGGAATGACATTCATTGTAACATATGATGAACCAACTGCAGTTTGTGATGGTCTCTCAGTGTTATTTGAAAATGATACTATCATGACTTTCAACTATACTCAAGGTACTTACTATTCAAGAGCTATATTAGATCTTGTTTGCGATCCTGTTAACGAATTGGGTTTCATTGTTTCCCCTTATACAACAAACGCTGAAGCTGGATTATTAGTTTTCAATACAACAAGTTTAGCAGCAATAGCAAAATCATTGTATGGTTCATTACCTGGAGGTTATCCTGTTCCTACCGTAACTGGAGCTCCTTATCCAATTGAAAGCTTGTTGGCTACAATCAGATTAGATTCAATTGATGGGAAATTAATCATTGGAACTGTCCAACGAATCCAAAAAATGAATTATTCACCTCCAGCCACAGCTATTACAGAACAAAGCCCAATATTTGGTTTAGCACACAATATGGCTACAGATGTGAATTATAATCCAACAGATGGGTATGTGTATGTTTCATCTTTACTAGGTCTTGACAGAGTAGATCCAACTGCCTTGGATAGATTGAATCCTCTTTCAGTTGAACACCTCATTGAAGGGATAGGTGGTGCAGGAGGAGATACCGCTGGAGAATTACTAGTAACTGCACAGAAAATGTATCATCATAGATATATGTATGATATTGTGACAACAACCATAACAAACATGGAATCTATCCTACCTCTGAGTGAATATAGATACGTAAGAGATATTTCATCTTCTTACAATGAAAGTTTAATATATTATTCTACAGCTGCTCAATTTGCTGGAAATGGTGGAAATGGTTCGTTGGTAATATATAACTGGAACTTAGGAACATATCATGTTGAAAATTTTACTACAGATAAAACTGTGTTGGAAGTTAATTGTGTCCTCCAAGATCCTACTAGAGAAGTTCTCTATGTTGGTACAAATGATTACTTAATCCTGTATAACTTAACAACCCTTACTGAAATTAGCAGATTCGGTGGAGGATTATGGAACATTGCTTCTCTCGAATGGATAAATGGTCTTCTCTGGTTTGGACTCGATCAATATCCAAATGTAAGAATTTTCAACCCAGTGTCAGAGACTTTTTCCAACTTTGGTAAAGCATCGGAAATACTCTATCCATCAATCAATGATATCTATTATTTAGACACTGAAGAAGAAATATACATTGTAGCGAATTCTGGACTCTACGCTTACAATTATACAAACGGTGAACTGAAATATGAATCAGAAGCTGAAGGGCTTTCAACACTTTTTGTGAAAAGAGCTTTATACGTTCCCTCTACAGGAGAAGTCTGGGTTGGTAGTTTTCAAGGAATAAATATCTATGACAGAACATTCGATGTAATAGCTCCAGATATAATCGATGATATGGGTTCTCTTACAATATCAGGAACACGAGATATTAATGTCGTTGCCTCTGATTATGCAGGAATAAAACAACTAAAGTTAACTCTGAAAAATGCTACATGGTTTGACAGTTGGTCTACTAATTGGCATACTGCTTTATTTAGTATCGTTTCAACAAACTATGAAAATGGCGCATACCAAATAATCATCAACGCAACAGATTGGAATGATAATGTAGCTGGTTTAGCGTATGATATAACAATTGATAATGTAATTATAAATGAGTTATCAAAACTTATTCTTCTAATAACTATACCAATTATAGCTATCCCAGTAATTCTGTTTAGAAAACGAAGAAAAGTATAAATCTTTTCCCTCTTCCTTTTTCTTTTTCTCTAATTATCCAATACTTCTAATTTTTTCACCAGTATCTTTAATTCTAGCCTCACAAAATTCACATATTGTGGTTCCTGGAGGATTTTCCTCTCCACAACTATCACATCTAACTGGTTGTAGATGTCGTCGTCGTCGTCTAAAAATTCTTGATAAGGGGGTTACTCTTCTTGTTCTTAATGAAATGAAGACAATTAAGACTGCTAGAACACTCCCAACAACTGAAATAGAGATGATTAAAGGTCTCATCGATTCTTGCTCCAAATCAGCTAGTTCTGCAATAAATTGGGTAAAACCTGCATCAGTTGTAACAAAAGATGAGACTCTACTTGTTGAATCGAAAGTAATTGTGATTTCAGTAACATATACGTCTTCGTATTCAAAGCTGAATGGAACCATTAGGTAAGATCCGTTATGAATTACACCTTCACCTGTTATGTCCTCATTCCAAGTAGCATTGAACATAATTGCATATTCAACATATGTATCATTTCTCTCAAAGTTTTTTGATACCAGCCCAGTATTATCAATCACCAAAAAATAGATCCCTTCTACTATGATAATTTCTTCTAAACCATGTAATTTATCTGTTACTAGAGAACCTTGAATTGAATAAAAAGCTGAGCTATCATTGATAAAAGGATAGAGAACAATTAAAACAAGCATGAAATAGATAGCTATTCTGCTCTTCATATTAGAGAATCCTCTAGATAATTTGAATGTAGAACCTTTATATAAATTTGCTTGAGTATATCAGAATTCAAGTACAGAATGATTTTATTTAATTCTTCTTAATGATAAACGAAAAGAAGGGTGTGGGGGATTTCCTCCCCCCGTGGATAATAGAGAAGATAGGTTTGGGAGGGGGTTTTTCCACCCCCCCTTAGAAGAGAGTTCTTTAAACAAAGTACTCTACTCCAAATGAATATGGGGGAAATTCGTATTTAAACCAGAAGAGAGACTCTGTTGAAAGTGAACAACATAGATAAAATTTCGATAAAAAAACAAAAGATTCTTACCATTATTCCGAAATCTAATTCAAAGCACATGGAAGTTTAATCCTGAAAACAGTACCTTTAGTATAATCCTTTTCTTCTCTACTTTCTATCCAGATCTCTCCATTGTATCTGTCTACAAGAGTCTTAACAATGAATAAGCCTAGTCCCATCCCTTCTCCGTATTTCTTAAATTGAGAAAATCTCTCGAAAATACCCTCTCTCTCATCAGGATGAATACCTTTGCCTTTATCTTTTATTGAGATGACACATGAATTATCTTTCTTTCCTTCATAAGAAATTTCGATTTCAACTTTCTTTCGCTCATCGAACTTGACTACATTTGTTAAAAGATTAAGTATCAACTGGTCAAAAAGCATATCAGCTATTATCTTATTGTCTGAAGTGATATTTTTGATATTAAGGTTGATTTCTTTATCAATAAATAGATCTTGTAATACTTCTTCAGCATTTTCGAAACTTTCTAGAAGACTTACTGGTCTGAATTCATGCTCTTTCTGAATATCTCTTTGCATTAGAATTGTTAAATTAGTAAAGAGTGTTTCAGATTTCAATAACGAAGATCTTGTTTTTTCTAGAAATTTCTTTTCCATATCTGGTGTAATTTCTTTATCTTCTAAAACTTGATCAACAAACCCTCTTGAAGCTGTCTGGAAGTTTCTAAAATCATGTGCAACGATATCCAGAAACAA
>JAGLTB010000040.1 GCA_023270155.1 Candidatus Heimdallarchaeota archaeon | reverse complement strand
TTATTTTCATATTGCCTTTTGTATATGATTTTTAAGCAAATCAAATTAACTTAATAATGCAATAAAATTTATGTAGGAAACTATAACCTAGTAATATCGAATAGAATTATAGGATGAATAAAATGTCAAAAATTGATATTCTTCCTCCATTATTAACTCGAATAGGATTCAATGAAACAGACATCAAAGTATATTCTGCTACATTGGGTCTTGGAAAAGTTACAATAGGGGAACTATTGGTCGTAACTGGATTAGATCCTCTTACACTCATTCAATCAGTTAAGAATTTAGAAGAATTAGGCTTCCTAAAGAAAACTGTAGGAAGAACTCCTGTTTATTTTGGAATACTTCCGTTCCTAAAAGAATACATTGTTGTTGAAAAGGATGGTTTATACTCTATAGATGGAGTAATTACAGCTCTTAAAGGTGCAAAAGAGGAATACAAAGAGAAAAAGGAGAAATTTGGAGGGACACTTGAACTCACTGGTGAAGGAACTGTTTTCGACATCCACGTGGTTAGTGGTCTAATCAAACAGGTCGTTGATTCTCTCTACCAAAATTATATAGATTACACAGATACAACAGAGATTTCAGCTTCGGAATTTGTTGAAGGAATTCGAGCAGAGGTTGAGGGCTATTTAACAAGAATTATGGATCAACCATTAGTATTTTCCACACAATTGGAAACCTACATTCAAGAGCTTAATGCTTTCATCAAGCAGTTTCATCACACAGCAAATCAACAAAGTGAGCAGTTGCTAAACTCAATAGATGGGAAGACAAAAGAAACATTCGACAATCTGAAAAAAATTGTTAGTAACGGGCTTGATGCTCATACTGATAATCACCATGAGTTCTTAGAAAAACTTGCACCGGAAATAGATGTGGAACTTAAAGAGTTAGTCGGTAAAATTTCGGAGATTCAAGAATCTTTTTCTGATAACTACAACAAAGTTTGGCAAGAAGCCTATTCGGGTTGGATTAATGAATCAAAGAAGATTGTAGATGCATTATCACAAGACGTGAATAATCTGTTCTCTGAGCAAATAAAACAAACCCAAGAACTACGTAGGAGTGTTGAGCAGATAGACAGACAAACAAACTTCTTGTCCTCGAAGATTGCTGAGGCTATTAATAGCATAGACTCTTCAGCTGTTCTAAAATTAGGAAAAGCAAGAAAACAAATTGAGTCACCCTTGATAGATGCAAGAGATACCGTAAGAAATTTAGCAAATGATCTCAATGAAAGCGGTTTACAATTAATCGATCAACATGTTCTAGCACTAAATGAAGTCAGGGATGAAATCAGATCACAGCTCGATCATTTCCAACTTGATGGTGAAACTACAATAAGAACAAAGAAGAATCTGCTTATTGATGCTACATTGGAAAAAATTGACTTACTTCCAAGCGATTTACTAGATTTACTTCAAAACCAAACTGAAACATATGCTAGATCTTCTTATGATTCATGCTCACAAGTAACTCAAGAACTGAAACAGACGACAGATGAGCAATTAACAGCAATGAAAGAACAAGCAACAAAGGAAGTTAAGATCTATGCAAATGATCAATTTCAAGTGATAGAAAAGCTGCAATCAAATGTCATAAAGGAACTAAGCAGATCAAAACAAGATTCTGAAAAGATGGCTTTGGATTTAAAAGAAAAGCTACAATCTTCTGTTACTAGTTTCAATGAGCAAGTGAATACGAAAAAAGAAGCCTTTGCGCAAGAGCTAACAAATACAAAACAGAACTTGAAGGATTACAAGGAAGAGCATAAAGATCAAATTGTCAAGCAAGTTACTGAAGGGGAAGACATTCAGATTAATACTCTTGTGTCACAAGTAGCTGCTGTAATCAAAGATGTAGATGAAATTTTAGTATCTCAACTCGATTCTTTAATGGAAAAAGCAATGACCTTTTACCAAGTCATTAATACTAGAGAAGATGAGCTTAAACAAATAGATAAATCAGCTTCTACTTATTCCTTCGATGGTCAGCATAACACATCAATAATTGTTGGAGAAGAGGCTATTAAGGCGAGTGTAACAGATATTGCAATGCGTTCTAAATTTGAGTTGCTTTTGGTTACTCCCGATGTTGATGAAGAGTTATTAAAAGAAATGATGCAATATACAAAAGCTCAACGAATAACTTTAGTCTCATCGTTTGATAAAAGTAAACACCAAACACTGCTTAGACCTTTATCAGAAAGATTCACCGGTTTGAAGTTAAAACACTATGAAAAGAAAGATGTTTTCTGTGGAATTCTTGATGGTAATCAAGAAGCTATTTTCGCATTTCTTTCTACTGATGAAGTTCCAATTGCTGTTAGAACAACAAATGATCTTCTTTTGCAATTGTTCAAAGCTGCTATAAATAGAGATGTTCTATTTCATTCCAGTGATGTGGAAGTATAAATCTACTCACTTCTTTACTCATTTTTTTAATAAAAACAATAGAAACTAGTTAGAAAAAAGTTTTTCCTATAGATTAATCAACGTAGAATTTACACGATCTCATATCTAGAAGATGTGGAAGTTTTAGAATTAAACCAGCCCTTACTAAAAGTTTTAATCCATGACGAACTGTTCTTGGTGCTAAACTGCACATCTCGACAATTTCTCTGCTAGTGATTGGACCATTTCCAATAACAATTTTGTAAATTGTAATTGCGCTTGGAGGTAAATCAGATAAAAGCTCTTGTTTTAATTTTGGATTTTCAAGTGCTACTGCCACATTCATCAATTCCTTAAAGGTTGTTAAAAAATCAAAACTTTCTCTTTTTAAATCTATTTGAAATCTACTCAGAAAAAAATAACTCATATATTGTTTTATTGGTTATATCTATCACAATTTTAAGTCACAAGCATAATATACAAAATAGAAAATGATTATTTTGTTACTTTTTAAAAAATTGCACATATTTGCTGAAATAAGAGATTACAGCATTATTAAAGCTCATAGTAATTACTTAATTTTGGAGAATTTAAACGGAAAACATATTTTATGAATAGTATTTAACATGTTGATAAATTATTTCAAGGACTAAATATAGCTGTAAAGATGTAATCTGTGTATCTAAAAGTGAATAAAGATTCAAAATAATAGAATCTCAAATCCTTAAAAAACTGAAATTTGATAAAAATGTATCGCTTTTATTTTTTTGCGGTTATTATTTGTTAGTGTAGAATTATGTATTAACAGAGCATAATCTGTTAAAAAGCAGATAGATTTCATAGTAGAGATTTTGATTCCGCTGCTGCTAAATGTGCTAGATGTAAAGGAATTGGTAATTTTAATTTGGTAGACATCATTTGCTTTACTATTCTGAAAGAAGATGGAATAGATATTTTGTTTCCTGGTGAGATGTAGATTGGCTTCCATTTTTCATTTAGTCTATATTGAATTCCAACATCCCTTTCCTTAACCTTAATGTATTTTATGTTTTCATTTTCAGATGGAATATAACTGAAATATCTTAACGGTTTCTTAGCTACTCCAATTGTTGGTTTATCAGCAAGAACACCAAATATGGTTGCAGATCCAGCAAAGTAAGGGTGGGCAATTCCGTGACCATCTATCAAGAACAAATCTGGCATATTTCCAAATTTCGGTAAGATTTTAAGAAAGAATGGAACCTCCCTTAGAAACAAGAACGTTGGGATATATGGAAAAGTTGTATCATCTTTTAGTGTTCTTTTTTCGATTACTTCTTTCTTTTCTACATCAAAAATAATACCTGCAACATAACCTTGTTTTCCCTTATAAGCAACATCTAATGCTCCAACTTTTGAGATTTTCTTCAAACTATCTTTAATTACTGCTTTTTCAGCTATCCTTTTCTGAAATTCTCTAGCATCAGATAAGTCTTCAGGGAAATCAGCTTTCATATAGATTCTCTCTTCAAACAAAATTAGGATATGAAATCATAAAAGATTTGCTCTCTATTTTTTAGCCTTCCTGACAATTCATAGCATCGCAGTATTTTTCATAGGCTGTTATTAAAAATCTTTTATCCAGCTTGTGGATTATTTTATCCCATGGTAGATTCTCATCTACTTTAAAGCGCCAAATAGCCTCATCTACAAAAGATTTGTTTTCACTTTTTAGTGCTTTCTTCCAGTTTCCTATAGTATTTCCTATCTGTCCAATCTTATGTATAATAGAGAAATAAGTTTGGTTACGCATTGATAAAATACGTTGAACTATTGACCAGTTGGGATCATATAAAGACAATTCGACATTCTTTAGTTGATAGATATTATTTCTATACCACTTCTGTTTATCTTTTGATTCGTTTATACTGTCCATTCTCGAAAATTGTAAAGGAGTATGAGCTTTTGTAATAAACTGATTCATGGACAAAGATATCTTGCCAGTAGGAAAGTATTGTTCTCTTAATGATTTCACAAAGTTGTATGTTTTTTGCTTAACTTCTTCATTTTCACATGGGAAACCATATATCATGTACATTTTCAACCGTCTGAATCCTTTATCCCAGGCTAATTTTGCAGCAGAAAAAATAGTTTCATCTGACATTTTCTTATTGAGTGCAAAACGAAGGTTTTCATCACCCGTTTCAGGAGCTAAAGCTATAGTTCTCTGTTTTCCTTTCTGAAGAGCAGTAATCAATTCTTCTGTTAAATAATCAGCACGAATGGAAGAACAAGATACCTCGTAACCTTTGGAAACTATGTATTCAATTAGCTCATCCAATTTACCCGATTGAGCAACTGCACTCCCATAAATAACTACTTTCTCAAAATTGTTTACTTCTTCAGATTGATCTATAATATTAGTAAGTGATTCAAAATTTCTAGCAGCTCGTGGGAAACGACAATGACCAGTAAAACAAAATAAACATCTTTCTGAACAACCTCTGTCTGTTTCAAGATAAAATGCTTTTCCAAAGATTGGTTCATTCTTGGTCCCTTTGACATTTTCTGGAATTATCTGTTTTATTGGGTAAGATGAGTCTGAAATGTTTTTGAGTTTTACACTTTCGATTTTTTCACCAATCCATTCTCCTTCTTCGTTATAATGAGATTCAAATCCCATAATACCGTTTACTGATACAATCGCTTCAAGTATTTTCTTTTTTGATTTATTCTCAAAAGCTTGGAATAATTCTGCATAAACGGGTTCAATATCACCAAGAAAGAAAATATCTGGTAAAAATAAAACCGGAAACGGATTTGCAGTAGGCGACGGTCCTCCCATTATAATCAATGGATTGTTTTCAGTTCTCTTCCTGACATCTGCATTGATTCCTCCTCTATGTAGGAGTTCTATTGCTGATAGATAATCATGCTCAAATTGACATGAAATTGCTAAGATATCAAAATCAGAAATATCTCTTTGACTCTCTAGTGAATAAGGTGGGATTTTACGATCTAAAGGTTTGAAGATACGTTCACACAAAAAGTTGTCATGCTTGTTAAATAAGAAATACAGTAATTGAACACCTAAACTGGTCATAGCTACTCTGTATGTGTTTGGATAGATTAACCCAATTTTGATTTTGTCTGGAGACCAGTCTTTTTTAATAGCATTCTGTTCCTTAATTAACATTTTTTCTTTTCCTTCTTAGAGTATAATTCTGTGAGCCAAAATATATCGATTCCGATGGAATGTCTTCATCAACTATTGTCCCTGCACCAATCCAAGAATCACTTCCAATTTTAATTCCTGGCATTAATAATGCTCCAATTCCAATTTCTACTCTTTCTCCTACAATAACTCCCAATTTTCTTCTCTGGCTATCTTCTTTGTTTCCCTTAATTTTTACAGGAATGGTCTTTTTATCCAATCGAAGATTAGCTGTAATTGTACCTGCACCAAAATTACAATTGGAACCAATGATAGAGTCACCAATATAAGATAGATGGGCAGTATGAGTATTATCTTCAATAATGGAGTTTTTGATTTCACAACCATTTCCTATTCTGGATTTTTTACCTAAATATGAAAATTTACGAATATAGCAATTGGGACCGATGTCTGCACCTTCATCAATAAAAACAGGACCTTCAATGTATACTCCGCTCCTAATGATAGTATCTTTTTTGATTATTACAGTGCCTTTCAAAGTAACTCCGTCTTCTATCGTACCCTCTCTTTCATCTTTACAAAATGATAATAAGGTCTCATTTGCATCTAGTAAATTCCAAGGACGTCCGATATCAAACCAGTAATCATTTTCCTGAAGCTGTACAAGCTGTGAATTATATTTATTCATCTCAAAAAGAGCATTAACAGCATCTGGTATTTCGTATTCACCTCTCGATGATACAGAATTGTTTTCTTCCATCTGTTCAATAATACTAAAAATTTCATTACTTAGTGAGTAAATTCCTATGTTAGCATAACCTTCCTTAATTTCTTCTTTTGAAGGTTTTTCAATCATTTTCACGGGTACATAATTATCATCTGTTAATATTGCACCATATTTTGCAATTTCTTTTGTAAACTTACCGCCAACTGAGATAATTCCTTTTTGTGCGGCATCAACAGTTTTCTGAATTAAAGAATCTGAATAAATACAATCTCCATTTACGGCTAATAAGAACTCCTCTTCGATTTTGCTCTTAGCAAGTAATAGTGCATTTGCAGTTCCCTTGATCTCTACCTGATGAATAAATTCGATATTTAGGTTTGGGAATTCCTTCCCAATGTAGTCTTTTATTTGGTCTTCTAGGTAATTGGTTATTATGATAAAATCCTCAATACCATACTTATTCAGTCCATCAATAGATCTTTTCAGAATAGGTTCTCCTAACACCTTAAGTAATGGTTTTGGGATGGTTTCAGTTAATGGTCTTAACCTTAATCCTTCACCAGCTGCAAGGAGAATTGCCTTCACTGTTTATCCCCCTTAACTTTATATCTCAAAAACTTCTTCTGATTCTTCGGTGGGTTCAACTGCTTTTTCTTTCTTCAATTCTGTTATAGTTGCTATAAGATCAAAAGCTTTAGGACTATTGAATAATTCCTTAAAAGCGTCCCACTGGTCTGTGGATGTAATAAATAGACCTTTCTTCTTAACTGGAATTCCATCTTCCTTAACAGGTAAAAGCTCAAGACCGAAAGTTAGATCTTCACCTTTTGATGGAAGTTTAACAATGGAAACACCTGTAACGCTCGTTCGCATCCTTTCCCAATCACTCATGTCTTTACCATATTTCTTTAGCCTTTCAACTAGGTTAGTACTCATAATTATTCACTGAAAGTTTACAGATAATTTGACTTTTAAACTCTACTCTTAAAGAGGATTAGTAGATTTACAGTAAATATTCTGAATACACGTCCAGAGGAATCAGTTTAAAAATTGCTTGAAGGAGCTAAATTAAGATGAAATTCGCAGTTATAGGCGGTAAAATTTATACCGTAAATAAAGAAGAGAAAGTTATTGAAGAAGGGACTATCCTAATTAATAACGGTAAAATTGAAGCTGTTTTGGAAGGAAAGGAAACTCCTGAAGGTTATGAAATAATAGATGTTAGTAATAATTACGTTTTACCTGGTTTTATAGATACTCATACTCACCAAGGGCTATGGGATGGAACTGTTGGTTGGGCTGGTTATGATGGAAACGAGATGACTGATCCGAATACTGCACAAGTGAGGAGCATAGATGCTATAAATCCTGAAACCCCTGCTCTTGAAGAAGCTAAGATTGGTGGTGTTACTACAATTCAAACTGGTCCTGGATCAGGAAATGTCATTGGAGGAACTAATGTCATTATCAAAACTTGGTGTAAAAGCAAAATTATAGATGATTTAATTGTCAAAGAACCTTCATCTCTTAAATCCGCTCTTGGAGAAAATCCAAAAAGAGCCTATGGTACAGAAAAGAAAATGCCTTCTACAAGAATGGGTACTGGTGCTGTGTTCCGTCAAGCTTTCATTGATGCACAAAATTATGCTAAAAAATGGGTTGAGTATGAAAAGAAGAAGAAGCAAGCTGAAGAAACAGGTGAAATCGATAAGATTCCAGCAGAACCTGATAGAGATTTAAAAAAAGAAGTAATTCTGAAAGTTTTGAATAATGAAATTCCTCTAAATATGCATTGCCACCAAGCTAATGATATAGTCACTGCTATTCGTTTTAAAGAAGAATTTGGTTATGATCTTATGTTAGTTCATGCTACTGAAGGTCATAAAATTGCTGATTACATTTCAAAAAAAGGTATTCCTTGTTCTCTTGGACCGTCCTTAGTTGGAATGGAAAAAGTTGAATTAAGAAACATAAGCTTTGAAACCCCATTTAAACTATGGAAAGCTGGCGTAAAAATCTCAATTCAAAGCGATTCTTTTACTCGATTACGTCATTTTCAAATACTTCCATGTATGGCTGTTAAAGAGGGTTTACCAATCAATGAAGCTCTAAAAGCAATTACCATTAATGCTGCTGAGATGATAGGTGTAGACGATAGGTTAGGCAGTCTTGAAGCTGGAAAGGATGCTGACATAGTAATTTGGACAAATCACCCAATTGAAAACTTCTATGCAGAAAACAAAATAGCGTTCATAAATGGTGAAATTGCTTATAAAATGGCAGAAAAAGATAATTAATTTGGGATTGTGTTTAGCTAAATAAATCACACTCTTTCATAGTGACCTGGATTTCTGTGCTCTCCAAAGAATTCCAACCCTTTTTCTTTTAATTGATTTCTTAGCATATTTGCATATTCTTCTGTTAAATCTCCCTTCTTTAGCATATACTCTATAATTTCCATTGCTTCATCTTCAGTTTCACATCGGCATAAGAAATCTACAACACCTGGAGTATAACCTTGAAATTTTCTATCTTTTTTGGAACCGGAAACTGTGCGCATCTCACTCTCTGAGATATTATTTTCTCCTTCCTTAATCTCTCTAGAAAGAACTGGAAAATGATCTTCGAATTCTTCTTCCTTTATTTCAGATTCTCTCGATTCTTTCTTTTTTTCTTCCATAATTCAACTGAAGAATAGCAACTAAAAAAGATTGAGTTCTAGTAAATATTCTCCTAAAAAAGCAGATTATACAAAAAACCTTTATTTCCTTAATCCAGAAGAAAAATAATGTTAATTGGAATTGTAGGTAAACCTAGTTGTGGTAAAAGCACTTTTCTTAATGCTCTTACTATGGTTAATGCAAAAGTAGGAGATTATCCGTTTACAACAATTGAACCAAATCGAGGTACAGCTTATGTTCGTAGTCCATGTGTATGTAAGGATCTTGGTGTTAAAGACAATCCCAAAAACTCGTTGTGCGAAGATGGTATAAGATTCCTACCTATTCAATTCTTAGATGTCGCGGGACTAGTGCCTGGAGCTTCTGAAGGGAGAGGATTAGGCAATAAATTCCTGGATGAGCTTCGACAAGCAGATGTTCTTATCCACGTAGTTGACGCAAGTGGTTCATTAGACGCTGAAGGAAATGCTGTTGATAAGGGTTCTTGGGATCCACTAGACGATGTGAAATTCTTAGAAGAGGAAATTGATGCTTGGATTTTAGCAATTATAAAGAGAGATTATGAAACTATGAAAAAGAAAGCTTCAGCTGAAAAGCAAAGATTTTCAAATCTCCTATACGATAAGCTAACAGGATTAGCTATAAAGAAATACTATATTGAGGAATCAATTAGAGAAGTAGGAATGGTCGATGATGATGCTTCAACATGGGATGAAAAATTAACAGAGTTAGTTACTAATATTCGGAAAAAATCCAAACCAATTATTATTGTTGCAAATAAGATTGACCAACCGGATTCTCATAAAAATTACTTAAAAATGAAAGAGAAGATACCATCAGGTGTCTTTCCAATTTCTGCACTTGTTGAGGTATTTCTGAGAAACGAACAAGAAAATAAAGCCATTTCTTATTCTCCAGGAGATTCAGAATTCAAGATACTAGATAGAGAAAAATTAGGAGATAAAAAAGAGATTTTAATTCAAAAGATTAAGACAGATTTACTTGTTAAATATGGCTCTACTGGTGTTCAAGCAGTATTATCCCATGTGGTCTTCAATCTACTCGATATGATTGTTGTTTATCCTGTTGAGGATATAACTAAATTCACAGATAAGTCAGGAAATATTCTGCCTGATGCTTTTCTTGTTCCTAAAGGAACGACTGCTATCGAGTTAGCTGCAAAAATCCACACAGATTTTGCGAATAATTTCATTCATGGTCAACTTGCTCCTTCAGGGAGAAGAATAGGCGCAGATTATGAAGTACAAAATAACGATGTAATTAGAATTGTAGCAGCTGTAAAATAGCATGCAAAAACAATAACTGGTTTTATTAAAAGAAAGTTAAGAAGCTGCTGTAGCTCCTTTTGTATCAGGTAAAACTAATACTTTGCTTTTTCTAACTTCTACTAAAACTATAGGATAAATTTTGCCTACTGCTTTCTTAAGCTCTGAAGAAATAGAACCGCTTATCATATTCTTAGCGAAATCCACGAATATTTGCTCTTTTGCGATTCCTCTAACAATGTCTTCTATGGTTTTTCTGACGTCTTTTTGAGTGCTTGCACCACATCTCAGGGGGGTGATTACAATGGATGAAACTCTTAATCTTGCTTTATCTTTTGTAACGACATTTTGAATTGCTTCAATCTTTGATCTATTTCTTCTTATTTGTGACCTGATCTGTTCTTTAGCTACTTCATGCCCAACAAACTCAGTTCTACAAACATTACCTTCGACTTTAGTAATTTTGAATCTAACTTTTAGATTGATATCATGATACAAATCTTCTACTACGCCCATTTTAGCCATTTCAATAACTCTTCCGAATAATTTTTCCGGTTCACTAGCAGGTGTTTCTCCAAGTGGTTTATCTGTAATGTAGCTAGGGGCAATTACTTCATACCATGATTTTTCTTTCCATTTGTCAACAACTTTTCCTTTTGTTTTTCGACTTGGTCTTCGAGATGACAATGATATAACCTCTATGATGTTGTTCTCTTCTCATTTCTTTTGATTTTAAACATTATGATTAATATGTTAATTTTTAGTTGTTTACTGATTTATATACTCCCTCTATTGTAGCTATTGTGAGTACAATATCATCAATTGTGTGTCTAAGTGAAGATATGCTTGCTGATGATTGAATTTCGATTATGACACTATTGTTATCTGTGACTGTTTTTATCTTTGTTTTTTCTCCTAATAATTTGTTTTCAGGTTCGAGAGTTTCTTTAATAATTCGAGCTAGCTCATTATCAAGGCACTCAATCACAAATTTGATTTTTTTTGATAGAAATGTCATAATATACTACTTCGTTTTCTCTTTTTCTTTATTCTTTTCATTTTCTTCTTCTGAGTCCTTTGTTTCACCTTTCTCATAATACTCAAGAGATTTTACAATACTCTCAAATACTGAGCTTAATTCATTTTCATCCAAAACAACTT
The DNA here is from genome assembly GCA_023270155.1 of Candidatus Heimdallarchaeota archaeon. Classification (GTDB taxonomy): domain Archaea; phylum Asgardarchaeota; class Heimdallarchaeia; order Heimdallarchaeales; family Heimdallarchaeaceae; genus UBA460. Next base: position 59,028 of record JAGLTB010000040.1, on the reverse strand, counting down.
CAAATGCTTCTACTTCTCCTTTGTGATCTAATAAAATATCTTCTTGTTTTAACTTCTCAAATGCATGATAAATAAGATGACCTTTTTGGATGTTAATTGGTGATTCTCTAACATGTAGATGAATCTTCTTTCCCGCTTTCAAGTGAACAATTATTGGTTTATCTATTGGCATTATTCCGCTTTCAACCAAGGCATCAATAACCTGCCTTGCTGTATTATTTTCGAAAACAGTGCTTCCATCAAGAAACCGATAATTCTTTCTTTCTTCGATTTTTTCTGGTTCTTTCGCAATTATTTCAATTGCTTGAGTAGCTTTGCCATGATAATCGCTTAGTTTCCTAATTAATTTATCAAATAATTTAGTTCGGTCCCCTAATACAACTCCCATAGCCAAACCATATAATTTGAGATTACATGCACCTTCCAAGAGCCATAAGAATTCTTCTGCATTTCTTGTTTGATTCTTCTTTGTTTCTTGAGTTAGTGTATAGATTGGTCCAATGAGTTTATGAATATCGGAAAGAGGATGATTGTCATTTTCCATGAGCAAAGATATCAAACCATCGTTGAGTTTCTTTGTTTCCTTTGAGGAGAGAGATGCAATTGCTCTCCAATTATCCTCTTGATCTCTCATTGGTATTCCTAATCGTGAAACAAAGGATGTACATGCACTTTCATTACCAGTGAGTCCTGGGAAATAAGGATTTATTGAATACTTAAGCGCTAAATGGATCGGTTGACTCTCTCTACCCGCGATTCTAGTTCCTTTAGATATGTCCAGGTATTGTTTCTCCCTTCCTTCTTCTAGGATTATCTTATTCAAACCTATTAATTCCTGATTTTTTGGGTTGACTTGCTTCTTAGATAATCCACCAATAATTGCTAATCCTGCATATTTTGGATAATTATCATCTATGTTTGCTGAAATAAAATAAACAAGTCCTGCATTTGAAACCGATCCCAATGGAATTTCTAATTCTTCTAAATTTAAATAACTTACATCTTCTTTTCTTCTTTCCATTTCTTTTGAAAAAGTAAGTTCTTGATTTACAATAATAATGATGTTTTTTTCTTCTTTTATAACTAATTCTGGAATATCTTCAATCTTGTAGCCTATGAAGATATAAGCTGAATAATCAAAATTTTTAATCTTTCTTTCTAGATTAGTTGTCTCATCGACAAATAAAGAATGAGCTCCAATATCCAAATTGCGCAGACACTTTAGCAAAATACCTGTTGCACATAAATCATCTGGAGTTACCCTTGCTATAACAGCGACATTTCTATTTAGATTTTGTAAAATATCTGCAATTTCTTTCGCTTTATCTTTTAATGATTGATATTTCTCAAAAGGGATATCTATAGGCGGCATTAGTTTTCACAATTTCAAATAAAATAGGGTATGAAGGATAAAAAAATATCGCATCTTAGAGTAATAAGCCTGCTTTTTGTGGGTCATACTTCCAGTCAGGTGCAAAAATACCTTTCTTCTTATAATATTTGACCAATCTTCGTATTTTTGACTCAATGAGTTGTAATCCTCTTTTGCTGTGTAAATCCTTCCTATTATCTTCAAGATGTCTTCTAACATTGCTAGCTTGTTTTACAAGATTTACTAAGTCTTCAGGATACTTTGGACTCAAATTGAGCTCATCAACTAGTGTAGCCATTTTAGTTCCTAAAGCTTCTTTTACATTAGGTACTCCGTATTGGTCTCGAAGAATTACTCCTATCATGGCAGTTGATTGCCCTTGCCTTCGTAATTCTTCTACCTTCTTACTAATGAACTTCTTATCATGGGATAACCATTCGGGTGCTTGGTTTCTATAGGGTCTTGTTGAACTAGCTTGTCCTCTTTTCCTTGCGTGCATCCTTGCCATCTATTTCACCGTGTTTGATTTTTTAGAGAAGGTGGTTTTTGAGATGAATAACTCTCGAAGTGACTTTTGACGATGGGAATATAAATTCTTGGTTTTGAGAGACATCTCCGCAAAGGTTAGATGGCTTGAAATGGGCTGGAAAATAGGATCAAATCCAAATCCTTCCTCCCCCTTCTCTTTATATATTATCTCTCCTTCAGTAACTCCATAATGGAGTGAAATCTCTCCTTCATAATATAATGCAGCAACAGATTTGAATCTTGCTTTTCTATTTTCTCTATTCTTCATCAAGGTTAATATTCCTTTATTACCAATTTTTTGGAAAACATAAGAAGAATAGGGGCCTGGAAATCCATTAAACGCTTCTATAAATAATCCTGCATCCTCAAGAAAGAAATTTTTTGCCTTTATTTCAGGATTTGTTTTGATTAAGTTGTTGCAACTAAATAGTGCAATCTTTTCAATATCATCCTCCTGGTTTTCTTCATATTCCAGATTGATCCAATCTATCTTTAGATTATACTCTAGGCCAATTTGTTTTGCCTCTTTGTATTTTACCTCATTATGTGTTACAAAAAATAATTCCATTCTATTATTGGTTGTACTTCTCATTATTAGACCCTTTCGATTTTCCTATTGATTTCAATTGAGGAAAGAGTTAAATGTTAAAACAATATATTCAAATGTAAGTGATTAATAGCAATATTACTCAATTGTAAAACCTAATTAGGTGAATATATTATGGAAGAACTGACCCATTCTTCAATATACAAAAATGCAGATGATGTTAAAATTTCTGATACTGTCATTGCTGCTCTCTCTGAAATAACTAAATCAAACAGCATACTAAGTATATATTCGATGAATGCTCGAGCTGTATACTTCTTTCCTGTAATTTCCGATGTTTACAAACTTAGTATTCAAATATATCCTTTAACTCCTGAAATAGTTGCAAAAATTATGACAAAAATTTCTGAATTCGCTGCTAAGGTTATATACAGTACAGGTCTATGCTTAGTTGAGAATAGGTGTTTTTGGGAAGGCTTTCTACAAGAAAAGGATTTGACTAAGGAAATTGAAGATATAAATGATATCTTACAATCTATTGCTGAAGTAAAAGATGTGACTATAATAAAAGTTCTCAATCATTAACTACAAAATATTTACTTTTAGTTTTAGAACTCGTATGAATTCTTTGTATCGATTTCGTAGAGTGACTTCAGTGATTTGACAAGTTTTAGCTATCTCATTTTGTGGGCATTTAATTTTGTTTTGTAAGGCTGAAATATACAAAGCTGCTGCAGCAAGTGAGTTAGGATTTTTTCCAACTGTTATTTTTGCTGCTTTTGCTTGAGCTAAAATATTCTGAGCATCTGAAAGAACTTTTGGTGAAAAATTCAATGCTGAAGCAAATTTAGCAATACTGCTTTCTGGACTTGCTAATGGCATTTTCAAATCCAAGTGTTTTAAGAGCAACCTGAAATTTTTTGCTAATTTCTTTTTGGTTAAACGAGTTTTATCTGCAACATCGTCAAGACTTGCTGGATGTTTATGTAGCCTACATGATAAATAAAGTGCTGCAGAAACCAATGCTTCAGTTGATCTTCCTCTAACTAGTCCAGTTTTCAAAATCTTACGATAAATCATTGCTGCTGTTTCTCTAACCTTCACTGTTAAATTTAATTGGCTACTAATTCGCTTAATCTCATTCAAAGCTCTTAATAGATTTCTTTCTGTTCCATACTGAAGCACTGCTCTTCTTTGTAGTGTTCTCAATCGAAACATTTGACTGGCTTTCTCTGGTGAGAGAGAGTTGCCATAGATATCTTTGTTTGAATAATCAATAAGAGTACCATAATGATCGTAACTAAGAAGGTTTTTTGGTGTTCCTGTCCTTGCTCTTTTGATATGTTGTTCCTTTGAATATGCTCTCCATTCAGCAGTTTGATCAATATAAGAATCCTCTACAACTAACCCGCAACTTCCACAACTTATTTCTCCTCTAGAGGAATCAAAAGTCAGTTTTGTAGAATTGCAATCGGGGCATCGAGGAAGCGATGGTTCTAAACTACTAGTAACATTAATTGGCTCAGGAGTCATACATACACCGAATCAGTCTGGACTATATTTTAACTATCACATATTTAAACTTGGCTGAATATTCGAAATGCAAAATCCGGGTTAAATTATAACACAAAAGTGATTTTTTTTGGTATTTTTGTGCTAGTTTCTCTTGAAAATAATTTGTTAAAGATAAAAACCGTTAAAAGCATAATATTTGGCTAATTATTATTCAATACTATAACTTGTAGTATAAAGCAAGTCATTGAGGAATATCAAAATGTCAAAAGATTCAAGACAACTAGAATTTAAACTTAATATTGGAGACAAAAACGGAAAGTGTCACACAAAAATAGTTAGAGAAGCTCAAGCAAATTCTTTGATTGGTTTACAAATCGGAGCAAAGGTTGATGGAAATCTTATAGGATTACCAAATTATGAGCTAATCATTACAGGTGGAAGTGATACGGATGGTTTTCCCCACAGAGCAAGCATCGAAGGTTCAGGTAGAAGAAAGTACCTCCTCAAAGGTGGAACTGGGTATCGCGTTCCAAGAAAGGGAAGACGAGTTAAGAAATCAGTTAGAGGAAATATAATCTCAGAAGTATCCTATCAAATCAATATGAAAGTTGCAAAAGATGGAAGCAAATCTCTTGAAGAATTGATAACTGAGGTTGCTTCTTCATAGTTATTTTTTTGAAAACTAAGTTTTACTTAATTGCTTTTTTCTTCATCTGGTGCTTCAGTAAAGAAGATATACACTACTGAAAGAATGATTACAGCTAACAACACACCAAATACAGTCCATTGCATTCCTGTAGTAAAATTTGTAGGTAAAGCTGGACCTGCGGGATGTATCGAGGTTATGAACCATGTTATTAACAAGGAAATAACTGCACTGATTACTATTATTCCCCAAGAAGGAAGTTTGGCTCTGAGTTCGCTATAAGTTGCTATCGCTATAAGGAAGAAGAAATAAAAACCAGACATTAGAAGAAACTCAATAATTGTCAATCCTGCTTTATAAGGTAAATCTACACTATTTAAGTCAGGATAAAATCCTTTAATCCATTCTGGAGCACTTGTTTGATCTATACTTGCAAATAAAATTGCAAAAATCAAACACGTTATCGATAATATTGATGTGATTAGAATTGTTCGATTCCTTTCATCTTTCCAAATTGTCTCATATAAGCTCATTGTTTTTCTTCTCCGAGGTAATTTTACTTCTTTTCCACGTTTACACAGTGACGAAGGAGTGTTTGTCAAGCAGTTTATTAATTTTTGGCTTTTGGATTTTATGCAAGGTCGGAAACAACATATTTAATGTTTTTTGTTAAATATGATTCTAATGTGAAAGACTACAAAGAGAGAAAGTTTTTGAAGAGTGGAATAAACAATTTTGTTGTTTAAAGAGGAGAAAACATGCAGAAGGACAAAGATTTTTCTTTTAGTATTTCTTCTTCTAGTGAGAATTTTATCTCCTTAGATCAAACAAGTTCAATAGAAAACTTCTGTGAAATAGCTAATCAGTTGTCAGTGCTACTTTTGTGTTTCGAAAATGTAACAATTAGTGAAAGAAATACCCTGATAAAAAATATTGAAGGTCATCCGTACAATGTTTTTTCTCCAAGTTTTGTCTATGAGCAACTGAAAAATAAACAAATTAGCAATGAGAAAATCAAAGAGGGATTCAACAAATTTCTGATAACAGAAGAAAGTAAATCTATAATTATAGCTACTAGAAAAACGTTATCTGAATCAACAAAAGATAAATTGATGCATGCTATTACTAAGAATAGAAAGCAGTATGAGATTATTTCAGTTAATAGTGATAATAAAGATTTATTGAAATGGGTTGCTCATGATAGAAGGCTAGATTACATAAGTATAGATTTACGAGGTAAACCTTCTATCATAGATAATGCTCTATGCTCTCTGGTAAAACAAAATGGTAAATGTTTTGAAATTATTCTATCCCCCCTACTTTTTTCTGATACTAATAAGGACTTTAGTAGAATAGTTAGAACTGGAAAGAAAATTATGAAATTAATATTATCTTACAACGCACCATTCATCTTTACTATGTGTCCTCAGACTCCCTTACAAATGAGAACAGGTAAACAACTTAGATATATTGGTGAATTATTGGGGGTGCCTTTTAATAAATCTAAATTTGCCGTGTTTGACTATCAATTATCCTCTTTAGTAGATAATACAATCAAGCTACACGAAAATTACGTCTTTGAAGGAGTTAAGGAGGTTTCTGGATAATGGTTACAATTGAAAGAGATAGATATGTGGTCTTTAAGATTCTTCCCGACGACACAAAAACCGAAATTGTGGATTTGAAAAGAAATATCTGGTCAATGTATCAAAGATTGTATGGTCTAGAAGGTACAACTGACGCAGGATTATTCTTTGAAGATTATAATGATGAGAAAAGCATAGGTCTAGTTCGTTGTAGCAGCAAGTCTCTGTCTTATCTGATGATATCTATAGCAATGATTACAGAAGTTGATGGAACAGAAATCTTGATCCTTCCCTTATTCGTAACAGGTTTAATCAATAAGGCCAAAAAATATGCATCTGCATTAGTTAGTCCTAACCATAATGTTGATTAAATAATAACTGTTTTTTCTTTTAGAATGATAAAAAAAGAAGATTCTCAAAATATTATTGATACAAAAAGACCTTCTTGGGATAGCTATTTCATTCAAATTGCAGAGATTGTAAAAACAAGATCAACTTGTATAAGAAGGCAAGTTGGAGCGGTTTTAGTTAATGATAAGAGACAGATTGTTTCAACAGGCTATAATGGAGTTCCAAGAAGCATAAAACATTGTACAAAAGCAAACTGTACAAAACTCTATGAGGAATCTGGTGAAAAAAATGAGTTGTGCCCTGCAGTGCATGCGGAATTAAATGCAATTTTACAGGCAGCTACAGCTAGTTTTAGCCCTGAAGGAACCACCCTTTATACAACAACAAGACCATGCAGTAGTTGTACAATGGCTATCATAAATGTAGGAATAAAAAGAGTAGTTTTTGTAGAAGATTATACTGATCCAATTTTGCGTTCAGGTTGGTTGGAAACACCTGATGTGAAATTTGACAAATATCTTAAGGAGAAACCATAGTTAAAATCAAGACTAGATTTTTTTGATTTTTATAAAAATCTCTCAGTTTTTCAAACGTAATACTGTTAAATCCGTTGTTTTGATGTATTTTCTATTTCCACTTGATTTAACTAGTTTTCCAAAAGACTCTAAAACTTCTTCTTCATAAAATTCCGATATTTTATTATTTTCTGTTTCTTCCAAACTCTGTTTATAGATTAAAATTGAAAGATCACCGTTTTGATATTTATATTTAGGAAAGAATTCATCTTCTAATTCCCTCTCCGTTTCTCTGGATATTTCCCCCTTTATTATTTCATCTTTGTTCAAATCCAAAACATGGTTTGAATTTATGGCTATATAGTGTTTTGCTTGTTTTGGTTGAGTAGGATTCACCGTTAGTTGAATTGTTTTTGTTACATATAATTCTTTATCTAGAAAATAGATTTGTTTATCCTCACCTACAGTTATCAAACGATTCTTATAATAGCTAATTGAAAGGGGTGTTTTGTTATGAATCTTCTTCTTGATGACACTCTTCAGATTAGTATTATTCAATAATTGAATCTCACCATTACTGAAAGCTAAAGCAAGGAAATCTGGTGTTATGCAAGAGCTTGAGATTGGAACTATTTTAGGTAGTGTTCTGGTAATCTCTAATTGATGGTTAAGAACTGCAATCTCCCCTGATTCCAAGCCAATAATTATTAATCCATTTGTTGATTTCTTTAAAGACAAAGGACGTGATGGGAGTTTTACTGATTTAATAGGTGTAGCAGTATCTATGTCGGAAATTACAACAGTAGAATCTAAGGAAATTGTGATTAATTTGCTTCCCAGAAATCCAATGCCTGTAATGTGTTTGCTATGAAGGAAAAGAGTTTCGAATAATTTACCATTATCCCTTTTCCAGAAAGATACTAAACCAAATTGATGACCTAAGATGAAGAGATCTTCAGTTGTGGTACAAACTGTTGAAGGAATCCCATATCTTCTAACCATATTAAAGAGGATAGTGTGGGAATCTTGGTTCTCAAAATCCTTTATGTATTTTCCAGCCTTCTTAATAGCTCTAATCAGTTTCTTCTTATCTATTGCATTATATCTGAACTTAGAAAAATCTTCAGCGTTAAGAATGGACATTAATCCATTTTGATCGGTAATTACAATCAAATCTCCACAAAGAAAGAATTTCTCCATACCTGGGAATTTTGTTCGATTCTCTTCTATTAATTTACCATCCTTGAATTTCCATTTCTTAATCATATGATCTCTACTTGCGCTAATTACGTAATTCCTCCAAGGTTTTCCTCCTATGATTGCTGAAGAATGAGCCTTTTTAGAGAGAATCAACGAGAAATCCTTTAGAGACCAGAGTTTTAATTCTAAGTCATTCGAAGCAGTGACTAGGATTTCTTCATCATTTAGTTTCTGAATGTCATTAATTGAGAATTTGTGAGCGTATAAACATCCTATTTCATCATTGAGATTCGAATCCCAAATACAAATTCTCCCATCTTCCCCACCCGTAAAAATGTAGTCTTCTATCTCTTCTATTCTAGTAACACCTTTAAGATGTCCAGGTTGATGATATAGGACTTCAATGTGTTCAGTTTCTCTAATGCTCACAATATTGATTGAACCAGTTAGTAATTAAGATTTTACATCAAAGTGTACAAAATAGAAAATAAAATTCAATGATCTTCTGAGTTTTTCGTAAAAATTTTGGCTCATTTAGTCGTGAGAACATCACAATGTCAGTCTGGGACGGTTAAATCATCGCCATTTAGTATTGAATGTTTTCAGTTTTTATCTGTTACCTTTTAGGAGTTGTGAGTATCCGTCTCAGAGAAAAAGCTATATAGGCACAATGCCTATTGAAACTTTATATCCATCAAATTCCCATTCTTTAACATGACCTTCAGTCGGTTGTTTTTCTCTAAGCTCACTACTTAGTGTTTCACTCATTATGAAATCTCTGAACTCTTCAATTGCATCAGATCCGAATTCATCAGCTTTGATTGTTAATTGTATGTTTTGTGTGTATTCGAGATCCAACTCTTTTCTCATTGTTTGAATACGTCGAATAACATCTCTCACATAACCTTCCCGTTTTAGTTCTTCAGTTATTGTTGTATTAAATAGAAGGAGATATCCTTCTGATTCTTCTCCAGTAAATCCTTCAAGAACTTCTATTTTATATTTAACATCTTCTGATGTCATCGTATATTTCTTATCATCAATTTTCAAAGTGAAATCTTTGCCTTCAGATAACAGCTTAACATAATCACTTGCTATCTGTGGATCCAATTGGCTCAAATGTTTTCCAATGTTATTAATTTCTGATTTTACTTTTGGTGCTAAGACTTTGAAATTTGGAGTTATTTGATAATTGACAAGTTCATCTGAAGTTTCTTGCAAAGTAACTTTTTTGACATTAAGTTCTTCTTTGAGCACGTTGTTATATTTCTCTATCAATTTCTCTTTACCAATTGGAGCTATTATAACTAACTCTGACAACGGTTGTCTAAGTTTTATATTCGCGGATGATCTGATACTTCTTCCAGTAGTTACAAGTGAAAGCACAGCATTCATGTCTTTGGATAATTCTGAATCAGTTTGTTTTTTGTTAAAGGTAGGATACATACACAAATGAATGCTTTCAGGTTCATCTGGATTCAATCTTTTTACAAGATTTTGGAATAATTGCTCAGATATGAATGGTATAAATGGTGCAAGTATTTTAGACATTGTTGCTAAAACCTCATAGGTTGTTATGTAAGCAGATTTTTTATCTAAATCTAGTTCATCTTTCCAAAATCGACGACGAGATTGACGAAGGTACCAATTGCTGAATTTATCTATTACAAACTTCTCAAAAGCTTCAACAGCTATATGCACTGTCATATTTTCAAGTGCCTTATTTACTGCTTCTATTAGATAATTGACTTCACTTATCAGCCATTTATCAAGCTCTGGTCTCTCTTTTAGAGGTACAAAGAATGCTTCTTTATCAAACTGATCCACATTTGAGTTAGATACAAAGAAACTATAACTATTCCAAAGAGTAAGTATGAATTTCTTCATTGTTTCATATATCTGTTTCTCATCTACTCGTATACTATTCCATGTGGGATATGAAAATAAGAACCATCTTACCGCATCAGCTCCATACTTTGAGATTACATCTTCAGTAAAAATAACATTCCCCTTACTTTTACTCATTTTTTTACCTTTCTCGTCTAGTGTATGTCCCATCGTTAAACAGCTCATGAAAGCTGGTTTATCGAATAAGATAGTACTTATAGCAAGCAAAGTATAGAACCAACCACGTGTTTGGTCAATAGCTTCTGTGATGAAATCATAGGGAAAATGCTCATTATACAACTCCTTATTCTCAAATGGATAATGATATTGAGCAAAAGGAGCACTTCCAGAATCATACCAAGGATCAACTACATACGGTACTCGCTCACATATATCATCACATTCTGGGCACTTGAAAGTTATTTCATCTACCCATGGTCTATGTAAGCTGAAGTCATCATGCAGTGGTTTTCCGTACAAAGTTTTGAGTTCTTCTAAACTTCCTATCACTGTTCTATGATCATTACTACAAATCCAGATAGGTAGGGGGGTTCCCCAGAATCTGTTTCTTGAGAGAGCCCAATCTCTTGCTTCTTTTATGAAGTTACCAAATCTTCCTTCCTTAAGATGGACAGGTTGCCAGCGTATCTTGTTATTATTCGCTACCAATTGCTTTCTCATTTTGGACATTTCAATAAACCAGGATTCAGTTGAATAGTAAAGTAAAGGACCATCACACCGATAGCAGAAGGGGTAAGTATGCTTGTATGTACCTTTCTTGAATAATAGTCCTCTTTCTTCTAGATTCTTCATAATTTTAGGATCTGCTTTCTTAACGAACAAGCCTGAAAAATCTGTTATATCTTCAGAGAAAGTTCCATCTTCTAGAACTGGGTTCATAACAGGAAGTCCGTATTTCTTTCCTATTTCTGCATCATCTTCTCCAAAAGCAGGAGCTGAATGAACTACACCTGTTCCTTCTTCTGTGGTAACATAGTTTGCTAGAGTTACGTAAAAAGCCTCCTCCTCAGGGACAATAAAGGGGAAAAGTTGTTCGTACTTATTGTATTCAAGATCTTTTCCTTTAAATCTCTGAAGTACGGTATAGTCAACTAATAATTCTTCAGCTATAGCTTCAGCTAAGATGAGTTTCTCTCCATTAAATTCAACTTGAACATACTCTACATCTGGATGTAAAGTTAAACAAACATTTGATATCAAAGTCCATGGTGTAGTTGTCCAGGCTAAATAATATGTATCTTCGAATTCCAATGACTTAAATTTCACATGCACTGAAGGATCTGTTGTTTCCATCATTCCTTGTCCAACTTCTGCTTGTGATAATGGTGTTCCGCATCTTGGACAATATGGAACAACCTTATGTCCCTTATACATTAATCCTTTATTGTATATCTCTTTCAAAGACCACCATACGCTTTCTACGTAATTCTCTTCCATAGTTACATATGGATTGTCAAGATCAAGCCAGAAACCTATTCTCTTGGACATATCATGCCATTCTTTGACATATTTGAATACAGATTTTCTGCAAGCTTCATTGAATTTACTTAAACCAAATTCTTCAATCTGAGATTTATCAGTGAATCCTAGCTCTTTTTCGACTTCAAGTTCAACAGGAAGTCCATGACAATCCCATCCCGCTATCCAAGGAACAATGTTATATCCATGCATTGATTTGTGTCGCAAAAATACATCTTTGATAGCTCTTGTCAAAGCGTGACCAATATGAGGAAGACCATTTGCAGTAGGGGGACCTTCCAGCCATCTGAAAAGAGGTCCTTCGTGTCGTAATTTTCGAGCTTTATCAAAGATCTTCTTCTTTTCCCAGAACTCTAATATTTTTTCTTCTTCTTCTGTAAAAACAGGTAATGCCTTAACAGATTCAAATATCTGATTCTTATTTTCCAAAATAATCTACTCCAAAATCTTTGTTACTGAATTGATGAGGCACGCTATGATGGTATTTTAAAAGAGTCTCTTTATTAGCGAATTTCGCGATCCATCCTTATTCCTCTGTAACTAATCTTTTTTCCCTTTCCCAACTTAAAAACTTTCTGTCATAAGATAGTGGAAGCGTTGTGGTTCTAATTTAGTAAATTTTTTTCAATTAGGAATTCCCGGAAATTGACATCTTTAGTAAAAGCTCTCATCTTCATTGCTAATTTTACAATATTTGCTGACGATGTTATTGAAACCTTACCATGAAAAAGCTCTTCTTTATCTAACCTAATATAGAACATGTTATTCTTCTGGTCAAATCTTTCATCAAATTCAATCCCTAGCTTTGATTTTTCTTCATTGGGAATGATGGATGAGAAATTTCTAAGGATTTTTTCAATCGTGTTAGTTTTTGTGAAAGAGATACTAACAAAATCAATTGGATTCTGATACCCTCCTTCAAGCTCATCAATGTTAACTTCCATTTGTTCTAAGATTCCATCTGGAATAATATTACTTAATGATTCCATGTTTTTTTCCAAATCTTCAGTAGCATGTACAGAAAAAGTAATCACAAGCTTGGTAATTGTAATATCCATACTGCAACCTCTTTAGAATAGAAAAAAGAAGAAAAACTAGTTTCCTCTACGTTTGTGTCTTCTTAGTGAAGGTCTGTTTTTCTCTGCTCCAAACCCTCTGTTATGGAGACCTCTTCCTTTTCTACCTGAACTTGTTAAACCTCTATGTACTCTACCTCTATGAATAGGATTTTTCATATAGAAAACTTCGTCCCCTCTATACTCTTTAATGGAAACCCAGCTTGTTCTAGGATCATTTGCGATAACTGGATGCTGTGGATCTATTAGTATAATTTCGAAAAATTTACTTCTTCCATCTTGACCTACCCAATAAGAATTCAAAACTTCCAAGTTACTATACTTACGAGCAGCTCTTTCCTCTGCAATCAACTTAATGCTCTTCTTAGGAGTTATTTTTCTCACACCAAGATTTCTAGATTTTCTTCCTCTTACTGGTCTTTGTTTTCTCCTTCCGCCTCTTCGGACACGTGCACGAACAACTACATAACCTTGTTTAGCTCTGTATCCAAGGGCTCGAGCTCTATCAAGTCGTGTGGGTCTCTCAACTCGTTCAATAGCTCCCTCTCTTCTCCACTGAATGATTCTCTCTCTCATCAAAGCTTTAAACTCAGGAGAATTGCGATTCCTCCAAAACTCTCCAATATATCTATACATACTTTTTGTCATCTTAATCACCTAACGATTCCTTTCGACATCTCGTTGGTTAATCTCTCAAACAAAGTATTAGTTTTAAAATTTCCTATTTTGTTGTTTTTCAAGGAAGAAGACATATTGAAAATTCTTCTGAGAGTTTTTTGATTGGTTTTTATATCAAGAACACTATTATTAGTGAGTTTAAGTGCCTAGTATACTAGAAAAACTTCGCATATTAGGAGAAGCAGCTAAATACGACTTGTGCGCATCAACGGCTTCTCCAAGGGCTCATACTCCTGGTTTATTAGGTCGTGCAGCTGCAAGCGGAGTTTGTCATTCGTTTCTTCCAGATGGTAGATGCATTAGTCTACTCAAGATTTTGATTACAAATCAATGTATACACGATTGTGCTTACTGTGTAAATTCAACTTCAAACATAAAGGGAAAGAAGAGAGTTTCTACTTCTTTCGAACCAGAGGAATTAGCACAATTAACTATTGGATTTTATTTAAGAAATTATATTGAAGGACTGTTTATTAGTTCTGGAGTAGGAAAAAGTGCTGAATGTCAAGCAGAGATTATGCATGAAACACTAGAACTCCTCCGGCTAAAATATGGATTTGATGGCTATATACATGCTAAAGTTTTACCTGGAATAAACTTAGATAATCTCAAACGCATAGCAGAGCTAGCTGACAGAGTGAGTATAAATGTTGAACTTCCAAATAAAATCCGATTTGCAGAAACATGTTCAACCAAAGATTATCAGAATGATATACTCAGAGTAACAAAATGGCTTCCTGATCTCCAATCTCGAGGGCATATTCCTGCAGGATATACTACTCAATATGTAATAGGAGCTGCATCTGAAACTGACAAAGAGATACTTGAGAGTATCTTTGATTTTTATACAACAAACTGGAACTTCAAAAGACAATACTATTCTACTTGTCTTCCAATAGATAGTAGGCAGAAATCTCTTCCTCGTTCATTCTTTCAAAGAGAACATAGACTTTACCAGATAGATTGGTTACGAAGAATCTATAAATTTACTTCAAAAGAACTCATGACAATAGTTAATGACGAAGGATTCATTCCACTGAAGGAAGATCCAAAAATTACTCTAGCAAGAAGAAATCACGATTTTTTTCCAATAGATATCAATGATTGTAAATATATGGATTTAATGAGGGTTCCAGGAATTGGACAACTTTCAGCAAATAGAATTATCAAATTACAGAATCAAGGAGTTAAAATCACAAAAACTCAACAATTGAAGTCAATTGGAGTTGTTCTCAAGAGAGCTCTTCCATTTCTTACAATAGGAGAAAAAACTCAGCTAACATTAGATAATTTTACGAAAACTAAAGGGAAGTGAAAAAAACGTCATTTATATGTGATCGCTCAGCAAGAGAATATTTCCAAGCAGCATGCTTACACATAAAAACCACAGAAGATTTTGTCCTCAAAGCTAATGAGTTATATCAATCAAGTCCACATGAGATAACAACTGGATGCACCATATTAGGCAAGTTGATAAAAAGAAGAGCAAACGCAGTTCTACGTGAAATCCATCAACTGTCAGCTTATATCAGATTAAAACCATTACCTGAAATGCTTCTTGTAGGAAAATGTCACCCTGATCATAAAACAGGGCATTTAATAGCTAAATCTCTAGCAAAGAGATTTGGTAATTTCATCATCCTAGTTATTACTCCAAATGATAATTATCTTGCTACAGAAAGAACAGATATCTTAATCATACCTGAATTCAAAGAGCAAGATGAAAAAATCCTAATTCATCAAATACGTGAATTTGCAGATAAAATTCTAACTGAACGATTACCTGTAGAGTTTTTACTTGAGGATGGTGATTTTCTATGGGAACAATACTATGAAACACAGTTTTTGGAGCAGAGATTGAATAAACGATTGTTCCATCGTTTCATTCCAAAGTATGTTATGAAGAAAGCTAATATGAATATTGAGAAGAAATTCTATGAAGATGTTTTGGAAAAACCTGAAGAGACAAGGACACTTGACAATTTTTTCAAAAAGAATGCTATAGTAAAATGATTATAAGTCAGAAAGAAAACTTCAAAAGCCATTGTACGGACTAATTTTTGGTTACTATGGCATCTTTTGGTATAAATCAAATTGGAACTGTAAAAATTGAACAAGAAGCTTGTTATATAGAGATTCATCAATCTTATCTTTCTGGTTTAAGACATATTGAGAATTTTAGTCACATCTTTGTTTTATGGTGGATTTCTATGAGAGATAATCCTCAAGATAGATCACAGTTATTAGCATATCCTCCAAAATTAGAAAACGAAACAGAAACAGGAGTATTTTCATGTAGGAGTCCCGCTAGGCCAAATCCTATAGGTTTGACAAAAGTTAGACTAATTAAAGTAGAAAATAACCGACTTTACATTGATAGAATTGATGCAATTGATGGAACCCCCGTAGTTGATATTAAACCATATTTACCCGGAGACACAGCAAAAGTTGAAGAATTAAGACTTCCCGAATGGTTTAATCATCTGAAAGACTAAACATGATAATCTCAATTTTTCACTTCTTTTATTTTTTACTTTTAATATTATCTTTATTGAAAAATTCCTAGATCAAAACCAAACTAGAGCATTTTAAGCAGGAACGAAATATTTTCCTTCTGCTTTTTGTTTTTTATCCAATTGAGAGTCTTTTTTGTTAACTCTGGGTCTGAGTGTTCGTGGATCTTGTCTGAAAGTTATATCCATTTTTCTAAGAAAAGTATTCATTCCATGTTGCATTGATCCTATTGAACTACTACGACCCTTAACACTTGGTTGTCCATCAAAAATAATTAGTCTGTCTGAAGTGAAATTGAGCATCATAACATCATGCTCTACAACTAAAGCAGGCATTTCATAGTGGGAAACTACTCTCTTAATTACTTTCGCAACATTCACTCTATCTTCAGCTGATATGTATGCTGAAGGTTCATCCAGAAGATAAAGATGAGCCCTTCTGCCCAAGCATGCAGCTATGGATACTTTCTGAAGTTCCCCCCCTGAAAGATCTCCTAATTGTGAATCAAGTAGCTTGGAAAACTTAAGTGGTTCAACTATCTCTGTTTTATGCCAACCACTGGATAGCATTACGGGATTTATTTCTCTAAGATATTCCTCTACTGTTTGCTCTGATTCAGTGTATAGATATTGGGGTTTGTGACTAACTCTGAAAGATTCAAGTGTCTCTCCTTTTTCTCGTTCTTCAGAGTCTTTTTCCTTCTTTGTAGCTATCTCTACCAAAAGTTCTACAGGTTCCGAAATTGTTGTAGGTTCAAGAACACCAGCAAGCATCTTTACAAAAGTTGTTTTTCCAATTCCATTTGGTCCAATAATGCCTATTACTTCTCCTTTATAGAGCTCTCCTCCCTTAGTAGACAATTCAAAACCATTGAACTTTTTTGTCATTTCACCATATCGCAGAGCTAGTCTATGGGATATTGCTTTATCTTCCATGCTAGTTTTTTTGAAAATAATTGGCTGTGGTCTAAATCGCATATTTTCTGAAGGAATATAACCATCAAGAAAAACATTGATTCCTTCTCTTACAGCATGTGGATGGCTAACGATACCATAAACACCTGCTACTCCATAGTAGATGAATATCTGATTACTCAGATAATCAAGCATTGCAAGATCATGTTCAACTACAATTAATGTGTGATTCGGTGATTTCATATCGTTAAGATATTGTGAAATTTTCACCCTCTCTTGCACATCTAAGTAAGATGTAGGTTCATCAAACAAATATACATCTGCATCACGAACAATGGTTGCTGCAATTGCTAGCCTTTGCAACTCTCCCCCACTTAGTTTCGAAATATCTCTATCCCATACCTTTTCCAAGGAAAAAATTTCCTTTACCTCATTCTTTAGATTTTTTTCATCCACTTTATTGATAAGATCTGAAACGTTCCCTTTGATAACTTTTGGTAGTTTATCAACATTTTGCGGTTTTAGTATGATCCTTAATTCTTTGTTTGCTAATTTCTCAAAGTAGTTTTGAATTTCCTTTCCTCTGAAATGCTCTAATATTTCTTCCCATTCTGGGGGTTGTTCATACTTCCCCAAATTAGGTGAGAAATTCCCTTGTAAGATATTCAAGGTGGTTGTTTTTCCAGAACCATTTTGTCCAACTAATCCTGTAACCTGTCCTAATTTTGGCATTGGTAATCTATGAAGTTTAAAACCATTAATGCTATACCTATGAGTTACTTCTTTATCTAACTCTTCAGGTAAGTTGACTACAGTTATACAATGAAAAGGGCATTTCTTAACACAAATTCCAACGCCTTCGCAGAGAGGTTCATGGATAACAGCTTTATTACTAGGAGGATCAAATGATATTGTTTCTCTACCAGCTCTGACAGTGGGACATACCTTATAACATAATTTTCCACATTTATCAGGTCTGCATTTCTCTTGATTTATCACTGCAACTCTAGTCATTAAATCCATGGAAAAATGTTAATATAAAAATCTAGAGATGTTGAATTTTGTTTTAATAGAAAAGAGAATCTATAAATATAACGCTGTGAAATACTTACAAGAAAGGTGTTAGGATATTATGACAGTTCCAGATAGCGTCTTAGCAAAAGAATATAGTCTTGTGATGGAAAGAGCTTATGCATTTGAACCAATCGCAGGGGATTTGACTAAATGGAGGGGTTTTGTTCCCGCTATTTCAGATGAAGGTGAATTATTAGTAGAAGTTGAAATCTATCTTACAGATTCTTTTCCAGAAACTCCACCACAAGTGAAAATTATAACTCCTATAACACATCCAAATTTAACTCATGACAATTTTCTAGAAATGAGAATGCTTGCTAGATGGAGATCAAGTTATCATATTTTTCAAGTGATTGTGGAAACAATCAGGTTGTTTTCTAAAGTTCCTGCAAGAATGATTAAAGCTGAAGCAGAAGCAATAGATCCTCAGAATCAACTTACACCCTTGACAAAACAAAAGGAACAATTGACAATTATTCTCGAAGAAAAAAAGAGGGAATTAAATGAAATATCAGCAAAGAAACCAAGCCAAGTAAGCAACAAAACATTACAACAAGAGAAACAAAAGCACATTGAAGACGAAATATTAAATGTAGAAAGTGAAATCTTTGCGATAGAACAACAATTTGAAGATTATGAAATTTCGAGCATTGAGTTTGCTAAGAAATTCTATATTCTAAAGAAAAGATTATTCCTTTTAGAAGCTCAAGCATAGTTCGATTCATGAAGCACTGCTTTTTTCGCTTTTTGTTTTCTTTTCTGTTTTCATTAGTCTCTTAGTAATAATATACCAAATAATTAACCAGATTCCCACAAACAACAACCCCAACCCTACTTTAACGGCAGCAAGTAAGAAATTTATACCTGGTTTGGTAGGAACTTCAGGAATATAAACAATTAATGCATTAATTAGAAAACAGATGCCTATAAATGAAGCAAACACAAATGCTTCAAGTCCAATGATTTTTGATATTCTATTTGCTATTTTATAATATTTCATTATATCACCAACCATATCAAAACTGCTGTTATCAAAGCGAATATTCCACTTATGAAGGTGAGAATACTGAAACTTTTAACAACATCTTTCTCATGTAGAGGTTCTTTCTGAATTACTAATCCAACAAGCGTGATAGGGGCTTTCGAATCTCCAGTTGCTTGTATTTTCCAATCATCAGTCATTTTCGTAGGTCTTGCCATTTCTCTTCTTTCCATCAACCCTCTAACACTACTAATTATGCCAAAAGAATTCATAATAAAAGGTATCATAGCAATAATCACAACTACTTCAAGCTGTCCAAGTACTGCTATTGCCCCTAATGATGCACCAATAGCTAAACTCCCTGTATCGCCAGCAAAAACTTTAGCTGGATAACGGTTGAAAAACCAGAATGCAATTAGCGTTGCTATCATCATCAAGATAAACACATAAGTCAAATCAAGATTCTGGATTCCTCCTCGAAAAATTATCATATTGGCAAAAAATACTGCTACTAGTACCAAAATAGTAGTTAATGCCATTGATCCATTGAAGACATCTAACATGTTTACTGCATTCGAGGGAACTGCAATGATAAAAGGTAACAATACATAATAAACTATTGTTAATCTTGTTTTTCCTACAAATGGTAGGACTGGTTCTGGTGAAAACATTCCTGATGCAATAATTGGCACTGACGCTATTAGGAGCAACAAAGGTTTTAGTAATGCACTAAGTCTAATTATATCATCAATAAGCCCTATGATTCCTGCTATCAATACTGTTATGCAGAATAATCCTATTTTGAGTCTATCAACGTTATTATCAACTAGCAAAATCCCTACTATGGATGTAAGAATTATAGATAAGAGAATTATCACTCCACCCATTTCTGCAACTTTCGGTTTACTCTCCTTATGAACATCAACTCCAAAAATTCCTTTCTTGAGCATAAATCGTATGTGAAAAGGTAATCCAATGAATGTGAGAATCAAAGGCATAAAAAATGTAATAATATATATCACAATAGGAGGAATTGAAATAACCATTAAGCAAATCTTTGAGAACTATATTTGAAATTTCCGATTGCTGGAACTTTAAAGATCTTCTAATTTCTTCAAAGCTTTAAGAAGTTCTGCTTTATCTCCGCTGACTGCTTCACCAAAAATCTCTGCTGATTTTCCTTCTTCAGGTACTGTTGCATCTTCTTCAGTTTTAAGGACTGAAGGTTGAATTTCTGTTGCATCCGCAACTCCTTCTTTTTTAGGAGGCATAGGTATGCTTCCACTTACCTGTTTAGAAATGGGACTTACGTCTCTTTCAACATCTTCTGTAACTTGTGTAGCAGGTTTAGGAGCTGGTGGTGCTGGAATTTCTGCGGAGGGAGCAATAGGTGCAACCTTTGGAAATTCTACTTCATCAATTTTCTGTATTGGTGGTGCCGAAGGAATTTCCGCACCTGGAACTGGAATAGATTCAGGTGTAGGTGGTGCTGGGATTGATGTTAATTCCTTCTCAGGAGCTTCTGTTGGAATTTCAAATTCAGCAATTGCTTCAGCTTCTTCAGGTACTGGTGTTGGAATAGGTGCTGGTATAGCAGATGGAACTTCTGCTGCTATTTCTTTTATTGCTTGAACATCTGTGGGTTCCACTACAGTTTCATCATGAACACTTTTTGTTGCTTCTATAAGCAGGATTCGTTCATTTAAACTATCCATTCTTTTTGTTAATTGCTCTATTCTGTTAATGAAACCTGTAGCATCTGCTGGTACTGCTTGAGTAGATGTACTTTGTCCCTCTTGAGCTTCTAGTTTGTCTAATCTTTCCTTTAATGATACTACAACATTATCATAATCTTTGAAACGATCTTGAACTGCTGAAACAATGCTTTCAACCATGTTCTTTACCATGTTAATGGAACCAACAAGTGATTTGAATTCATCTTTCTTTGACATCTTGAATCTACAACTTACTATTATATTAATTACATATAAAATCATTGCTAAAGGCTATAAAGTGATTTCTCATAGTCCCTGATTATCCTTAATCTTCTTCAAAATTATTTGTTTTACCCTATTGCGATTTGTTCTATCAATGTTGTAAAGTTTTACATCTTGCCTGTTTTTAATTTCCTTTGAAAAAGAATTATCTCTCATCATGATTGTTCCAAGTACTTTTTGCTCATCTAAGCTATTTAATAGAAACTTCTTAAAATTGGGTGAAAACAACTCCATTTTACCAATTTCATCTATAACAATCATGCTATGAGATTTCTTTCCGATCTCTTCTTCCAACATCTTAACTATAAAATCAACATTTTCCACAAAAACACAATATTTCCCCACTCTATATTTACAGTATTTTTCTTTTTTTGATGCCAATAGCTTGCTTGTACCAGATAAAGTTTCAACATTAAATCCAAATCGATTCCCCTCCTTTCGTAACTCTTTTGTAACAAATCCAATAGCACTCACATTGAGTTCCTTTAAGATTTGAATTACGAGAGTAGTTTTTCCAACCCCTGGTAAACCAGTAATTAGAATATTGTTCATTTGTTAACCACGTCAGTGTTGTGATTCTCTATAGAATTTCTATATCTCAAACTTAAAAAGTCTTATAAATCTGGCACTTTAACTATCAATGAAACTGAACAATATTTACTAAGTTACAAAAGTGTGATTGCTATGGTACGAGATCATGGCGCTATTACCGGAGACAAAAGAATTGATTTAAAAGGAAAGTCTCTTGTCCGATACCAAGCGCATGGAAGAAGATTTGAATTGCTGGTTAATCCAGAATCAGCTTGGTTATTTTTGCAGGGAGAAGAAATAGACCCCGATGATATTTTTGATACATTTCAAGTTTATGAAAATGTTTCTCGTGGTCACAAAGCTTCTGAAGATGATATTTTAGCTGTATTCGGGGAAGAAGTAAGTGAACGAGATGTTGCTTTGCGTATCTTAAAAGATGGTAAGCTTCAATTAACAGCTGAGCAAAGAAATGAAATATTGAAGGAAAAACGAGCAGAGATTGTTAATTTTATTCATATTCACTGTATTAATCCCAGAGAAAATACTCCTATACCTAAAGATAGGATTGATAATGCAATAATGGATTTGGGAGTTAATATTGATTATAAAGAAGAAATTAAAATACAAGCTTTAGAAATTATTGATTTGCTTAAACCAATTATGCCTATCAGGCTTGAATCAGTAAAATTAGCTGTGAAAATTCCTCCAAGTTTTACAGGATCATTATATGGTTACGTTCTTTCATCCGGAAATTTAGTTCAAGAAGAATGGTTATCTGATGGTAGTTTGGCTGTTTTGGTTCAAATACCTTCGGGAACACAAGCAGATTTTTTGGAACAAATAACTTCTCGTACAAAAGGTAAAGCACAAGTTAAAGTGTTAGAAAGATTGTCAGAATAAACATTAAAGGTCGAGAAAAATGTCCAAGTTAGCATTAGAAAACCATGCAATAGTTATCCCTGGTGATTTATTAGCAGAGGGAACTATACGATGTGGCGAGGGTGTTATAAAGAGAGGAAACTTCTATTATTCAACAGTTGTCGGTCTTTTTCAAGATAAAGGAGATTTTATTCAAGTAAAATCCTTGAAAGGAAAATATTTCCCTAGACCCGGAGATTTAGTAATTGGAAAAATAATTGAAGTTGGATTAACAAATTGGTTAATTGATATTGGTTCTCCTTATTTTGCTGTACTACTAGCAAATAACGCTACTGAAAAGAAATTTGATCCAGTAAAAGATGATGCAAGAAAGATCTTCAGTATTGGTGATATAATACTTACCAAAATAGTCAGTTTTGATAGAACTAGAGATCCACAAGTTATCACAAATGAAAGAGGACTTGGAAAACTGAGAGGTGGCAGAATTATAGAAATTGAAGCTGCACATATACCTCGTGTGATTGGAAAGAAAGGTACAATGATCAACATGGTCAAGAGATTAACTAGAACACAGATTATAACCGGTCAAAATGGGAGAATCTGGATTCAAGGTAAGAAAAAAGAAGACGAACTGAAAGCAATAGAATCAATAAAGAAAATAGAATTAGAAGCCCACACACGAGGGTTAACCGATAGAATTCGAGACATGTTATCGGAAAATAATAACAATGAAACTAGGTGAAATTTATGGCAGGAGATGGAACTGTTCAACTAATAGATGAAAAAGGAAAAAGACTTGATGGTCGAAATTTCGATGAACTAAGACCAATAAGTATCAAAATAGGAGTATTAGAAAATGCGGATGGTTCTGCAGAAATCCGCATGGGAAAGAATATTATTATCGCTGCAGTTTATGGACCAAGGGAACTTCATCCCAAACACCGTACTCTCCCTGATAGAGCATTAATTCAGTGTTTTTATAGGATGTCAACTTTCTCTGTTAATGATAGAAAAAGCCCTGCTCCATCTAGAAGAGAAAAAGAAATATCAATGGTTATTAGTAATGCACTCACTTCCGTAGTGTTTACA
Organism: Candidatus Heimdallarchaeota archaeon; assembly: GCA_023270155.1. Taxonomy (GTDB): domain Archaea; phylum Asgardarchaeota; class Heimdallarchaeia; order Heimdallarchaeales; family Heimdallarchaeaceae; genus UBA460. The sequence goes on along the minus strand of JAGLTB010000040.1, from coordinate 35,647 downwards.
GAAAAATATCCCAGAACAACAATTGATGTCTACCTACAAGTGTTGCAAGCAGATGGTGGTACCAGGTGTGCAAGTTTAACTGCTGCATCTGTAGCACTTGCTGATGCCGGGATCCCGATGAGGGGATTGATTGCATCCGTAGCTGGTGGCTTAGTTAATGATAAGGTTGTACTTGATCTTTATGATATAGAAGATCAAAAGGGTTCTGGAGATTTACCAGTTGGTTATTGCCCAGTTTTAGATGAGATATCACTAGTCCAATTGGATGGTGTATTTACATTAGAGCAATTTGAAGAATGTTTAAATCTCTCAATCAAAGGTGCTACTGAAATTTACGATATTCAAAAGAAAGCACTACAAGACAAATACGCAGCAATACGAGCTGAGGTATCTGTAGACGTAAAGGAAACAGAAAAAAAAGTTAAACCCAAAGAGGAACCTAAGGCTGAAGTCAAGGAAAAACCAAAGGAACCGGTTAAAGTGGCTCCCAAACCAGAAATCAAAGCTAAACCTAAAGAGGAACCTAAAGCTGAAGTCAAGGAAGAACCCAAACCTGAGGTTAAAGACAAAGAGGAGGTTAAATAAATGGGCGATTTTGTAATAAGTGAAATTGAAAAACATCACATTAAATCCTTACTAGAACAAAAGAAAAGAATAGATGGAAGAGAATTCAATCAAGCTCGAGAAGTTAAACTCGAACTTAACCTTGTTCAAAAGGCAGAAGGTTCTGCAATTGTAAACTTAGGAGGATCTAAATTAATAGTAGGTATAAAAGCACAATTAGGTACTCCATTCCCTGATACACCAAATACTGGAGTTATCACAACAAGCGCGGAATTATCACCATTAGCTTCTCCCTATTTTGAGAGTGGCCCCCCAAGTGAAAAAGCTATTGAACTAGCACGCGTAACAGATAGAGCTATTAGAGAATCTCATTGTCTGGATTTATCTAAATTATGTATCATACCAAAGAAATCAGTGTGGATTCTATTCATAGATTTCTACATTCTCAATCATGATGGTAATTTATTCGATGCTGCTGTAATTGGTGCTGTAGCTGCTCTTGCAACCACAAAGATTCCCAAAGTAAAAATACTTGAAGCTGATGAAGTGGAAATTCTTGAAGAAGTAGAACCTTTGAAAATTGATCATTATCCTATTTCTGTAACTTCATACAAAATTGGAGAGAACAATATAATTGATGCCAATTTAAAAGAAGAAAGAGTTAGTGAAGCAAGAGTAACTGTAGGGTTTGATGAAGAAGACCGAATTGTATCTTTACAAAAAGGTGCAGCAGGAGTCTATAAGACTGATGAACTCATATCTATTGTTAAAGAATCTTTGAATGTATCGAAAACTTTAAGGAAAGAGCTGATGAAAGCGATTTCGTAAGAAAAAAGGTGAGAGAATAATGGGCAAAACAAAGAAAGTTGGTTCCACCGGTCGATTTGGTGCTCGCTATGGTAGTACGATAAGAAAAAGAGTCAGAGAAATAGAGGATAAAAGTAAAGCAATTTACAAGTGCCCAGTTTGCTACATGCGAACCTTGAAACGATCTGGTCTTGGTATTTGGGAGTGCTCAAAATGTGGAGAAAAACTTACTGGGGGAGCTTGGGAACCCAATACTAGTGCAGGAAGAAGTATTACACGAAGAGTTACACGTATTGCTGAAGGGTTAAAGGAGGAATAATAACACTCCTTTTCTTTTATTATTTTAAAATGGTTTACAATCTCTACATTTAATTGTGATTAATTTTTGTTGATTATATGAGTAGAATTGGATTTACTACTTCACGTTCACCAGCTAATAAGACTCGTTCATTCGTACATGATATTATAGGCGTTGTTCCTCAATCTCAGAGGGTTGTGAGAGGATCTTCTAAACTTCTCATGTGTATCACTGGGATGAAGAACAGGGGATTTGAAACAGCTGTTATCATTCATTCTGTTAAAGGGAATCCAAATTTCATGAGGATATTTGATTTGAAAACAGAACCACAAGAAATTCCTTATGCTGTTAAAATCAGGGGAACTACTTTATCAAGAGAATATCAACAAAAACAAAGAAATAAGAAGCCAGCTTTTGCAGTGCTAATCTCTTCTTTAAAGAATCCTGAGGAAGAGAATATAATTAGAAGAATATTAGGGATTACTCAGGAGAATGTTGAGAAATTCAAAGGAAAAGAGTATGTAACTGTGTACGCAGATTATATTGATGAAAAGCAAAAAATTATTTTTATTGAATTTCTCAATAGTCTCAATAAACAAGTGGGTCCAAGATTGAAAATAAGAGTAATACCAAGAGAACCTGAAGATCTGTTAAATTAACTGTAAAGAAGTGCGGACGAGGATGACGAATTCTATAATAAAGAAACTTGAGATTGATTTTGAATTCGAGATGGAAAATGAAAAAATGAGCAGTTTACTTTATGAGACTTTGAAATTAGAATCTAATTATAATCCTAATGACAGAGCAAAAACTAGTTTAGAAGTTCACAAGAACGTTTTAAAGTTAAAAATTGATGCTATGGATTCAATTTCTGCAAGAGCAGCCATAAATTCATATCTAAAATGGATTAGTCTTTCAATTCAACTGATTAATCAAATTGAAACAGATTAAAATTTTGAAATATTATTTCTTTCTCAAATCAAACAATGTTGGCTTTCTTTAGTCGTCTTTGTATCACAGGTTTAATGAGCAGTTTTCTAGTTGAAACTTTCATATAAAGTGGTTTCTTGAAATGTTTAGCTACTTTTCTATATGAATCAATAGTACTCCATACACTAGGATAGGCATCAATCTCATTCACTATTATTTTATCGAAATTTCTACGCTTGATTTCTTGTAGGATATCTTCAATTGGCATAATACCAGCTCCAAAAGAATAATGGGAATCTTCATTTTTTGTACAATCAGATAGATGTATTTCTTCAAGCTCATCAAAAGGCATTTTATCAAGTAGGTTCATATAATCCTTTGGACCATTCCTCAAATAAGAGTGGGCAACATCAAAGAGCCATCCTTTTAATTGATCCCCAAGTTCGTCTTTAAATTGCACATAAAGATTTTCAAACTCTTCATCAGAATAATTTCGAATGTTCTCAACAACTAGTTTTATGTTCAATTGTTTTAGATTCTCAACTAAGGTTTCAAAATTCCCCTTTTCCTCTACAGGATGAAAAATCCCAAGAATGAGATGAAGGTCATCAGAATGTTTATTGATCAATTTTATTATATCTCCTATCTCTTTCTCTTCGTCTGGATAAGAAAAATCATATCCTTCAATACCTACTACAGGTAAATGATAAGTTGTTTTCATCTTCCCTAATGCTTTGATTATTTCTTCAATGTTCTTGGAACTAGTTCCTTTTGGATTAATCTCACATGATTCTATACCTAAAAGATTGGCAAAACGAACTAAATACTCACATCCCAGCCCTTTATATGCTTGTACTGTCTGACCAATAAGCACCATGTTTTTTGTTGATAAAGAGAAATATATAAACCAATCCCATAGAATTACATGAATAATAATGAAACATCCAACCAAAGTTTTAGTAAGAAAACCTAGTGATACTTACAAAAAATGCGTATCTTCTCACCCTTTACATTACACAGTAGATGTAGATAAAGCTAGAGAACAACATAAAAGATATTGTGAGATATTATCGGAATTAGGTCTAGATATAATAGAACTTCCAATACAAAATGAATTTCCAGATTCATGTTTTGTAGAAGATAACGCTATTGTCCATAAAAGTAAAGCATTAATTACTCGAATGGGAGAAGAAAGTAGAAGGGGAGAAGAAGTAGATGTGGAGGAGGAATTACAGCAATATCTCAAAGTGAAAAGAGCTGTTGCTCCTGCTACAATTGAAGGGGGAGATATAATTCATTTACCTGACAGATTAATCTGTGGAATTACTCAACGAACAAATAGTCATGGTGCTAACCAGATGATGGAATGGTTGGATGTTAAAGTTGATACAATTTCGAATCCTGATATAGTTCATCTGAAAAGCTACATGAAATATCTTGGTAAGGAAACAATGATTGTAACAGAAGATTATCTAAAACATCCCCTCCTTAAAGATTTGAATCTGCTTACTGTACCAAAAGAGGAATATTATTCAGTTAATTGTCTAGCTATTGGAGATACTGTAGTCATGTCCAATAGATTCTCTAATACTCATGAAATAGTGAGATCCGCAGGTTATGATGTAATTCTACTTAATATGAGTGAATTCGAGAAATGCCAAGCATCATTAACCTGTTTATCTATCATTTTCTAAATAATAATACTTCAAAAGTCAAAATGTGAATGCAAAAATCTAAATAGTTTCATTGACAAAATTATTTGATTACATGTTCCTAAAGAGAATCTATAAATCGATTATTGGTTTTATAACATGTACTGTTGTTGTTGTTCTGTTACTTTACATTATTTGGCCTACTATAGATATGGTAGAATTAATAGGTTTGAATGATAATATGAAAGCAGATCATGGAACAGGGGGTCATTTCTGGGTTATTTTACTCATGCTGCTGGTAGTAAATATGTTCTTGAAAATCGGTATTCCCTTACCCGAAATTTTGTCTTCATACAGCATTGATAATCAATTTGGTAATCCAAGAATGTATATTCTAATAATCTTCATCTGGCTGATCGGTTCTTTTGCTGGAGGATTAGCTTCTCGAGGTGGTCTTAGATCAGGTGCTTGGTCCGCTATGTTGTCCTTCCTATTCCTAGATTTTATATTCGCAACAATGACAGCATCAATGGGTTTGTCCTTTTTAGGTTTAAGTGGATTTACACTCTTCATTGTTACATTTCTTACAACATTAGTTCTAGGCTCATTTGTTTTCATACCAATAATAGGATTAGTTGGAGGAATTACGGGTGGAATTCTTGGTAAAATGCTCTTCAGAAAAGAGAAAAAATCGAAAGTTCAAGAAGAAGAGTAACCATAAAATTCCTCCAGACACACATTTTTTATATTGAAATGTAAGAATTGTATTTGAACGTAATGGCAATGCAGAGTAAAACCCAAACTATTCCATGGGTAGAGAAGTACCGTCCTGAAACTTTCAAAGATTTTGTAGGTAATAAGGAAGAAGTAAGGAAACTAGAAAACTGGTTAAAGACATGGAATCAGCAAAGAAAAAAAGCTGTATTGCTAGCTGGTCCTGCAGGTGTAGGTAAAACAAGTGTGGTTTACTACCTTATCAAGAAATACAACTACGAATTTGTAGAAGTAAATGCGAGTGATAAGAGAAATAAAAAAGCAGTAGAAATGCTTGTAGGCAAATCATCTACTGAAGGAACTGTTCTACAGGGTGCAAGAGTTCGTAAACTAATTCTTGTAGACGAGGCTGATGGGCTATTTGGAAATGCAGATAGGGGTGGAGGTCAAGCACTTGGAAGAGCTGTAAAAGCGACAAGAACTCCAATTATATGTACGGCAAACGATCCTTCAGCATCAGCATTAAAAGCTGCAAAGCGAAATATGCTTGTAATTGAATTCAAAAGCCTGAAGGATGAAGAAATTCTCACTCTTCTCAAACTAATAAAAGAGAAAGAAAATTTGAGTGTTAGTGAAGATATCCTCTTAGCAATAACAAAGAATAGCGGGGGAGATGCTCGTTCTGCTATTAATGATTTGGAGGGTGTATCTGTTGAGGGTATCAAAGAAGTAAAATTTTCTTCTCGAAACCAAGAAAAGAGCTTAGATACAGCTCTAATCAATATTTTCCAGGCAAATGATTATCAATCTGCAAAGAGAGCTATAGATGGTCTTGATGTTGATTATAGAGAACTACTGATGTATGTTTTCGAGCATGCTTACAAACAAGCAAGCACAAACACAGAATTATTCAATATGTACGAGTTAATCGCTGAAGCTGATATGTATTTATCTCATTGTTATAAAAAACAAGATTGGAAATTTCTCAAATACTTCTTTACATTTATATCCTCTGTAGGCTTAGTCAAAAGCTCTCCTTTCAAATATACAAAATTTGGTTTCCCTGGATATTGGGCACTTATGGGGAGACTTAGAGGTAAGAATGCTAAGATCAATGCTATAGCACAAAAAAGTATTAGATATTTACATTGCTCTCAGAGAATTTTTGTTAAAGAAATTTATCCATATCTGAGAATTATCTTCAATTCAGATTCTAAGATGGCTGGAGGGATAGCAGCCTTTCTTCAATTTGATGAAGAGAACATAAGTTTTCTTACAAATGATTCAAGCAAGCTAATAAAGGAAATAATGAAACATAAAGAGGTAGCATATGTTCAGATGGCTGAACAATGGATGACAAAAGCTAAGGAAACAGAAGTGACAGTGTTTGATTTCATAAAAAAGAGTGAAATCAAAAAACCAGCAGTAAAGAGTAAGAAACCACCCGTGAAAGAAGACAGAAAAAAGAAATCTGTTGTATCGGAAAAAAAAGAAACTGAAGTAAAGGAAGGTCAAAACCCAGACAGCAAGAATAAAAAGAAGAAAAACTCTCAGATATCTTTAGAGAAATTTATGGAAAAATAGGATATTATTTCTCATCTTTTGATTTTGTAATCTGTTCTCCAAGAGGAAAAATCATTCCAGACGATAAAAGAAATTGAAGCATTTTTTTAAAGTTGGAAACATGATATGATTCTTGATTTAATTTCTTTCGAACCATACGGTTGATCATTAAATATTCAAGGCTTTTTCTGACATCTGATTCTCTGATTCCAGTTACTTCAATGAGCTCTTCTAAACTCATACCTTCTTCGTATAAACTTAAGGAAACCGCAACGACACCTATATTCACTCTATCTATAACATCATCTGGCAGTTCATCGTCAGTTTCTGGTTTTTCTTTGTTCAATGAAAATCTCCTCTTAATTATTTTCATGTTTTAATATCAGAGAAAAATAAGCTTCTACGAGAGATGGGGGAATTCCTATATCTTTTAGTCTTTTACTAATTTCTTTCACATTCATAGTATCACGCATTTGATTATACAGGTATGCAACAAATTCCCCATATTCCCAAGGGTAAACTACCCATGATTGGGTTTCCCTGATATAGTAATCAGGTTTGAGAATACTATGCTTTTTATAATACAAAGTTGCTGTTCTTATCTCTTTAGGATTCATGTTCTTTACATGTTCCACTGCTGCAATTAGAGTTTTTCCTGAATCTGCTACATCATCTACTACAAGTACTATTTTACCTTCAACATTCTCTGAAATTTCTTGAGTGATTATTGGGTCATCAGATGTTCTAGAAGTATTATCATAGAATTCGATTTTAATGTTCGCTGTTCTCCTGTTTCCGTAAAAATCAGCTAACAATCTAGCTGGTATCCAACCTCCTCGGGCAATTCCAACAATTACGTCTGGAAAAAAATCATCATCAGTGATTTTTTCAAATAAGTAAAACGTCATCTGGTAACTCTGATCCCATGAAACGATTTCATAATCTACCATCAATAATCACAACTGGAACTTAATTGTTGATTGTTAAAAAGATTCTTAAAGATGCTAAAGAGCTGTTATTTACAAAAGGTTAATAATTTGAAAACATCCTAGAATTTTGAATAAATAAATAGGTGAAAAAAATGTCCTTTATTGAAAGATTACAACTAAATCCTGAAGAAAAACAAGTTTACCAACTTCTTTTAGGTGGAGGTCAATTGACTACTTTTGAAATAACACAGTTTAGCAAGTTACATTTTTCAAAGGTTAAAGTTGCATTAGATTCTCTGTTGAATAAAGGTGCTGTTGGTGCTTCGGAAGGATATGTAAAAAAATATTACGTGAAAATCCCATTGGACTACTTGGGAACTACAAGCGATCAACTAAGCGAGAATGTTAAAAGCACTCTGGGTCAGACAACATCTTTTCTCCAAGAAAAGAAAGAAACGTTTAATCAATTGAAAGGTAATCTATCAATTAGTTTAAATGAATCAGTATCGAGAAAAGAAGCTGAATTAGATCAGAAATTAACACAAACATCTTCTTCAATTCAAACCTTAAACCAACAACAAAAAGAAGATATTAATGAGAAAACAGGAGCTTTTTCATCCAAAATACTCACAGATCAAGACAATCATAGAAGAAACGTTCAAACAACATTGCAGAGTGTATTTACGGATAGCATTGAAAGCTTGAATAAATCTAAAGTTTCTATTGAATCTTCTGTTTCCAACATTAAAGCAAAAAATGAAGAGAATCTTACTGTATTCACTACAGAAATAGAGGAAAATTCTCAAACATCTATAGACAATATATCCGGAATTGCAAAAATAGCAAAACCAAAATTTGATGCAATGAATCAACAGTATCTAGATGATATAGATTCAACAATTGCACAAATTAAACAAAACATAGATACTACAAAAATGGATGTAAGAGCATTCAACAGAGGTCAAACCGAAAAGTATGTAGGCTATTCCACTGAAATAACAAGAGATACTGAACAAACAATCGAAGGAATTTCAGAAACTGTCTCAAGTTCTCTTACTGATTTAAATAATTCCCTTGACATGGTTTTGAACAACAAAGTAGAAGATCTTTCTCTCCAAATTAAGGAATCTCTCTCAGCTTTAAATGAGAAAGTATCACAAATTAAAGTTAGTTTATTAGAAGAACTAATGCAGCAGAAAAACCAAGCAATTTCAAGCTCAATTTCTCAAATCAGAGAAAGCATGAATCTAAAATTCACTGATTTAGAAAACAAAGAACAGACTCAGAAGAATAATTTAGTTAGTGAAAGAGATATGTTCATTCAAAAACTAGATGCGCAATATACTACTGCTATTAACGAATACAATGAAAAAATAAATGAAGTCAAAGAACTAGCAACTACTCGTTTCAGTGGATTTGAAGAGAGTTTAATTGAACAAATTAATACAACAACAGAAGAGATTGTCAACAGCATTCGTTCTCAATTAACCAAATTCAAGGAGTTATCTACTCAACTAAACACAACACTTGCTCAAGATCTTACTACAGAATCATCATCTTTGAAAGAAAATTGGGAAACAATATCACAAAGATTGGATTTTCTTTCTCAGGAAACTGAAACAAAGCTTAATGAAAAATACGATGAATCTAAAAGTTCGTTTCAATCAACTATTTCAGAGGTTGTATCTGGCTTAAACAATCATCTTCAAAAAACAATAGAATCTGCGTTGAACATTTCGAGAGAAGCAATTGACAGTTCAAAGAACGGGATACGAGAGAGTAGGGAGCTAGTTTCTGGCAAATTGACTGAGGAAGTTGACTCTTCTGTTAAGTTTATTGAAGATTCAGAAAGAAAATTAACAGATACAGCTAACTATCTAATAAGCGCAACAATGAAACTGAAAAACGATTTCAGAACCTTAGAAGCCACTTCAAGTGAGTCTCAAATTCCTCCAGTTCAAACAACTTCAATTGTGGGATTAGATGCTGTTTTGGATCACGTGTCTAGAATTGTGACAGATACAAAGAGAGGAGTGACTATTATGGTACCTAAGATTGAATATATTCCAACAGAATCTATAAAGCAGCTTCCAACCACAGCTAAAGTCACAATAATCACGAGTCTGGATGAGGAAACTGATAGAGATTGGATAAATACAATGACAAATGCCCAGGCAAATGTGGAATTAAGAAAGCTAAGAGATTCTGGAACAGGTGTTGAAATGCCTCGTTTCATTGGTGTTGAACGAGAAAATGAAGAAGTTTTGATTGCAGCTCAAGATGAAGCAACGAATGAAGTTGTTGGCATTCTTAGCAGATCTACATATTTCGCAAAACTGGTATCATACATAGTGATTTCAGATTTTGGAAGAGGAAGATCTACTCAAGTAAAATAATAACTCTTTTTTTCTTTTTTTTTCCTGATAAACCTAAAATACATAGCGATGTAGAAGAATTTAAAAAGGGAATAAAAGAAAAGCAAATTAATCAACCAAGGAGTTAGAAAAAATGCCAACAGTTGTAAAAGCTGAATGTTGTACTGCCTGTGAAGCTTGCATAGATATCTGTCCTGAAAATGTTTATGAACTAGTTAATGATGTTTCGGTGCCAGTTAGAAAAGAAGAATGTACTGATTGTGGTCTTTGCATAGACGAATGTCCAAGCGAATGTATAGATTTCGAGTAAGACGTTTTCCTTTTTCTTTTATTTTTATTCTAACTAGTATCATTTATGTTTGTATCTTCTGAAGATTTTCTTCCAACTACTTACTTTTTCTCTTAAATTTATTCTTCCCATAGGTTTTGTTTTTACTACATTCAACTCTTGTAATGTCTGGTCAAATCCATCAAACTTCTCTGTATCAGCATATCCTTTTCCTATGTCTTGTTCATACAACTCCAAGAAAGCACCCAATGTCATATCCATTTGTCCTTCTACTTCTTCATCTTTTTCACTTAATGGTGCTGTAAATACTATTATTACATCTTTTTCTTGGTTAACTTTGAAATGTAATTTTAAATCAGAGAAGATAACAGTTCTAATCTCCTGTTGTCCATATGATTCCTTTGAAAATGCATACAATGCTGCTAGAAATCCCGTTTGTAAAGTATGATCTGGTCTCATTTTACATGTCTCTCCCCCAAAGCACCTACTATAGTATGGTATCCCACTTTTGTCCAGAATAAACACATCATCAGGCATAACATTCACCAATGAATTTTTCTCTTCAACCCTAATAAGGATTGACTCTTATCAAAAGCTGCAACATCTTTATTTACTAAACTCTCGTTTGTAAAATGACAATGGTTGACTTAACAGGTGTATATATCAAAACTCTTTCAAGTTCTAACGGTGACAATCCTCGTTCAACAATTTTAGCTGCAATCGAGAAAGAAAATATTGTGATAAATCTATGGTCACCTTGGCATGATGTAAGTGATTATATACAACCCTACACTTCTTTTAGAGTTTTTAACACAGAAAAGAAAGAAAAGGATGATACTACCTTCTATTCAGTTGGATCAAAATCAATATTTGTTGTGGATCCTGATATCTTGATCAATGCAACTGCAATAAATAATGTCTCCTTTTGTCCTCGAAGTTATTATCTGAATGAAATTATTGGTGAATTACCTTCTCCTTACGTAGCTATAAGGGGTTCAATTGTTCATGATTGTTTAAATGCTGCCCTTGTTAGTAACTCCAAACCATCTGAGGAACTTTCTGCTGTACTGGATGCTTTTTCACTGCAATATGAGAATATTGGATATACTAAAGAAGCAGTTTATCAGGATGTTCGAGAAATGGTTGAATGTCTTGATCCATTTGTTGAGAATTTGAAAGGCCAGACTATACCTGAAATATTATTTTTATCCCCCTTTTATGGGATTAGGGGAAGAATAGATATTCTGCATAATGACCATATATTTGAATTAAAAACAGCAAAACTAACAGAAGATAAGGAATTGCGGTTTTCAGATTTACTACAAGTAACAGCATATCGTTATGGTCTAGAAAATTTTACTGAGCAAACTAAACCAAATGAGGGAACAGTAATCTATGTAGGTACAAAAAAGGTTGTGGAGAAGAAAGCTCAACCAAATTGGGGTTTGTTACGATATGCAATGAATCAGAGAAACACCGCATACAGAGTTTCTTATTTGGGATATGAACCAAAAATTCTTCCTCCCAAAGATAAAAACAAGTGCAGAAATTGCTTCACGAAACATTATTGTGCGATTGTGTGTGCAGGCTTGAACCAAGAACGTAACTGTTCTACATGTCATCATGAATCATATTGTACAAAAAAAGAACTACCGAAATCTCATCAGGACTACTTCAACCGATATACTCGTTGGATAAGGGAGGAGAAAAACGAATCTCGTAGGAATTTCTCTGATTTGTGGAAGCTAAAAGTCGAACAAAGAGTTGCTAAAGGTAAATCGATTGAAAATTTAGTTTTAGAAAATGAAACCAAAGAAATAGGACATACTCGCTTACTATTTTCATGCAATAATAAATCTGAATTGCGTGAGGGAGATATTGTTGTTCTTAGTCAAGGGGATATTCTCAAGGGATCTATAGTGACGGGAGTAGTGTCTTCCATTAGTGGTACTTCTATTGAGATTATTACACGTTCAATGTCAGAAAAAATTACAGTTGTGGATCAATATTCTATTGACGTTGGTTTCAGAAGACAACAAAGAGGCCTTTTTAATCTTGTATTTCGAAAAAACAAGTATAAAGAATATGTAATTGAAGAAAAACCTCCAGATATTAAACATGTGAAAGGAGATTATATCTCTAATAATCAAATTCAGAATCAAGCAATTGAAAGAATATTGGGGACTCAAAATTACTGTCTTATTCAAGGACCCGCGGGAACAGGAAAAACCTATGTAATAGCAAAAGCAGCTATTACTCTTGCAAACAATGGTGAAAAAGTATTACTTACTGCATTCACAAATAGAGCGGTTGATAATATTTGTAAATATTTACTGGAAAATGGTTATAGTGGTTTTGTAAGGCTTGGAGGAACTCACTCTATTCAATCAGAAATTCACAACTATACTCTGAAAGCATATAAGGAAAGGAATGTAGATAAATCCACAACAAAGATTCTTCAGGATATTCCAATTATAATATCAACAACTTCCTCGATTTCAAACCCTGTGTTTGAGAAGATGGGTATTCAAACTGTAATTATCGATGAAGCCAGTCAAATGACTGAAACAACAGTTCTATCTGCGCTGATTGAAGGAGATAGATTTGTTCTTGTTGGTGATCATAAGCAACTCCCTCCTGTAATTCAAAACCCGAAGGTGTTACAAGAAGGATTAGGGATTTCAATATTTGAAAGATTAGCAAAAGTATATTCTGAAGATATACATCTTCTAACGAGACAATTCAGAATGAATGAAAAACTAATTGAATTTTCAAACAACGAATTTTATGATGGAAAATTAGAATCCTTTGATGAAGAAGTCAAATCACAATCTCTATCAAACTTAACTAATTTCAAGGAGACATTTGGAACTTTCAAAGATGCTGAGATCTACAATCCAGAAAATCCGTTGATCTTTCTTCCTACTAAAGGTGCTTTTATGCATGATAAAAAATTAAACAAGGAAGAAGCGAAAATAATAGGCGAAATTGTTCCAAACCTTCAGAAATTAGGATTGAAAGAAGAACAACTTGGTATAATATGTCCATACAGAGGTCAAGTTAGTGAGATTAGAAGGAATCTACCATCAGCTATTACAGTGGACACAGTAGATAGGTTCCAAGGAAGTGATCGTGAAGTTATAATTCTCTCATTAACAGAATCTGAATTTCATGGTAACAAAGGTTTTGCAGATAATCGTAGGTTAAACGTTGCTATTACTCGAGCAAAGAAAAAACTCATAGTTGTTGGAGATTCAGATATCAGTAAAGGAACTTTAAGCAATTACATAAACTATCTTCAAAACAAAGCTAAAATAATAGGAGCTATTAAACAAAAAGCTGAATCAAAGAAACCTGCTATGCAAGAAAGTATAATAATCGCAGATAGAATTCACAAAAAAGCGAAAGAAGTTGGCATAGCAAAATTGAAAGAGAAAGAAACCTCAAATGAATGTCTCATCTGTCTAGAACCTGTTTATGAAAATGGTATCGAATGTCCTCTTTGTGAACATATTTTTCATTTTAACCATCTGAAAGCTTGGATTAAAGAAAAAGAACGATGTCCTTATTGCAAAACGAAATTAACTCTACTGTCTCCTTCTTCTTGAAGGGTAATCATTCAAATTTAATTTAATGTGACTGCTATTGTTTTTTCTGAAATTAACCATAAATCAGTGTCCATACTCTCCACAAGATTGTAGTGTAGAGAAGCAATAATGCTCCTGCAGAATAGTAGGTGAAAGCATTGAAAGTGGCTTCGCGAATACTATTTTTACTAATCGGATCAGAACCAACTATTTTTTCCTTTAAATTTGAAACTGCAACTGATTGACCAAAATTCCCCATGCATGCCCCTAGGAAAACTACTAAACCTGCCTCTCCAAAAGCAAAATATTGCATAAAATAGATAATATAAAACATGTCTTGGCCAAAACCAAAATGGATAATTAATCCAGCTATCACATCAATTATCACAAATACTAGAGAGGTAATAAAACCTAGGAAAACAATTCGTGGCCAATTTACACGAATTTCCTTTTTCTCCTTCTCCTCTTCGAATTCGATAGTGTCTACTTCTTTGTTTTGCCATTTCTTTTCTGGTTCATCCATTAGTTTTCACTATCTTGTGTGATTACTGCTCCACAATTAGAGCAGAAATTTGATTTGGTTTTCTCTAAATTTCCACAGATCATGCATGTTCTAGTTGGTTTATTATTGTTGTAGAGATTTGTGTTTGTTATAGGCTTCAGTACAATGTTTTTATTTTCAATTGAAATTGAGAAATGTTTTGGATTATCTATTTCTTGCAAAATTGATTTCGGAATTGCTAACCTGCTTTGTCTGTCCACAGCCAATAATCTACTCTTGTCCAATTTTCTTAAATGTATTTGATTACTATGTTCTCCTAGGACAATACCATCCTTCAGTTCCAAAATTCTGTTAGCTCTTGTAGCAACTTGTTGAGAGTGTGTGACGATACATATAGCAATTCCTAATTCTTCATTAATTTTATCAAATAAATCGAGAATACTCTCAGCAGTTATTACATCAAGATCTCCTGTAGGTTCATCTCCAATTATTATTGTTGGATTAGTGATTAATGTTGTAGCAATAGCTGCCCGTTTTCTCTCTCCACCAGAAAGTGTGTTTTGTTTTTTATCCCTCTTTTCCCATATACCTAAGAATTGTAGAAGGAATTCAGTTCTTTCTTCTATTATGTGAGATTGAACTTTTGCATAATGTCCTGCTAATTCAATATTTTCCTCTACTGTCAGGTGTGGTAGAAGTCTGCTGTCTTGAAATATTACACCTGCAAAATCCCGTCTTGCTTTAATAATTTCTTCAAGTGATGATCTTGTGATATCCTTTGCTAAATCTTTCCAGAATACTTTTCCAGATGTAGGTTTCACCATCCCTGCTATTATGGAAACTAAGGTTGTTTTCCCGGAACCACTTGGACCTATCAAGAATAGTTTTTCTCCCGGTAACACTT
This sequence comes from Candidatus Heimdallarchaeota archaeon, assembly GCA_023270155.1. GTDB lineage: Archaea > Asgardarchaeota > Heimdallarchaeia > Heimdallarchaeales > Heimdallarchaeaceae > UBA460. The sequence goes on along the minus strand of JAGLTB010000040.1, from coordinate 20,533 downwards.
TGAAAGAAATCCCTCTCAATGCTTGGGTTTCTATTTTTCCAGTCTTATAAATCTTAATGATGTCTTCAACTTCTAAAATGGGTAATGAATCGAAATCAATACTTGATGTAGCATGTCCTGATGGAATATTGATATCTGAAGGCATCAGAAAAATCTCCTTTTAAGCACTAATAAGATTGTTTATCTTGTTAAAATTTATCAATTACCTGACTTACTAACAGTTCTAATGGTGAATAATTTGAAATAGAAAGAAAAGAAAATAGATATTTTGTCTATTGACGAACTATCTTTTTAGTTTTCAGAGGTTTCTTCAAACACCAACTCTGGTTCTTGTCGTGATACGATAAACTCTCTGACCTTTCTAACTGGGAAATCTATGTTCTTCCATATATTATCAAGATTTCCTATTATTATGAAGAAGCCATAAACAAGTAAGAATGGAATCAAAAACATCAACCACATCGTGAAAGAAGTTCCAGTGGGATGGTATTGCCCCTGCAATCCATATTCAAAACCATATTCGAAGAAGTTATTCGTTACTCTTTCAACGAATAGAGAATATAATAATTCAGTAAACCTTAATTCGATGTCACCAGTCATCAGGGCTAAAGCTGTTCCTACAATTATGCATCCCACAAAAACTGCAACCAAGAATTTACCTGCTTTTGGTAGATATTTTGTTTTCTTCATTTTCTTGAATACTATGAAATTGTAAACAGCTGTTATAAAAGCACCCAGTAAGATCGGTATCCAAACAATCCAGAAGTAAGTCTGTGTTCCTTTTGGACTTGGATCATTAAGTAAAATTGGAGATCCATTTATGTGAACATTTGAACCCCAAATATCTGGTACATTGTAGAATCTATGTTTTTGATTAAAAGCAATCTCTGAAATAGGATCTGCTCCGTTTTTGAAGAATCCACTATCAGTAAGCATATAGAGTGTAAACCCTAAGAATAGCGCAACCATGGGTGCGAAAAACCAAATTACAAAAGGTTTAGCAATAAATCTTTGAGCGGGATTTTGATTAGAATTCAGTCCATAAGTAAGAAAAACTTCCGTCCAGTACCTTGGTCCCTCAAAGAAACTTGCCCCTCTCAACGAATTAGTTATACACATAGTCAAAATACTTACTAACCATGTAACGAGAATAAATATTCCAAATGGTGAATGAATTTTATTCCCAATGAATTTTAAAGTAGCTAAAAACCAGTTTTTCCACACTTCCCCAAATGAACGAGGACGCATATCTGTGGATTGAGCAGTTTGCTTTTGTGATTCAGTACTTTGCGAGACCATAATGATACACGTGTCTATAAAACAATAAACATTTTAAACCTTTTCTCTTAATAATCAATTTACGTTTAAAAAAATGCTTCAACCAAAATGCTTTAAGATGTTTTTATAGTGGAAAATTTAATCCTTTGAGGAGAGCTAATGAATAATGAACATGTTCTAAACTTAGTTAGCGCTGGTATTGATGTAGGAACAACAACTTCTCATCTAATTTTCTCGAAACTTAAGTTAGAAAAAGTATTTACTCCTCGAGGAGTGAAATTCGAAGTAACGGAAAGAGAGATTCTCTACAAAGGAAATATAATTTTGACCCCATTGCTAGATGGCCAAGTTATCGATTATTTGAAATTGGTCGAATTCCTGAAACAAGAATATCAAACTGCACAAATCTCAATAGAAGATATTGATACTGGTGCTGTTATTATAACAGGTGAGAGCGCAAAAAAAGAAAATGCAGAAGACCTAGTTAAAGCTTTAGCACACAAGGCAGGAAAATTTGTTTGTGCAGCAGCTGGTCCTAACTTTGAGTCAGTTATAGCAGCTATGGGCTCTGGTGCAGTGAATTATTCAAAGAACGAAATGAAGACAGTTATGAACATAGACATAGGTGGAGGAACAAGCAATATTGCCATTGTTAAGGATGGGGAAATAGTTGATGCTGCTTGTGTCAATGTTGGTGGGAGATTATTAGCTTTTGATCAAGAGGACAAGATAGTACGAATAGAATCCCCAATTAGGATTTTTGAAGACGATATTGGAATAAAGTTTGATTATGACTTAAAAATCTCTGAAGTTCAAAAAAGAATACTAGCTAGAAAACTTGCTGAGAGTTTGTTTGAAGTTTTGAATCAGAAAATTCATTCTGATTCAGCAAAGAAGCTTTTAATGACTAATCCATTAGATTATGAGGGAGAAGTAGATGAATTTATGTTCTCAGGGGGAGTAGCTGAATATATTTACCAAAAAAATGATTATGATTACAAGGATTTGGGTAAATATCTTAGTGAGGAAATTCAAAGAATAATTAAAGAAACAAAGATCAAGATTCATGAGCCAACTGAATTAATCCGCGCGACAGTCATTGGAGCTGGGCAGTATACTTTACAAGTGTCAGGAGTTACTACCCATGTATCTGATTCAGATGTTTTACCTTTACATAACATACCTGTAATTGAACCAAAAATTAACACTAAGGAAATCACTGAAAAGAATGTCACAAATGCAATATTAAAGAGTCTAGATTTGTTTGATGTTGTAGAAGGAGATGAAATTGTAGCTCTCTTATTCAAAGGTGCAATAGGTGGATCTTATGCAGGATTAACTACTTTCACCAAGGGCGTTGCTAGTGCTTTACAAAACACAATAAGAAAAGAGAAACCCGTTATCATGGTTTTCGATAGGGATGTAGGTAATTCTGTTGGAAATGTGATGATGAGAGAAACAAATGCTACGAAGCATATAATCTCTATAGATGAGATATTGGTTGAAGAGGGAGACTTTATTGATATTGATGTACCAAAAGCTGGGGGGCAAGTAGTTCCTGTAGTTGTAAAATCCTTGGTTTTTTCAAACTAGCAGGTTTACCATCCTATAGCTATTCCATCTGCTCTAGGGCTTGAACCACCACATAGGACACCATTTTTTGGGTTGCGAGTTATAATTTGACCTCTTCCAAAAATCATTCTGGATACACCTGAGGTTGGAATGATTTCATGCCCCATATTACTTAAGATGCTCATAGTTGCAGAACTTATGCCTTCTTCCAAAGCTACTTTCCCTCCACTTGTTCCATCTCGAATACTGAATCTTGGTGCATTAAGAGCTTCCTGTGGATTCATTTCAAAATCAATCATGTTACTTACAACCTGAGCGTGACCTTGAGGTTGATTGAAGCCTCCCATTACACCAAAACTCGCATAGAGCTCATCATCTTTTGTAGCCATACCAGGAATAATTGTATGATAAGGTCTCTTTTTTGGTGCTAAAACATTGGGATGTCCTTCTTCAAGAGTGAAGTTTGCTCCACGATTCTGTAATGTAAATCCACATCCCTTGGGTATCAAACCAGTACCAAATCCCATATAATTTGAATTAATAAAACTACAAGCGTTTCCTTCACCATCAGCTACAGAAAAGTAAACCGTATCTGAACTAGTCGTTGGTGATCCTCGTTGAACATCAATGGTTGCCTTTGTTAAATCTATTAACTCCCTTCTCTGAGCTGCGTATTGTTTTGATATTAATTCCGTTATTGGAACATTTACGACTGCTGGATCAGCTACATACCAACGTGTATCTGCAAAAGCTATTCTCATAGCTTCGATCATAACGTGCAGATACTCAACTGAAGAGTGCTCCATTTTACTTATCTCAAACTCTTCTAGAATGTTAAGAGCAATAAGAGCAGTAATTCCTTGTCCGTTTGGAGGAATTTCATAAACCTCTACTCCTCGATAATTTGTAGATATAGGATCATCAAATGTGCTGTGATGATTCTTTAAATCCTCTGTCGACATAACACCTGCTTTAGAATGAATTAAATCAATAATTGCTTCTGCAATTCTTCCCTCATAAAATCCAGCTTTTCCATGTTCAGCAAGTTCTCTGAAAGTTTGTGCGAGTGTTGGATTTTTCATAATCTCTCCTACTTTTGGTGCTTCGCCATTCAGTAACATTTCTTCAGCGTTAGGACCTGTCTTCAATATCCTTGTACTTCTGTTCCAAGCTCTAGCAGTAAATGGTGCAACTGGAAATCCTCCCTCTGCTAATTCAATAGCTGGGGTCAAAATTGTCTTAAGATCAAGTGTTCCAAATTTTTCTATAGTATCAACCCACCCAGCAGCAGCTCCTGGAACTGTTATTGTATGAATGCTTAAGGGCGGTAAAGAAGAACCAGTTATCCCTTGCTCTGCAAGAAACTCTAGATTGAGCTCAGCGGGGGCGCGACCACTTGCATTGAGACCAGAAACTGTTTTAGTTTTATTATCGAAGAACAAACAGAAACAATCTCCACCGATACCTGTAGAACAAGGTTCAGTTACATTCAAGGCCGCAGCAGTAGCAACTGCAGCATCTGCTGCATTTCCTCCCTGTTGAAGAATTCTCATTCCTGCTTCTGAAGCCAAAGGCTGACTCGAAGCTACCATCCCTCTTTTTCCATAGATTGGGGATCGATAAGAATTAAATCGCAAACTCATACGCTAAATTAAAACTTGAAGAAATAAATCTAATGGTCTGCCATAAAATTATTGTTGGAAAAATTCATTCAACATTTGGAAGAAGAATATTTTTTCCCAATCTATATCCTCAATGCCATAATCCTCAAAGAAGAATTTAACCCATTCTTCACCATAATTGTATCCTATACTCCAGGTTACAGCTCCAAGATCAAAATATCTTTCATTTATGCCACTGTAGGGCCAATCGATTATTCCGCTTAATTGATTTTTTTTCACAAGAACATTGGGAAGACAGTAATCTCCATGTGAAAAAACAAGATCATATTCTTTCGGTTTAATTTTCTCTAGTTCTTCAAATAACTGTTCTGGATTCTTATCTGACCATCTCTTGTCAAACTTACTGGAATCAATTTTACCCTTCTTCAATCTGGCTCTAGCTAGTTCAATTAATTTATCTGGATTATTATCAATTGGACACTCACTAGGGTTAATCGAATGTATCTTTTTCAATCCCTCAGCTAGAATAGTTATGTTTTTTCGTTTCTCTTCGTCTTTGCTAGTTTTGTGCGAAACTATTCCTCTTATTTCTGACAATAGAAGATACTCTGTATTATTTTTCTTTTCAAAGTATATCACTTCTGGCACAGGTAATTTTCCTGCAAGCCATTCCAGAATTATTTTTTCTTTTTCCAGATTGAAATCAGATGTTGGTTCATTTATTTTTAAATACAAAATTTCTTTATCTTGAGTAAGTTTGAACACTTTTGTTCCTGACCACCCCATTGTATTCTTCTCCCACATGTAATCTTCTATAATTTGTTGTAGTTCCTTTGGTAGATTTTTGATTAAGTCCTTGACTATGCTCATCAGTGTCAGAATAGGGATAGAGTTCAATCTTAAAATTATTTGGGGTCTAGTAGCACAAAGATTCAGAAAATACTAGATGAAGAAAAAAGAAACTGTTTATCTGAATTTATTTCCACAATTTGGACACACTTTTGCTACTGACTCAATTTCAAAATAACACTCATTACAGAACTTAGTTGATCCTGGGGGAGAATCCGAAGGGTGAATTATTGTTGCTTGTGCATCTACAGAAGATTCTAATTTTCTTCTTTTTGACATACGTACAGCTAAATAGGTTATGGGAATAAGCACTAGAGAGAATAAAATGTAGAGGAGATTCGACAACTCATTTTCGTTTACAAAAACCTCTCCTCCATAAAATCCGTAACTGCCAAGACTGATCCTGATCTCTGAATCAAGAAAATTATCTGTATTATCAATAACTAGATAATATTTGCTATTTTCATTCAAGTGTAAATAATACTCCCCATCTGGATTGTAGAAAGCATTGATGAAACTATAAGATCGTTCGTTTTTCCAATTATTGAAATTCTCTTTATTAAAAATAAAAATTATTACTGGATAATAATCATACTTAGGATCCACTGTAAGTTTTACATTGAATGTCTGATCTCCTGTGTTAACTATAATATGCTTGTATTCATAAGCTTCAACTAGAAAAGTATTGAAGTAAGAAGAAACTCTAGAACTCGGAAGAAGAATGGTTAGAAAAACAATCATAATTAATGTGATTAGAGCGTCTCTTGTCTTTATTGACTTCATTTTTCTGCTAATCTTCTCCATCTTATGATTATTCATTTTTATCTATAAATATGTTATGAAATATAAATGTAGATTGAAAAAACTTCTACATTGCTCTTTCTGTGCATTTTTTTAAATGCTATCTAAATTACTTCTTCTAAATGTAAAAAACGATTTCGATAACTCTTCTAAAAAGGAGACCCAAATAAAAAGATACCTAACAATAAGATAGGTCATAGTCAAATTGTCCGTAATCTCAACATCGTATTAGGATTGAGCATCAAGCCATTTTCTTACCGATTGAATGTGATTGGGAGTTGTCCCACAACAACCTCCAACAACCTTTACTCCTAGATCAATCATTGCTGTAATATCTTGAGCAAATTCTTCAACTGGTTGATTATAGACTGTCTTGTAATTTTCTAAAGAAGGCCTACCAGCATTAGGCTTTACTGAAAGAGGATAATCAGTTAGTTCTTTTGCTTCTCTAACTAAATCAATAAATAAAGTTGAACCAGGATCGCAATTTGCACCAATTACATCAACTTCTTCCTTTTCAAGAAGATGAATGCATTGCTCAAGTGAATTTCCCATTAAAGTATAGAATCCTTTTTTTCCTTTGTTAATAATAAATGAAGCAATGATAGGTTTAGATGAGATTTCCTTAATTGCTGTTAACGCTGCATGCATTTCTTCGATATCAATGAAACCCATAGCATGCCAAAGATCTACACCCTCCTCCTCCTCTCCTCCTAGAATCTCTACCTGTCTTAGGAAACTGGCTTTCCATTTTTCAAAAGTGCCTGATCCTAACGGATCTCGAAACTCGCCAGATGGACCAATTTCTCCAACAATTAGTTTTCCTTTAGGACGTACTTCCTTAATATTCTGTAGAGCTTGTTTATTGATTTCCTTCAATTTCGATTCTAAATTGTGTTTTTTCAGATGAATATAACTTGCATTAAGTGTGATTGTTTGAACCATGTCAGCTCCAGCTAAATAGAAAGAATTGATTACAGATTTTACTATTTCAGGATTTTGTATGTTTAAAAGATCTGGAGGTTTCCCTGATGAGAACCCCCTATTTATTAATTCAGTTCCATTAGAGCCATCACCTAAAATTATTCTCTCTGGGTCTTTCAACCAATTTACAAAGGACATGTTCTAACATTCCGCGTTTTAAGATTCATCAATATTTTAGATAAGATATACTGTATTCAGTTATGTTTCTTAAAAATATTATGAGACAGATTTAGCTATTTCTTGAATCTAAAATTTAAATTTTCCAATATTTAATATTTAATTTGCAAATAAATTAGTTTATGCTCTAAAGACATCCTTTGATAAACATGCAACAACTGCAATATCATAATCAGGTTGATCACTTGGTCCAACCTTCTGAATATAATCTCCCAATCCATATATTACACAATTTCGAATGTTTGTTGCTGTAGCCACTATTGTATTTGCATCTGAAATTGTTCCACCAATCTTATGAGCAACAACTTCCCGTAGAGCGCAATATGCATTTCTTACAACATCAACGTATCTACGTTTTTCCCGATTTGGATAAGTAGAAGTATAGGAACTAAACACCATGATTTCATCATCTGTTTCAATAATTGGCCAGTCTACATACCAGTCTGTTGACCGTTCAACTCTTAATTGGATCTTACCATATACGCCAATTCCATCAAAACCAACTTCACCTTGTCCAATATACGCATGAACATCATCAACACACGATCCCAATCCATCTACCTGAGCTTTCATGTGTATAATACTACCAGTTTTAGTGCCCAACAGTCTTGATGAGAATGCTTGTCCCGAGGTGCACGAACTATAGTACGCCACCCTTTAGGATTTCGCTTCCCTTTATATGGGCCATAGAGTATCTCACGACTCACTTGTAAATTTTCTTCATTGTACTCAGGCAGTATTGCAATGTTTCCAACAGATGGTGATGCTTTTAGCTTGAAATGTTTAGGCCAATAAAAATATCCTTCTCGATATTCAATAGGAATTGGATCCCCCATGCCTTCAAAAAATGGTCCGCCATTTGGTGCATAGTAAGTTTTGTTTGAATCTATTTCTATATTTTCAATGTGTATTGCAACGCAATCATCCTTTTTTACACCTACTATCTCAATCGGACCATTAGGCACACATTCTTGATTCATTGTTTCTATAATGAATGCTTCACCTAACTCTATATGTCCCAAAAAAGATGGCCACTCCTCTCCAATATCATGAGTCTTGGTCAAGTTACGTTCAAATATCTGCATCTTAAAAGAACAAACTATTAGTGATAGAAAAGAGTTATTAAAGGAAATATTTTTGCGAACATTTTACTTCCTTAGACAAACTTTTAGACCTCTGATGGTGTTATTTGTAAATTATACTACATATTCGAAGAACATGTTCATATAATTGTAATATGACATCATTGGTCTCTTCCCAATTAGCGACCGATATTCCTTCATCTAATAACCGAGCGAGAGAATTGATCTCTTTGCTTATATCTATTGAACAATGAAGACTCATTTCTCCTCCAAAAACTTGAAGCATATTTCTTATTTGACATGTGTGTTGAACCTCCTCATCTCTTATTTTTATCAACTCACAATATATCTCGCTTATCTGTCGTAGTCTTATCTTCGTTCGAATATATGATGTCATGTCTTTAATGCCTTGTTTTTTAATTATGCTTGTTGAACATTGGTCCATTCCGTCATCCCCTTGCTTAAATGAACACCGTTAATTAAAAAAACTTTAATAATATGAAATGCTAGAAAAATAGGATATAAATGTCAAAGACAAGAGCTCGATCTGAGGAAGCCAAAGCAGAAAAGATGAAAAAAATAATTGAAACAAGTAGAGAAATTTTCCTCACTGACGGCTTTAAGGGCTTTAGCATGAGAACTGTTGCTAATCGTCTAGGAATGTCTCAGACTAATCTTTACAATTATTGGTCAAGCAAGAGGGAGCTCTGGTATGCTATTATTCGACATGATTTCAAAGAATTTGATGAAGCATTGAAAGGAATGGCTGAAAATCATAAAGGAACTCTTGTCGAATTACTAGAAAAATTCGGATATTTTTATTTCAAGTTTGCAGGAGAAAATTTCAGGAGATATCAAATGATGTTTGTACTTCCCCCTCCTCCAGCTGAAAGTGTGGGTCCTACTGAGCTTGAATTTGAGCCAAAAACTATAGAAACACTAGTAGTAGTTTTACGAAATGCAGATGAAGCTGGAACTTTGAAAGAAGTAGATGTAGAAAAATTAGCATTGTATCTGTGGTCAGTAGTTCATGGTGCTACTTATGTTTCACATTCAGTTGTTTTTCATCCGGGTACAGAAATGTCTTATTTTGGAGCAGCAGAAGATTTTCAAAGATTCGTTATAGCATTATTAAAAGAGCAATTAAATGCTTTTGTTCAAAGTTAATTTACTATGCTACCATCACTTTGTTTTTACATTCTAATAATTAGAATGACATAATATATAAGTGTCTGAACAAGCGCTAGCTTAAGAGGTACAGAGAGGAATATTAAAATTAGTCCGTCCATTAATTTCAGTTCTTTTAATGATCTGCTCCCTTCTGTACCTCCTTTCACCTTACAAGCTTTATCGTATATTTTGTACTTTTTAATTGGAATATTTTCCGTATTCGATTAATGTTACAAAGAATTAATAAAGGAGTTTCATAAGTTTTCATAGATAAAACAATTAAATCCATACAGAAGATGAAACAAGGCGATTGTATGAGCGAAATAGAAAGGGAAGAATTACTGAAAAACCTAAAACGACCTACAGATCAAACATCTGCAATCGATATGGATGCTGTTGATTTTGTTCTTTTGAAACTTAATGAAATTAGATTCGAAGTGAGTCTTAGATTAAAAGACCGTGAGAACAAAGTAAAGGAAAAGAGTGTATCTTAATTTTATCTGTTAACACTTAAATAAGACTATTTTTTGATTTCAGTGAAATGAAACCTATGTTGGATTCAATAAAACATATAGCTGATAATTTTGGACCTCGAATAGCGGGTTCAGAAGCAGATCATAAGACAATTGAATATATTGAGCAGCAATTCAGATCATTCTCCTCTGACGTTGAGTTAGAATCTTTTTCAGTTGTAGGCAGGTCTTTACAATATTTGATACAATTTCTAGTTTGGGGTTATTTCATCTCTGCAATCTTTTACTTTATTCTACCTCCACTAGCAATTGTTCTATCAATTTTAATGCTGCTAATCTATTATCTTGCTAGGTTTCGGGATAAGAATTTAGTTAATATGCTTGTGAAGAAGTCTGAAAGTGAAAATGTTATCGCAAAATTCTCTCCAACTGATAAAAAGAAAAAATTACTTATTTTCTCAGGGCATCATGATTCCGCATTTCATATGCCTCTTTTTGAAAAGAACGTTGCGAAGGTTGATTTAATTCAAAACGGTGCAATATTGGGTATTGTGTTTCTACTTGTTTCAGGGATATGGAAATCAATTGCATTCTTTCTACCTACTGCGGGGATAGTTGGACTCTTTAGTTATAATATTGGAGTGATTTCTATATCCTGGTGGGTTTTGCCAGATGTTATTTTCATACCAGCTCTTCTTGGATTAATTCTAGCATTTTATTTCATGTCGAATATGGTCACAAAAACACCTTTGATAGGAGCAAACGATAATTTGACTTCAGTTTCAATGCTGATAGCAATCGGGAATTATCTTAAAGAGAATCCTCCTAAAAACTTGGAAGTAAGATTAATATCGTTCGGAGGAGAAGAACCGGGGTTGGTAGGAAGTGATTATTATGTCAAAAAACGGTTAAGCAAACTAAATGACGTGATCAATATTAATTACGAGGTTTTGGGACGCGGAACCCTAGGTGTTATTTCCAAGGAAAGAGATAATAATGTAGCACATGATGAAGAATTGGTTGTTTTCATCCAAGAAGTAGGAAAGAAATTAGAAATGGAATTGCGAGCAATTCAAATACATTATGGCAATACAGATGCAGGAAGCTTCTCCAAGCGAGGTTTCAAAGGTGCTACTATTGCTCGTTATGGAAAACATGATGTTTTTGATCTGTGGCATTCAACAGAAGATACAGTTGAAAATGTGGATGAAGAGCTTCTTCAAGAGGCCTATAAACTAACCATTGCAATTATAGAAGAAATGGAAACAGTAACATTTTAGCAAAAACATGGCTCTTGAACATAAACTATAATTGTTTTCTCGTTACAGTGAACTGTCCAATTTCCAGATAGAGGATATACTATTTGAAAAAGATAATTTGTATGATGGATCATTTGATCACATACAACTCCTCTCTGAAACTTAGCTTTTACTGTGATAAAAACGGTATAATCTTGTTTCTCTGAAATCTCTACAATAGGTGTTTTCATGCGATAACAGCCATTAGGTGTCATGGCAGAAACATTAAGTGTCCATTCTTCACCTGCAGTAGGATTGAGTTCATATGAGATAATTGTAATCGGGGGATAGCGAATGCTACTATAGTGAAAGTAAAGAGGAAGACCTAGAGAAAGCGAGATTAAAATTGCAGCGGAAATAGTCACTGACGTAATAATGAGAGTTTTGCGATTCACTTTCTTTAAATTTGTGCAGAAATTGATAAAGATTTTGTAAAAAGAATATGGTAGCGCCGAATGGACTTGAACCATTGATCTTCGGGTTTCTCAACCTTACGGTTAAAATTTATGAGCCCGACGGGTTTTCCATGCTACCCCACGGCGCTGCGTATATCAATTTCTTTAACCTCATTCTTTTAAGTCTTTTTCTTACTGTTCAATTAGAGACTTAAGGATTTAAATCATAAGATTTTTCTACTAATGGAATTTAAGATAATCAACGATGTTGTGGATTATTGTAGCAATTCTATTAGGTATATCCCTACTCACTTGGATTTTCTTAATATTCTCTCTGATTCAAGAAAATCGTTATGCTACTCTTTTCATAGATATGCTTCCTTTTTATCAACCATTGAATTTCTTCGCATTACTGTCAGTGGTTATCAGTAGTTATCTTATTCTCTACATTTATGAATGGTCACCACCTCGATGGATTGCACCTTTAGTTCTCAGCATTGGAATAATATTGAATCTTTCCTTGATATATCCTTTCAGAAGATGGAGCAACTATTATAGATTGAGTGTATATGCTGGTTTTCTAGATGAATTGAAAAAAGAACAATACTCAGTAAAGCGTTTCAGCGAATATGATCATACATCACAGCTTGATAAAAACAAAATACATATTTTTCTTAGACATGATGTTGATTTATCCCTTAATAGACTCTTAAACATAATAAAATTAGAAATTGAAAAGGATATAATTTCAACATCATTTTTCAGATTACATTCTGAGAAATATGTTTTTGAAAAAGCAATTCCCATTATACAATATTTGCAATCTGAAGGTTTTGAAATCGGCTTTCATTACGAAGTATTAAGCCAGACAAAAGGAAATACTGAAGAAGCATTAGACCTATTTGCAAAGGAATTAAATAAATTAAGAGAGTATATACCAATCAAAGTAGTATCTCATCATGGAGACAAATATTCAAACCAAAAAATCTGGCCTTTAGTAGACAAAACAAAGCTTGATGTTTGGTCAGCTTACGATATGAAAAAAGATATCTATATAACTGATACAGGCGGAAAGAACATGATTAAACATCCTGGCTTTCATATCTTTGACAAATTAAAAGAAGCTAAATCAGGAGATGTCGTTCAAATACTAATTCATGCGGATTGGTGGTATTAGGGTTACTTGGGTGAAAAACAAATGAGTTTGAAGAGAATTCTTTCTATTATGAAACGAATGATTACTGACAAGAAGTTCAGGAATACAGTGCTAACAAGACTCACTCAAGCGGCTAGACCTATTAATATAGCAACTGAACTTCCAAAAGAAGACAAGGATTTCTTAACACAACAAAGAATCGCTTTTGTTGGTGGATGCGAATTAGAATTTATGAAAGAGTTTTTTGAAGCGAATGGAGTTTCATGTTATCTAACCTTTGATCATAATGAATCACCTGACCCCAATTTGGTTTTAAGTGATTTCAAAAGTGGTGTATATGCTTTCAATCCAAACATTGTTGTTCTAAGTGATGTTCAATTTATTAGAAGTGAAATAGGTTCTATTCAACATAACAAATCTGATTTCAAATCACAAGATGACCAACTGGAATTCGTCAAACAACGTCTTCATAATGGTATAGAGAAAGCTAAAACAAAGCTTAATGCTATCTATTTTATCATGACTTATCCACTTGTTATAAGACCTGCATTCGGAAGATTTGATTATAAAAATTTAGAGCGTAGTTATAGCCTAAGGGAGTTTCTGAATAGATTGGAATCCTCTTTCTATGATTTAGCAAAGCAGGATGAGGATTTATATGTTCTATCAGTTAATGAAACTTTTCTCAAAGCAGCAACTGGACTCCAAATCAGAGAAAATGATGCTGATGGTGTTTATGAACACTTTACTCGAGAAGGTGCCGTTACAATCTCAATGGAGCTTGTAGATCATCTCAAAGTTGTCAAAGCTCATGGTCGAAAAATAAAATGTGTCGTCTTAGATCTAGATAATACAATGTGGGATGGAATATTACGTGATGATGGAGTAGAAGGAATCAATGTTTATGAAAATCGATTAACCGTACTTAAATTCCTGACTCGAAGAGGAATCATCCTAGCTATTGCAAGCAAAAACGATAGTACGATAGAACCGTTAGTTAACAAGGTATTAGGACCAATCGCAGATTCTATTGTAATCAAGAAAATTAATTGGAATGATAAAGCACAGAGTATTATGGAAATAGCTGAAGAGCTAAATATTGGTCTTGATTCTGTCGCATTCTTTGATGACAATCCCTATGAGAGAGATCAAATTGCCTTATTTTTACCAGATGTTTTAGTTCTACCGGAAACAGAGTTAATTCATACATTAAACAGAGTTGAATTTGAACCAGTTGGGAAACTGACTGACGAGAGTGCAAAACGAACACAATTGTATGTTGAGCAAAAAAAGAGAGAAGTAGATGAAAAGACGTTTGCTTTAGATAAAGAGGGATTCCTTCTTTCGTGTAGCTTGGAAATTTGGATGCGAGAAGCTAAAGATGAAAATCTTGGAAGAGTAACTGAGCTTATACAAAGAACAAATCAACTGAATGCAACAGCAGTACGTTATTCAAAAGATGAATTATTAGAATTTCACAGGTCTTCAGAATTTGGAGTTTATATAGTCAATCTCTATGATAGATATGGAGAATACGGATTAATCGGAGTTACAGTTGTAAAGAAAGAAGTTGATAAATGGACAATGGAGATCTTAACTTTCTCTTGCAGAGCAATGGGTAAAACTGTAGAAGAAACATTTCTATCTTATCTTATGAAAGAAGCAATGAAAGAAGATGTTAAAGTCCTTATCGGAAAATACCAAAAAACTGAAAGAAATGAAGCTATGGAGAGGCTTTTTACTGAATCTAATTTTAACAAAGTTTCAACAGAAGGCGGATTAATAATCTGGGAATTTAATGCGGAAAAAAAAGGTGTTTCAGCATTTCCTAAATGGTTTAAAGTACTAAACAAAGAAAAAAAGTAAGAAATTTCAACTTAAATTAGAACTTTAGGTCGTTTTAACGAAAACTTCATAACTTTCCTAGAAGAAGAATCTATTGAATGTTTCAAGACTCTGATGAATCTATATTTGTTCAAAAGGAACGTCTGAGAGTATCCACAATCTCTCTCCTTCTCCTTCTAGATGCTATAGTGTATTTTTTACCCTATCGTAACAATGTATTGATAGGAGAATTATTTGGTATATCACTCTGGTTCTATTTTGGGGTTTTGAATGCTATTTTGTTGATTTTGGTATATACGCTTGTTAAAGGTCAAGTTATTTTGGATTTCTCATCAAAGAAATTAATTTTCAATGAATTTAAGAAAAAAAAGAGTTGGGACTTCTCTGAGCTTTTGGGTATTTACCTTTTGGCTTATGAAGGAGAATATCTTATCAGAGTAAGACCAAAACGACTTCTAACCTTGGATGTTCAAGTTAGTTTTGAAAACGCGTACAAACTATTAGAAAAATTTGAAGAACTCGGTTATAAATTCAAAACCGTAAGATCAAACGAACCAAAAAGAATAACCTATCCTTTTCCTGTACTTTTCTCTAGATTTGAGAAGAAATCAAGTGGTTTCAATCCTGAGATACCTGAATGGTATCGTGGAATAACATTACGAACCAAATTAATCTCTATTACTATATCTCCCCTTCTTTACGTTATAGGTGGAACTCTGATAGCACGTATGCCATACCTTGTAGAGGGTCTCTCTTCCACAAAAGGAATCGTATATTTCATCTATGTTTTCACTGTCTTTCTTCTTTTCGATGGTGGTTTATATTTCCTATTTGGTGTGTCTTTTCTTGTAGTACTTGCAAAACAAATTCGCAAGGTCTCTTCTGTGCCCCATTCAAGTGACAAACTGTAGATTTATTGTATCAGAGAGTAAAGTTAATTTTGGATGAATTTCTATTTGTGCTAATGGAGTATCATGGATTGCTTATTTCAAGTGCAAGAACTTTGGAAAGAAGTGCTTCAAGTGAAGTTTACTATTTACTATCGGAAATTCTAGGTTGTTCTGAGGTCAATGTAAAACCTGTAAGAGAAATAGCAGGACTATCAATTGCGACTTTTTCTGATAATCCTATTCTAATACTTGAAAAAATAAAAGCAGAGATTGAACAAGATCAATCGTTTTTCCAATATGCACTAAAGATAATTCCAATTCAATACAGAGTAAGTACATCACTTGACCATCTTAGCCAACAAGCTATTATCTTCAACGATTTAATTGATAATGATAAAACTTGGAGGATAAATCTTCGACGCCGTCATTCACAGCTTTCTAGGGAAGAAATTATAGGTGCGGTAGCAGAGAAAATAACCAAAGGTAAAGTAAAGCTGGAAAACTCAGACTATTACATCTTTATCGAAACTCTTGGGAAATGGACCTATCTTTCAATTTCAAGTCAACCTGAATTATCTATATCCAAACTACAGACTGATGATAATAATGATACTTTTACTTTCTGATTTTGAAGATTAAAGGAAAAAATAAAAAAATAAAAGAGAAAGTTATTACTTTCTTTTACTTATCTTAGAGGTCTCTGGCTTTTTAAAGGTCTCTTGCGGAAACTGTCTTTCTTCCGTTTGCTTTAGCTCTATTAGCTGCTAGCTTAACGATTTTAGCTACTTTTTCATCTAAAGCTTTTAGAAGATCTCCACCAACCTTGTAATCACCGAGTTCTTTGACATATTCTCTAACTTTTGATTGCACGATCATCATTTTAAATGCACTTCTGTCGGTTTTTGACTTACCTAGAGGGTAAGTACGTTATAACCGTTAGAAACCTTATTAAAAACCTTTTCGGTCATGTCGAAAAATTCTCGTATTACAAACCGTCTAATTAAAGATTACTGAAAATAATGTTTTTTTAAGCCCTGTAGTGGCAATTTTTTAAAGCTAGAGGCTATTTCGCTCTGAAAATGCGTTCTAATAGTGATTCTGGTCGAATTACAAATATTTAAAAAAACTGGAATTTTTCCGAAAATTTATTTAAAAAAATAGGAAAGGAAGAAGCTTATCTGTAATGTTTTCACAGATTTTCACTTAGTAGCTTACCTAATCTTCTTACACCAACATCAATCATTTCTTTGGGTAGGAATGAGTAACTTATTCTCATTCCTCCTGTAATCACTTTGAGTTGCTCTATTTTTCTCGATTCTGAATCATATGAATGCCCACGAGGTGGATAAAATGCAGAACCTGGGACTACTAGAATTTTGTTTGGGAGTAAAATTTCTTTGTTGAATTTGTTTACATCAAAAGTATGAGCTTTTTCACCTTTTGGTTGCCACCAGATAAAGAAACCTCCTGTTGGATCAGTAAATTCACCTTCTGGAAAAGTTTCTAAAAGAGCGTTATATGCAGCTTCTTTTTGTTCTTTATATTTCTGAAGAATTAAGGGTAATTCCTTATCTATATATTTTGAATAGTATAGTTCTGCTATTCTTTGAGTAACGGTAGGTGTACAAAGATCTAAATATCCTTTTGATTTTTCAGCTTCAAAATGAAGCCTATCTGGCATGAGTGAATAACCAATGCGTAAAGGTGCTGCTTCCTTTGAAGATGACGACGAATAAATAACACGTGAATTATCTTTATCTAAGGTTTTTAGAGAAGGAATTCTTTTTTCAAACTGCATCTCTTTATATGCACTATCGCTGATAATAATTACATCGTGCTCTTCAGCTATATTGAATAATTGTTCTCTTCTTTTAAATGGGAGAGTAGTACCTTTAGGATTGTCACTATCTTCGACTACGTATAGAATTTTCACTTTCTTACCAAATTTCTTTTCTGCTTTAATAATAGTGTCTTCAACATATTCTGGTATCAAACCTTCAGAATCTGTAGGTGCTGTAACAACATGCCCTCCTTTTTTAACTACAGCAGTTACAAAACCTAAATACGCTGGTGAAGGAGTTACTACAATATCTCCTGGATTAATTAAAATATCCAAGGCAATATAAATTGCCTGTTGAGAACCTGTAGTTATCAATATCTTCTCCCAGTCTTCAGCACCACTGATATAGTCTATTTTATCTCTTTTATGGATTCTCTCTGCTAGCACTTTTCTTAGTGAAGGAAATCCTGCGGTAGGCCCATATTGAAATTCATTAATAACATTCTGCTCATCGGAATCATAGTAATCTGCAAGTTCTCTTAAAATCTCTGGAAAAATTTTTGTGGGTAGATTTCCAGGTAATCCTCCTGCAAGATAATATTTGGTTTTGCTCTTCAGTAGTCTTCGTATTTCACTCTCAGGGACTTCTTGCGTCCAGTCAGCTAAAACCTTCCTCATTGGATCCATTTAATTCACGCCATGTTCGAGCATGTGTTCTCAAACTGTGTCAATAAAACCTATATATCAAAAAAACCTTTCCCTATCGCACTATGTTAAGACAAATCCCGTTAGATTTTTGAATTACCTTCTTAAATAAGAAATATGGAGGAAATTAATATTGCAATAGTTGGCGGTGGTCCATCTGGATTGCAAGCTGCAATTTCCTTAGCTAGTAAAGGTCATTCTCCAACAGTATTTGAGGAACATCCTACAATTGGGCAACCGATTCAATGTGGTGAGGGAATTAGCTTAAACGCTCTAAAAGAATTCAATTTAGATCAAAAGAGCAAACTTTTTTGTGTGAAAGAGTATGAGAGTTGTAAACTTTATCTTCCTTCTAATGATGTCATAATAGGGGATATCCATTCTTATTCAATAAACAGAGACATTTTCGATCAGCATCTAGCAAAAGAAGCACAAAGAGCAGGTGCAGAAATAAAACTCTCCACGAAAATAGATGGTGTCCAAAGAAAAGGAGAGAGTATAATCATTAAAACTTCGAGTGAAAAAAAACATGATTATAAGTGTGAAATGTTGATTCTTGCAGAAGGACCACAAGCTCGTCTTGCAAGTAAATTAGGTTTTTCTCCTCCCTCTCCGTTGATAAGTGCTTTCGAATATAAGATTGAAGGTGAATGGGGAGATGCTCTTGAATTTTATTTTGATAAAGAAAAATACCCATTTGGGTATTGCTGGGTTTTTCCAAAGAAGGGTGAAACTAACGTAGGTATAGTAACAACTGCAAAAGAACGAAAAGGAAGGTTGGATAAATTTCTTGAGGAGAAGAAAATCACAGGAAATATTATCAAGAAGGTAGGGGGTCAAATCCCAATGAATGGTCCTTCTAGCAAATTATATGACAAACGCATAATGCTTGTTGGTGATACAGCAGGTATGGTAAATCCTATTTTCTATGGAGGAATACGTTTAGCAATGTTAAGTGGGAAAATAGCAGGTGAAGTTGCTGCTACTAATCTAGAAAGAAAAGGAAATGGTCTCTCTTCTTCATGTAAGGAATATGAATCAAGACTGAAGAAATATGATTTTATGAAAAAAGTGAATATCAAATGCCACAATTCTTTCTACGGTTTTTCTAACAAATCACTTAGTAAAATAGGAGCTGTCTTCAATAATAGGTACATCAATCGAATAGAGAAATTAGAAAAACTAGAAGTTTTTTGGAAGATTCTTAAGAATCCTTCCCTTTCCAGAAAAATCAAAGGTTTATATTACATGTATAGAGGATTCAAAATTGCAAGAGATTGGGGGTTCTAAATATCTACAACCATAATAGTTAAATGTATATTAATTGAAAATGGCTTGACCGAAATGATTATTCCAGTAAGATGTTTTACTTGTGGATCTCTAATTGCTGATAAATGGGATGAGTACAAAAAGAGGACCGATGAAGGCGACGACTCCAACAAAGTCTTAGATGATTTAAACGTGAAAAGATGGTGCTGTCGTAGAATGCTAATTTCTCATATAGAACTAATTGAAGAATTTCTACCATTTACTTAATTTTGTTTAGGTAAGAATCTAACTGAATGAACAGAAAGTTTTTAATCAAAACTTATGAGGTCTTATTGCTCAAAATAGTGAGAATAACGTGTATCATTACAAAATATTGAGGATTTGAAATGTCAGAAGAAACAGGAGAAAAAAAAGAAGAAGAAATACTCCTGATTCCAAGAGACACATATCTTGTCTCTGGAATTCATATAGGAACTAGTGTTTGTACAAAATTCATGGAGCCCTACAAATATAGAGTTAGAAATGATGGGATTTACGTTCTAGATGTGAATGCAACAGATGAACGTATTCGTATTGCAGCTAAATTCATAAGTCGTTTCGAACCAGCAAGAGTTGCGGTATTTGCCACAAGGCAATATGCTTCTGTACCAAGTACAAAAATGGCAAGACTCTGTGGTTTCAAAGCAGTTCCAGGAAGATTTATCCCAGGAACACTAACAAATCCATCATATGATGGTTATATTGAGCCAGAAATTGTTATTCTGACTGATCCAAGAGCAGATAAACAAGCTTTAACTGAAGCTGCCTCGCGAGGCATTCCTATAGTTGCTCTATGTGATACTGATAATGAAACAAGCTATGTTGATTTAGTTTTACCTGTTAACAACAAAGGAAGAAAATCACTAGCACAAGTATACTACCTTTTAACAAGAGAAATTCTAAGAGCAAGAGGAGAGCTTGGAGAAACTGAAGAATTATCAGTTTCAGTAGAAGACTTTGCATTCAAACTAATAAGAGAGTAATTTTTTCTCTCCCTCTTTTGAAAAACATTTTATTTGATAACTTTCTATCTCAGATATGGATGTTGAAAATGTAACCTTCTCAGCTCCAGGTAAGGTTATACTTTTTGGAGAACACTCTGTGGTTTACGGCTATCCTGCTATAGCTTCCGCTATAGGATTACGTGC
>JAGLTB010000039.1 GCA_023270155.1 Candidatus Heimdallarchaeota archaeon | reverse complement strand
TAGTTCTCACTCTCTCTGTGATTATTGGATTGATAACCTCTATTCTTATAACAAATCGCTATTTTAAGCTAAATGACGTCTGTTGTACTCTTAATGATTTGGAAACTTATGAATTTCACATAACAGCAAAGGATCCATCAACTTTAGGTCAGAAAGAATGGATGGAAGATTTCAATCATCTTTACGATTTCATTGAAGCAAATTATGCTTATCTTAATCTAAAAGAGAGGACTCATGGTTATAATTGGTTGGACTTAAAGCAAGTATATATTGAAAGAATCAACCAAGCAAAAAATAATGAAGATTTTCTTTCTGTTTTGATGGATGCGATGCAAGCTCTTCAGAATAGACATTCCTGCGTCATGTGCCCTGAATCAGTGTCCTATTACCATAGTTACTATAAGAACATGTATCCTTTTTGTAAAGTATTTTGTTATGATGTTCTCAAAGCTTCAGAGTATTGGACATCAATATATGAATGCTGCTACGATGAGAAATACTGCTGCAAATTTGAAAGCTTAATTATCTATGAAAAAGGGAATTATGTAGTCCATCATCAAACTGAATCTGGTGAAATGTTAGTCGGAGAGAGTTTGATAGTAAAAACTGTTAATGGTATCCCTGTTGATGATGCAATAAAAGATTGCTTTGAGGTAGACTATATTGACTGGGATTTTCAGAGAAATAAAAGCTACATCTGGATGATTTCACCTAGAACTTTCGGGAAGGATGCTTTGTTTACTTTAGAAGATTCTGAAGGTTCAGAGATAAACATGGACTTTTGCTGTGAAAAAGAATACTCCCTTGAACCAAACTATTATCCTGAAACACCATTAGATTTCAAAATCTGGGCTGAGAAAAATACTTGCTACATGAATATTCAAACCTTCGATTTGGGTGTTGCTGGATACAGCAAAGCTTTTCGAAGTTTTTACAAGCAAATTGTGGATTATGAGCATTTGATTATTGATATACGTGGGAATAAAGGAGGATTTTATTCAACATGGATAAATAATATCGTTTTGCCTTTACTTTCTAAGGAAGAAAAACTACAATTTTATCTAGCATTTAAGACTGATGAATATATTAGCTGTTTTCGTGAGTGCTATGATCTTACTAATAACGTACCAAAGTGCTCATTTGATAGTTTACCTTCTGAGGTGTATGAAGATGATTACAACATCTATGATTACTCTTTTAGCTTTTCCCCAATCTACGATACCAATTTTGCTGGTGAAATTATATTATTGACAGATAACGTGGTTTATTCAGCTGCTGAAGCATTTGCTTCATTCTGTAAACAAACAGGTTTTGCAACAATTTATGGAACTACTAGTGGAGGAGATGGAATCACACCATGGCCTTTGTATTATGTTCTCCCAAATAGTAAAATCGTTATTCAACTTCCATCTTCAATGGGATTAGATCATTTAGGAAACGCTAATGAAGAGACCAGAACACAACCGGATTTTATCTATGAAAGCGATTTTGGTGATTATAACGAATTAATCGAATATGTACTTAGTTTAATCTAATCTTTCTAACTCCACTTGATTCTCTCGATTTTCCATTCTCTTAGGGTTTTAGCTAACTCACCAATATGAAATGAATTGTGCCTGAGAAGATAGATTAGTTTTTCATAAACAGATTTGAACCAATGAAAACTATCTTTCTTAAGTAAATCTTCATCTTTATTTTCTTTCAAGAATTTACTAACTCTTTCATCTATTTCCTTAAGATATTCAAGTAGAAATTCCTTTGTTATCTCAGTTTTCTTTTTGGAAATTGCATCTTTTGAATCTTCCTTCCAATCAAAGCCTGCTCTCGATCCCCAAACCATGCCTTCATGAGTCTCTCTTATGTAGAATTCTGCAGTTTCAATAACATGATAAATAGTCCAAGAGTAAGTCCATTCTCCAATTCCTTCATGTAATTTATCAACTGGACATTTATCTATTGAATCTCTAAGCATTATCCATTTTCCTTTGAATTGACTAAACAAAGCTTCACAAAAATTAGCTTCTTCTTCTTCATTCTTACTCATTTTGAAAACCAAATTAACAATAGGAAATAACTATTTTAGTTTTTCATATAAAAAAGCTGATCCCATTTCTCTCCAAAAACTATTAATTATGAGTCTTATATCCCTTCATATGATAGAAATAACACAAGATGTGTTCATTAAAGGTCTAGAAGGACATTACTCTCATATTTCCCCAGAAAAAGCTTTAGCCGATCTAAATTCAGAGTTAGCTAATAAGAATATAGAAGGTTTTCCACATTCTATTTGGGATCTTTTACATCATATGGCTACCTGGCAAGAAGTAGTAATTGCTTCCATTACAGGAAAGGAAATCGATTGGGATAATATAACGCAGAATAAGAACTGGCCAACTGAAGAATCTAAGAAACTAGATGCAAATTTTGATAAATTGCTTACTAAATTTAAAGAGGATTTTCAAAAAGTGGAGGATTTAGTCAAATCTGTTGATTTTTCCAAACCTATAGCTTCATGGCAAGATAATCCTGTTATGCAAGCTCTAATGGTAGCTATTACACATAATTCGTACCATCTGGGGCAGATAATGGTTCTTAAAAAGAACCTCATAAATAAAGATTAGGCGATTATTTTATGATCGCAAAGCAAAAATACGATTATATAATTGTAGGAACCGGCCCTGGAGGAGCAACAATAGCTAAAGAATTATCTAAAAAAAAGAAAAGAATACTGATTCTAGAATATGGTCCAAGATATACAAAAACAGGAGAGATAACAGTTACACGAAAGCTGTTTCTTGATAAAGAAAAAAAACCTATTAAATCTGATAGTGGAATTTGGATTGGGAGAACTAGAATTCTAAGCGGTTCATCATATGTAGCTATGGGAAATGCTGTAACCCCTCCTAATAAAATATTGAATGAATGGAATATAGATCTCTCTTCTGAATTAGAATCAGCGAGGGAAGATTTGCGAGTAAAATTAATGCCTTCCCATCTTATTGGTGATGGGACTCAGAAAATAATTACTGGGGCAAAATCTTTAGGATGGGAAATGAAACCAACGCCTAAAAGTGTTGATTTCAGCAAATGTGTAGGTTGCGGAATTTGTATGTATGGTTGTCCTACAAACGCAAAATGGACTACTTTAGAATTTATTGATGAATCTATTAAAAATGGTGCTGAATTACTTCTAAATACTGAAGTTAAGAAAGTTTTACATGAGAATGGGAAAGCAGTTGGTGTTAGTATACTTAATAATGGGTCGATAAGTAAAATATATGGTAAGAACATAATATTATCTGCTGGAGCTCTTGAAACCCCAAGAATCCTACAAAATTCCGGCATTAAGGAAGCGGGCAAAGGTATCGGGCTTGATGTTTTTCAATCAATCTACGGTTATACTGAAGACGTTGGAATGAAAAACGAACCTATTATGGCAGTTTATTTAGAAAAATTCTTAGAAGACAAAGGATTTTTTTCAGCTCCATACATGTATCCTACAATTACTTTAGTTAGAAATCTTGTTGATTTTGATCGAATAAAATATGGAATATTAAATCAACTGAGAACAATAATTAAAACTAGAAAAGTAAAAGCTAAAAAACTGATTGGAATGATGACTAAAATTCGGGATGAGATAACAGGTGAAGTTAGAAACGATGGTACAATTATAAAATCCTTAACTAAGAAAGATCGAGAGAGTTTGGATGAAGCTTATGAGATAAACAAAAAAATACTGATTGCTTCCGGGGCAAAACCAGATACGATTACTAGAGGTGTATATGAATCTGGACACCCTTGTTGCACAGCACCAATTGGTAAAGTAGTGGACAAAAATCAAGAATCCTCAATAAGCAATCTATATGTCAGTGATGCTAGTGTTTTCCCTAGTCCTCCAGGGATACCACCAATTTTAACTATTGTTGCTTTATCAAAAAAATTATCCAAATATCTTATTACTAATTCTTAGGATTTGTCTGCTAGAATTTAAGGTAAAATTTATAATTTTGTCTGCTTTTCTACTATATACTGCAGCAGTTTCGCAATAATCCATTGTCGCTTGTTTAGGTAGTAGGATTTTATAGCGACAAAACCTATTCATTTGTTAATTAGTAGGTTGGAAGGTGGAGAAAACCGAATTCAAGGAGATATTAATGAATGATTCCCAGAAACCAATTTGGACGAACTGGACATGAAAGTACCAGAATAATATTTGGCGGATATGCCTTGAGCAAGGCAACACAATCGGAAGCGGATAGCATTCTTAGTTTGCTTCTAGAGCGGGGTGTAAATCATATTGACACTGCGTTAGGGTATGGAAATTCAGAAAAGTGTATAGGACCGTGGATGGAGAAGCATCGCGATAAATTCTTCCTTGCAACCAAAACACGACAGCGTTCTTACAAAGGAGCTTGTGAAGATCTTCAGCGTTCTTTGAACCACCTAAGAGTTGACCATATTGATCTTTGGCAGATGCATGGTTTGACCAACCCAGTAGGTTGGGAAAAAGCGATGGGATCAGGGGGTGTTCTAGACGCATTTATTGAAGCACGTGACAAAGGATTGGTGAAATATCTAGGCGTAACAGGTCACGGGAGCAAGGTACCAGCAATGCACTTGCGTAGTTTGGAAAGATTCGATTTTGATACAGTCCTATTGCCATATAACTATGTGACAATGCAAAATCCCCGTTATGCTGTTAATTTCAATGAGTTAACTGAGTTGTGCCGAGAAAACAATATTGCAGTTCAAACAATCAAATCTGTTTCTAGACGACCATGGGAGGATCGACCTAAAACTTACAATACATATTTCTATGAACCGTTTGAAACCCAGGATGCGATTGACAAATCAGTGCATTGGTCACTGGGTCTCCCAAACAGTTTTGTTATCACTGCTGGCGATATGCAGATTCTTCCCAAAATGTTGGATGCAGCAAAACGTTTCGAGACACAACCATCTGATATAGAAATGAATGATATTGTTGATGAGTATGATGTCCGGAAGATTTTCTCCTACTAGACATACAGAAGAATAGAGTTTGCAACTGAGAAAACTCTGTTCAGATTTAGTCAAATGTTACTACATTCCTAGCTTTTTCAGGAAATCTCAAATGTAAAAGCTTGATTCCTACTCCATAAGTTGCGATTTTCTTTCCAGGAGTGATTTTTAAATAGACTGTTTCAGATTTAACTCCAGATTTCTCTTCATATTTCAGAATCCTAGCTAACATTGTTTGAACTTCTTCACTATCTCTCTCAAGAAACTGTGCCTTCGCTTTAAAATGCAATTCAGCAGGAGGGGCTGGTATAAGTTTGTGCAGAAGATTCATCCGAAATGGAATTGTAATCGAAACATTGTTGTTTTTTCTCATATTCCTAGCTTTTAATGTGTTTTTTCCTGTTGTAAAATAGATGTTATGTCCATCACTTTCATAAACAATAACAGAACTTTGTGGATTGCCATTTTCATTTGAAGTGGATAGAACTAACCACATGTTTTTTTTCATTATCTTTCTTGCTTCTTTTACTAAATCTTTCATATATTTCACCTAAGTATACTTCTAGTTAATTTCCTTCAATAGCTCTTTTGCTTTTTTTGACCAGCTAATGACTGCTTTAGAAACCTCAATACCCATCAAAACTGTAGTCAAGAAGTAATAGTGATCATCACTATTCTTGAGATTTTCTTTAAGATTCACCTCAAATTGCTCGAGAAGGTTCTGACTTTGCTTAAATTGTTCAGCTGATATAGAGATGAATTCAATCGAATCTTCAACTGAAGTAATACCTCCAAAAAACAATTTCAGAAGTAGTTCTTGCATTATCGAGAACATGTTTCTCGACTTTTCCATATCTATTGGAAGAGATATCCACTCTTTCAGCTCTAATCTTCCCTTTTCTGTGATAGTATATATTTTACGATCAGGTCTGTTTTCTCCTTCAATTTTCTTCATTCTAACAAGTTCTTCTACTTCGAGTTTTTTCAAATTAGGGTAGATTTTACTGAAACTTAAATCCGGCCAGAAGAATCCTATGGTGAATTCCATTCTTTTCTTTAAATCATATCCTGTTAAAGGTTCATGACTCAACATCCCTAATATTGCGAATTTGTTTCTGCTTTCCACTGGTATTCTTGGCATATGAATCAACTAGACTTTCTAAATAACATCTGTATATTCTATATAAAAATATATTTATATACCATATTGTAAAATATAATATGAAACTGTGAATTATTTAAAAGGTGTAAAAAATGGTTGTAAAAAACGAAGAATCCTTAGAACCAAGGAAAAAGAATGTAAGAACTAAAAAATATCCTAGAAGACAAGGGTTTAGAAAATCAATTACTCTAATTATGTTTATACTATTTCCTGCTATCTTCTTCTATTTCTCTCCATATTTGAGTATAATGGGTCCATTAGAAGGATACATATCAGGGAGTCTAATAGTTTTTGGAGCGTTATTTATTTCCGCTATTTTTCTAGGAAGAGCCTTCTGTGGATGGTT
>JAGLTB010000038.1 GCA_023270155.1 Candidatus Heimdallarchaeota archaeon | reverse complement strand
GAACATGTAGAGCTTGCTAGAGCTCTTGAAAAATGGGGAAATTAAAAATCTCCATTTTACATTTTTGCATACAATTTTCTAAAAAACCTTAAGAGAAAGAAAATCGCATAGTAACATTATGCCAGAACATAATTATGTAGAAGCAAATGGCTTAAACATGTTTTACGTGGAAAATGGAAAAGGTCACCCATTAATACTCCTTCACGGAGGAATTAGTACAGCAGAAGCTAATTGGCCTAAACAAATGGAATTCTTCTCTAATCACTTCAGAGTTATTGCAGTCGACTCCAGAGGTCATGGAAGAACGAATAATCCCACTGAAGAATTTAGCTACAAGCTTATGGCAGACGATATAGCAGCACTGATTCAAGCACTGAATTTAGAAAATCCTTTTGTATGTGGTTGGAGCGATGGTGGTCAAATAGTTCTTGAAATTGGTATAAATTATCCTGACTTAACAAAAGCTCTAGTTGCAGGAGGAGTGTTGAGTGAAATCACCGAGTATTATTCTTCAGCTATGAAACTCTGGGGAATAGAAGGACCAGGAGAAGTCGACTTTAAGAAACTTAGAGAGGTAATTCCACAGTTTGTTGATGCACTACCAGAGATACATTCACCAGTATATGGTCCTGAATATTGGAAAAAACTTCTTCACGATATTTCAAAAATGTGGCTAGACCCGTCAAGTTTTCCTGAAAAGAGAATTAAACAAATTAATACGCCTTTCTTAATAATTGCAGGTGATCGAGATGCAGCATCTTCTATTGATGAATGTGTGAAAATGTACAAACAAATTCCAAATGCGGAACTTGCCATTATCCCAAATGCGAATCATGACGTCTACGAGGCTAAACCAGACTTGTTCAACAATATTGTGCTGGAATATTTATTGAGATATATGGAATAGAAAAGGTTCAGATTATATATTCTATAACTGGTGGATTCATTTCAAGCAGTCTAAAGTATACACTTAATTGTCCCCTATGATGAAGACTGTGTTCCAGCACTTCTTGAAGAATTTCTGCTTTTGTAGCAGGTCTACTAAAGTCAAGTACTTCTTCATCAAGTGTTGAATCTGATATCTGTTCTAAGAGAAAAACAGCTTTTGATGTTACTCTATTGTATAACTCCTTGATAGATTTTTCATATCCATATTCATCTAGATTATAAGAAAGAGGTTTCCATTCTTCTTTTACAATACCTGTAAAATAAAATTCAAGTGATCTTATCATATGTAGTACAATTTCACCCAAAGGTCGACCATCCATCAAAGGTTTTTGAAGAATTATCTCATCATTCAACTTATCTATGAAAGATTGAGTTTCCTCAAAGTGTCTTATTATTATTTTGTGAAATATTTTTACATTCATTAATATCCTCTAGCTGTAATTCCTTTTCTTGTTAAATTAAATTTCTATTTACCAATTTATATCTCATAATCGGAAAGATTAAAAATCAAAAGTTAAAATTGAAGTGTAGCCATATACGCCAATAGTCTAGTGGTAGGACTTCAGCCTTCCAAGCTGGGAACCCGGGTTCAAATCCCGGTTGGCGTACCAATTCATTTGCACGTGTAGTCTAGTTGGTAGGACTCGGCCCTGCCACGGCTGGAACCCGGGTTCGAATCCCGGCGCGTGCACCAATTCTTTTTTCATTAATCAAAGCAATAAACATAAAAAGTATGATTCATGTATTATTTTCGTATTATGTTCGTACTAGTGATTCAGTCAAACTACTCTATGGTTGGATTAAAGCAGTTGTAACAATAATTTAAACATTCCTTTAAAAGTACACTAAAAGCTTAATGTAATACGGGAGAGTCTTCTCGGTCATATTTGTTTTGTTATTTTACTTTTCGAAAGCTTCATTGAAAGCAGATGGATGAAGATTTTATTATTGAATTTCCAGAAGAGGAAGAAGAAGATCTTCCAGAGGAGGAAGAAGATACCTTTGATAGTGCACAAACTGACAAGGAACTGGAAAGTTTTCTGTTAAATCAGAGTAGTACTCCTGATAGATTCTCAAGCCACTCTGTTGATTCCTATATTCAAAGAGTTCTTCGTACGAACCGCATATTAGGAGTAGGCGTTGGTGGTGCAGGTTCCAATGCAATCAACAACATTATGGCACGAGGAGGTATAATTGGTGCCACTACTGTAGGTGTAAATACTGATGCTAGACATTTGTTGAGCACTCAGGCTTCAAAGAAGCTGCTAATTGGTAGAGAATTAACTAATGGAACTGGTGCAGGAAATGATCCTAATATTGGCCGTGCTGCAGCTGAAGAAAATGAGGAAGATATACGAGAGCTTGTTCGAGGAAACGATTTAGTATTTGTTGCTTGTGGTTTAGGGAAAGGAACAGGAACTGGCGCAGCACCCTACTTTGCTAGAATTGCTCAAGAAGAAGGATGCTTAGTTGTTAGTGTTTGTACTTTACCCTTTGCTTCTGAAGGACAAACAAAAATGGAAACAGCTTTAGAAGGCCTCAGAGAACTAGATGATTACTCAAATACAATTATCGTTGTTCCAAACGAAAAGCTACTGATGTATGCGCCAGATTTTACATTGTGGGATGCCTTTAAGCTTGCAGACGATGTTCTGATTAATGCAGTTGTAGGGCTTACTGAACTTATTGTTCTTCCAGCTAGAGTCAATGTTGATTTCGCCGATACAAAGAAAATCCTTCGCAGAAGCGGACCTGCGGTTATAGGTGTGGGTAGAGGAAAAGGCGAGAACAGAGCAATTCAAGCGATAACTAACGCATTGTCTAATCCCCTACTAGACATCGATATAACCTCTTCTACTGGAGCATTGGTAAATATAAAAGCAAACAAAAACATATCGATGACAGAAGTAGATACTATAACAACTATGATAACTGACCAGATACACCCCAAAGCAGAATTTGTTTGGGGTTGTAACATAGATGATTCAATACCTGATGACGAGTTATCTGTAACAGTAGTTATAGCAGAAGTTAAATCTCCTTATCTCGCTAAACCAGAAGATATTTCTATTGAGGCCTTGTGGAGAGACTAATTTCTTTTTCTTAATTTATATTTTGTGGGCTTTTTATTCTTTTTTTAATTAATAATAGTAGTAAAAATGTCAAAGTTTCAGATATATGATACTGAAGAGCTTATAACACTTGAATCTAAGACTCAAGCTGTAGCTATTATTGGTTTTTCTGTCTACAAAATGGAAAATTCACCGAAGAAGTATCTATCACAGAAGACTTTGAATTATTTAAATTCCTTTGAGTATACTTACGTAACACAAATAACACAGTCTTCAATCAGGTTTTTTTTGTTTGTCCCTGCTAATAACGCTGGCGATGTTATTGAAAAAGTTTCAATTCTCTTAAATAAAATAGATAGAATGGATCAAATTGATCCTTTCCTGGTTTTCACTCCTTTAAATCACACAAATATTGCAACATCTATTAAAGCACTTTATCAAGAACCCATGAAGAGAACAGAAGATCCTCGAATTATTAGAATTGATAGCAAATGTTTAGTTTTTACTTCATTTTCTTTTTCAGGGTTTGAAAAGAATTCCGCTAGGAACTACATTAAGGATCTTCTCTCTTACCAACCAAGCACATTGAATTTATCAAAATATTTTTCCACGCAAAAGAAAAGAAAAAAGCCTGCAACTAACATGATGTTTTTACATATTTTCTCTTCATATGAAGAAGGAGCCAAATTCCTAATAAATCTAGAAAAAATTTCAAAGAGATATAAGCAAAAATTATCCTTTTCATTGCGTTTTCATCCCTACAATGAAGTTAAAAGAAGAAAGGTCCTTTTTCTCTTTGGCTTAACTAATTGGTCAAAGAATACTTTCAATTGGAGCGATATGATAAACATTGAGGAACACATCCCCTACCTGAATTCTTACAAGAAACAACCTTTGCAGAGAGCGCAAACTATTGAAACCAAAACTAGCACAGTTAATACTGCTTTAGAAGTAAAGTTGGAACAAATAAAGAATCAAACGGAGAAAGTATCAGAGAAGCAACAAGAAGATGCACCTCTCCAACCAATTTTTCAATATGGTCGGATTGTTACTGAAGAGGATATCGAGAAATTAGTCAAAAATATTCCTGCACCACCCACATAAATTAAAGAAGATAGTACTTAAACCCACTTCTGGAATAAGCTCTGATAGCAAAATAATCTCAATAAAGAAACGTTGATAAGGACAATTTATCACATCTTTTAAGGATGAAATTAATGCCATCAGAAAAACCATCTCACCCTAGCTCTAAAAGAAAAAGATCTCGGAGGAATAAAAAACCATTAATTTCTCAAGATGACATAACAGAGCGTGTAATATATCTTTTAAAAGAAGCTGATAGAGTAATTGGAGATGACTTAGAGATGGCACAGAAATACGCATTACAAGCAAGAAAGATACAAATGCGTACAAGAATAAAATTTCCTTCTCAATGGACTAAGAGATTTTGCAAACAATGTAAATCCTTTCTTTATCCTGGAATCAATTCCCGAGTAAGATTATCTTCATCTAACAAGGTAGTAGCAATCAAATGCTTCCACTGTAATGGCTATACCAGGGTACCATATTATCAAAATATGGAGGAAAAGAATGAAAACGAACATTGATAGAACCCGTCATGAACCCGCTAAAATCAGAATTGGTAAAAGAGGGATAACGGAAGGTATAATCTCCGAAGTTGAAGCAGTTCTAAAAAAAGACCAAGTAGTTAAAATCAAGTGTTTGAAAATTGTTCCTACTGTAGGGATAAGAGCTATAGCAGATAACATTGCTAATTTAACACATTGTGATGTCATCGAAATAAGAGGAAAAACGATTATTTTAGCAAGTAAAACTCTTAGTCATAAATAATCAATGGAGATAAGATAAGTGGTTCATATTTTTATCTGTGTGGATTTTGATCGAGATTATGGATATCCTATAACCCACTTGAAGCATGCAGTAAGTAAACCGATTCATTTACATAATCCTGAGTTAATTGTTAATCCTAAAGATGCTACTTCCATTCGAGGAACTGCAGAGGGATTTGATTTTTTTATTCAGTATTTATTAGACGAAAAATTACCAACAACTTTCTATTTTGAAGCTAGAAGTACTAACATATTTAATGATAGATACCCTGAAAAAACTAAATTGTTCAAGCTTCCACTTTTTGAACTTGGTGTGCATGGTTATGACCATGAAGACCTAACAGGTGAGGAAACAGGGATAAGATTCACTAAATTGGAAGAAGAAGAGATAATTAAAAAAGCGCAGACGGATCTTGAAGCTCTTTTTTCAACTAAAAT
>JAGLTB010000037.1 GCA_023270155.1 Candidatus Heimdallarchaeota archaeon | reverse complement strand
CCATTCGTCCATACTTCATCAATAAAGATTTAGTAGAATTTCCAGTCATTAAAACACCAAAGGAAAGCTCAATGAAAGGAATGTATACCTATCTTTGGCCCTTGTTTGAAGGAAACAGAGAAATTGAAGATACTATTAAAAATTATCTGCAAATTATAGAAAATTCAAAAAACTTAGATTCCTATATTTCTATTAATCTACATTCTTGGCACTTTGCATATAATATTAAACAAAATAGATATTTATCAACAGAAGACATTGTGCATAATATTAACATGTTTGAAAAATTAATTTCAACCTTAAGCGAAGCTGAGGAGGTTATTTTTTCTACTCCAGAAAAATGGCTTAAAAGCTCAAATAATTTCTAGAACTGTCTTAATTCTTTTCTTATTTTCTTAACTTCAGATAATTGAGATATTGTTTGAATATCTCCCCGGATGTCTTCATCACTTAATATTTTTTCAAATTCTTGTGTTAATTCGTATTCTTTTTCCTTAGAGATTTCCCTAATAGAGAGATGCTGGAGTTTCTTATCGATCAGATCCAACAAGTTGGTAGAAAGCTTTTCCTCAAAGTAGATTTCAAAGACGATGGAATTTAGTAGCTCAGTTATGGTTGAGGATAATTGATTAAAAGATTCATCAGAAAATCCAGTACTCCTCGAGTGTATTTTAAGTAAAAACTCAACGATTTTCTGAACCGAATTTTGATTAGAACACTTCAAAATGGGGATGTTCGCTATTTGATTTGAACGGAAATCATAAAGATTGTATATTTTTTTGTTCATGTATTTAATATAGTAGTGTATCATTTCCGAATTCAGTACAGTTAGTAAATAAAACCAATTGAGTTTCTTTGAAAATTGTTTTTTAAGCGCAATGGTAATTACATCTGTTTCATTAATTGTTTTTTCTTTCTGATTTGCAACTAGAGCGAATTTATTTTTGGTTGCTTGATAAGGACAAATTAGTTTGGTTTTTTTCTCAATGAGGGAGAGAGAACGGTAAGCTGCATAGTCATAATAGTTCTTTAATCCATATTTTTCCTTATTTTTCTCTAACTTTGTCCTATATTTTTCTAAGTAGAATTGAATATTTGGAAAATCGTTAACATCTCTATCCTTCAGAAAAATCCAATATTGATTTCTTCTTTTCCACCAGTATCGTTGAATATCGCTGTTTTTGATCAATAATCTGAGAACTTGTATTTCACTATCTTTCAGATGTAATTTTTCACCATTCATTCCTTCAAATACATTATTAGTAAGATGAATTAAACGAAATATACTATTGTTTCCAGTAGAGCATCCTTTTCCAATTTCACAAATTCCTTCAAACCGTCTATGCTTCTTATCATCACCTAGTAGATAAGCTGCTTTATTTTCGATTTTTGGAATAATTGCTGGTTTTTCAAATATCCATCTATCTTCTGTAAGAGCTGTTTGTTTTACTTTCAGATGTCTAAATCGCTTATTGTCAAGTTGCTTAATCAAAGAATTATCTTTAGATAGATAAAGGTTGAAACTATCCTGAACAAGTTTTCCTTTCTGAACAGTAGTTATTGCTGTATCAATTCCAAGTGTATCTTCGGTTTGCTTGAATATGGTTCTGTTACTTCTAAAGTCAATTATTTCCATTAATGTTGAATTTTGTAAAATAAAATTCCTTAAAGAATTACTATCACAACCTTCCAACCAATACCTTGGAGTAATAAAAGAAACAACACCATCATTCTTACATAAATTAATACTTCTTTCCCAGAAGATGTTAGAGATGTCTCCATTGGGATTATAT
Source organism: Candidatus Heimdallarchaeota archaeon (assembly GCA_023270155.1). GTDB lineage: Archaea > Asgardarchaeota > Heimdallarchaeia > Heimdallarchaeales > Heimdallarchaeaceae > UBA460. Next base: position 13,648 of record JAGLTB010000037.1, on the reverse strand, counting down.
GTTTTATAGAATTTAGATAAAAATCTTCTTTCCTCAATCTTTAATCTTTTAACGTTTATATAGGGTGGATTACCTACTATTACATCAAATCCACCAGATTCTATTACATTAGGATAGATTTCACTCCAATGAACTAATTCCTGATCAAATAACCATTGTTTTACTTTTTGTTTATTTTTCTCTGAAATTTTTGATGCTTTATAATTAATAAATGTAGAATCACTATTCTTGCTTGATTTTTGTGAAATAGGAGATATATTACCTGTTAAACAATTTCCTGTTGTAAATTTTATTTTTGGTAAGACTATTTCATCTTGTTTCGTGATTTGAAGAGATTTTTCAATTACCTTCAATTTCGCCAATTCAACTGATTCTTGTGATAAATCCACACCATATATGTTATTGGAAATAATTTGCTTAATTATGCGTTCCTTTACTGAGGATAAATCGCTAGATTGTTTTAGATTAAAGTTAGGAGCAATTTCATTATGATTAATAAACAGATTTTCATATATATTGAATAAAATATCAAAAGAATGGAGAAGAAAAACACCCCAACCCATTGTGATATCGCACACATAGAAAGAAGGTAGTATTTCATCAGCAACTAATTTTGCAATATTCTTATTTTCTTCTTTTTCTAGTTCACTCAAAGATCTTAACTGATTTTCTGAATTTAAGGATATGTTTATCCTACTTAGAAGAGATTGATGGATTGCGTTCTTGGTAATGTGATACACAATGAAATTGGGAGTGTAATAGATGCCAGAGCTCTTTTTACTTGATTCTATGAGCACTGATTTAAGTTGCTTTTCACTTCTTTTCAAAGCGTAAGTAACTTCTGAACTGAAGTATTTTCTACTTGCTTCACACAAATGTATCAATTATAATTTACATTGGTAGTTTTTCTCTTTTTCGCATCATGCATGTGGATTAATAAAAACAGATATTATAGCTCGTTCTACCATGAAATAGTCCTAAAGATCTAATGATTTCAACGAAATGATAGAACTTTTGCTATTTTATTTGCTGTCCTTTCCATATCTAAAAATAATAAACCCAATTTAGTATCTGTTGTTGCACTAACAGTTATAACAGCAGTATCACCAGCTTGCATAGTAATTATGTATCCGTGATCTCCTTCAACGAAGATTTTCTTTAAGATACCCTTGTTCAGCTCAATTGCCACTCTTTCTCCTAATGAAAGCATTGCTGCAGTCATTGCTGCAAATCTTGTTTCCTCTATTCTTTCTAGAACAAGCGATACTATAGGTAAACCCTCTAGAGATACCACTGCAACATCTACAATACCTATAGATTTGAATCTTAATTCGTTAATACATTCCATGAGTTCATTATTTACTGATTCTAAACCATATTGTGAACTGAACATAGACAAATTTAGTCACCTTTATGACTCTTATATCTTAGTTCAACATAAAAACTCAACAAATAAAAACTGAAACATCGAATAGAAAAGCAGTTTACTTGTATGTTTCGTATAATTCTTTACAAATTTGATCTATTTCTTCTTTTCCTTTTTCCTCATCTATAGAAAGCGAATAAGCTTTAGTTGGTGCTACAAAGTTCAATATATCATCTGTAGTTGTTGGTTTGTTGCGATTTATTGAACGGAAGTTATCAATAGCTCTAAAATATGTGTCAGGTTCATACATGTAAACTGAGCCGGGGCCAACAATTATGACAGCATTAGATTCTCTAATGCACCAAGCAGGATGAGCGGAATTATTGAAACTTTCAATTACTATAGTTTGTGATTCTTCCTTTATATGTTTAAAGGCTGATTCTGTTGCATCTGCATAAAATTTGCTGTTCAACGAGAAGTATTCTTGTTCATTTTTGTATGTTCTTACATCTTTACCCTGTTTTATTATTGCATCAGTTAAGGAGGGATCATTCCAAAATTTCTGATTTCCATAAATGGGTTCATTTACTATAAAAATCGAATTATAATCGCTTGAAGAATCTATAATCGAAAATCTTTGAAATAGCGTTACACTGCTCAGATAACGATTGTAAAATGTCTTAATAGAACCTTCCTTAAAGAATTCGTAAGAAAGCGCTTGAGTATTCAATCTGTGAACCGGATTAGCAATTATTGGATTAATTTTACTGGAAGAACAAGCAAGTAATTCTATTATATCTAAAGAAATGAATTGATCATACTTCTCAGTATATTCCTTTATTTTCTCATAGTTGTAAAACAAATTATTACCACTTAATGGTTTAAATGGCGTTGTTTTAAGAGAGAGATCTTTCTCAAAGAAATTAATCATTTCCTTTGCAATGGTTGTTTTTCCAGAATTATATTCGAGTAAACCTGCTACAAAAATCACAAAAGACATAGACTCACCTAAAGAAAGTGTAGGGAAACTCTTGATATATGTTTCGAAAAAGGATTAGTGCAAATCATCCTTTTTAGGAAAATAAAAACGGAAATAAATGCAAAATATGAATGCGAAAATAATATAAGAGTGGATACGGTAAGCCATTTTGATACAGATGCGTAATCTGAAGGAAATTCTTGGTTTATTGCTTATTGGTATTGTTATTATTTCCACGCAAAACAGCTTAGCTATTAGTCAAAATCAAATTTTTCAAGGAAATGAAGGATCGATAATTGAACTAGAAGCTACACTTGAAACAACTAATCTAAAAGAAGGAGAACACATTTTAGGAATTAAGATAACTTTGGTTTCCCTTGGTGATGGAGTTAAGGGAATAGATTTTATAATAGTCTATTTTCGCATAGGTGAATATTCTGGTGCCATAGATTTTTCACAACAACTATTATCTTCAGATTCTGAGAAATTGAAAAAAACAACCACTTTCGTTTATGACAAGAAATGGGAAGATGTTATGTTGGAAATTTCACTGTTGTTTTTTGAAATTACTGCGGAAGAAGAAACGTTTTTCGAAAACATGTATTATAATGATTTTCAGCCTTATTTCAAAGTAACACCAAAAAGATTCCTAAGGGAAAATCAGTATATCTTCTTTATTGTAATTCTTTTTGCTATTGGGGGATCACATCTTAGCATTATGAAGTGGAGAAAACAATCACCTAAACCTCGTGACCTCATGTTTTCTTGTTCTAGATGCGGTTTTGAAAGTAGAATAAAAATAAAAAATAACCCACACAACAGGATATCTCATTCTTGTCCTAACTGTAGTTTTGGTAAATACAACAAGCATCTTATGGAGTAGTGATTTAAAAAACCCATTCTTCTTATTCAAGCAAAAGACGTGTGGAGTACTTTTTTTTGAATTTAGCAACTTTTGGTTCTATTACTATTTTGCAGTAGGGTTGAGAAGCGTTCAGTTTGAAATAATCTTGATGATATTTTTCAGCTTTGTAGAATTTAACAAGAGGAGATATTTCGGTTACAATTGGATTCTCCCAAATCTGTGATTTTTCAAGTTTCTTTAATAAATCGTTGGCTTTATCTCTTTGCTCTGCAGTGTGATAAAAAATAACCGATCTATATTGTGTTCCAATATCATTCCCTTGTCTATTCAATGTTGTAGGATCATGAATATCAAAGAAGGCATCTAGAATATCTTGGAAGGATATTAAGGCAGGATCAAAAGTAATCTGTACTACTTCTGCATGACCAGTTGAACCAGAACAAATTTGTTCATATGTTGGATCATCTTGTTGACCTCCAGAGTAACCTGATTCAGCTTTTTCAACCCCTTTCAAATTGGAATAAACTGCTTCAAGACACCAAAAACAACCACCACCAAGAGTAGTTTTTTCCATGGTTTTACTATCAATCATTCGTTTCTCTCCTTTTTTCTATAAGATGATGCAGAAAATCTTTGATGGTTTTACTATTGCTCTAAAATTATTAAATAATAGTATTTAACAAAAATCATACTTTCCTGAGCGGATAAAAGAAGAAATATTTTTGCTAATGACTTATGATTCGTTGTGCAAACTCTACCATTAGTTTTTCTTTTAATGGATATTCTTCATAGAACTCTTTGGCCCTTTCTACCCATGTCCCTAAATCATCCTTTGGTGGTGGGTCCATTGATAATAAAATAAAAAGAGTTTGACTCGGAATATTCTTGAAATGCTCTTGAAGGTTGTTACTATGTTTCCATGCATTTGTAAAAGACTCTACAGCACAATTCTTTTCATCTTTTATTGAATAAAGATTTGCTAGATAAAAATGGCCAAGAGCGTGTCTTGGAAAGAGTTTAACAACTTTCTTAAAGGTGATTATCGCTGAACCTATCTCACCCCGTTTTATTTCCGCCAAACCTTTTTCTATTAATTCAGTGGGCATTTTTTCTAACCTAGTTGATGACTAAAGAGAATATTTGGCTATAAAAATCCTTGTCAAAACATTGTTACGAAATTGGTTAGTTTGACCTGCTTCATTTTTTTTTCCGATGGTTTTTTAGATTTTTTTTCTTCGCTCAATTTCCTTATATACCATTTTTTTATCCTGAAATCAGACCCAACAGCGTTTTTGGGGATCCATATAGGCTCTGAAAGTATTTTAGATATTATCCCATAATAAGAATTTCTTGTTTCAGCTATAAGGTAATCTAAAATTTGTTCTGAAAATTCTTCTTCTCTTTCAGCCATTTTCCATTTTGTTAAACAAAAGTATTTAAACCCAACAAAAAAGCGATGCGAGGTCATAAGGTTGAGAAATATCTTTCATATAGTATAAACCAGAAAATACATTCTTTTTTATTATTTTAGCTTTTGATAGTACTTCAATGAAAATGAGTTATGAAGAAGAAACTGTTTTCATTAATCAATTTGGGGTTCCATTTAGAAAATGTGAAATTAAAGAATGTATTTGGAATGCAGATTGTAATGAAGTTTCTGCAGGAGGGATAATGAAAGGAAAAATCAAGCGTCCCTCTTTCAAGGGAAAAGTATGTAATTGTTCTCCAGAAAATTCTATAGCTGTTTTAGAAGCGGCAAGGGTTAGATGCTATCCTGAAAAAGACGAAATTAATCTAGGTAGGATAAAAAGCACAGGAAGATAGATTTTTCAAAAGAATGGAGCGGAGTGGGTGATTTGAACACCCGTCAAGAGTTTTGCAGACTCCCGCATGGCCGCTTTGCTAACTCCGCTTGAGGTTTTTCATGATTTTCTTGCATTCTTTTTTTCTTTAGAATAGTAATAAGCCTTTCTATTTTTTAGAAGTTAATTTTTCTTATCTTCACACTTTTTTCTCTTCTCTTCTTTCTTTTTCATCTGGACAAAGTATTTAATTTACTTTTCTTTCCCTTCTTCTGACCTTTATGACTTCTATTTCTTGGGATTGGATTGGCAATCATCTTCGTGTTAAAGTTCTTTGCTCTTATGCTGGTTTAGCTACACAAATTCTTGTCAATGAAATTGAATCTGATAATAATCTTCTCATTGATGTAGGTGACGGTATCCTACGCGATTTTTTGAATTTACCCCGTAAATATTTTGAAAATATCCAAGCAGTACTTATCACTCATGGTCATTTTGATCATGTTGGGGGTTTATTTTCTCTACTTTCCTTTTTCAGAATGATAAATAGGACGGAAAAACTAACCTTGGTTTGTCCTAAAAATGTTGTTGAGCTTCAGGGAATAATAAAGACCTTCCGCGATAGTTACAAGGATTCAATTCCTTTCCCACTCGATATTGTTGAAATTGATTCAGAAATAAAGTTGGATTCAGTAAAAATCACTCCTTTTGCGGTTCAACATCGTGGTTCAATTATTGGAGGAGGAGAATTGCCAGATATACCCACTTTAGGTTTCGTTCTTACTAAAGAAGGGGAGAAAGTTCTTTACACTAGCGACACAGGATTTTTTAAAAATCTTAAAATTTACATTAATGATGTCGATTTTGCTCTTATTGAAGGTACAAATAAAGATAAGGGATCTACTTACCACATGTCTATTCCTGAAGCAGAAGAGCTTGGTAAGTTAGCTAAAAATTACCTAATCATACACAAATTACCTCCAATAAAGGGCTGATACTCATTTTTCAGTAAATCTCCATATATTTTATATATTCAAAGTTAAATATCAAACTAGATAGAATGGCTAAGAAGAAGCAACCTCAAAGTAAATCAAAAAAGGATGCAGAGGGGCCTGTCCTTTTTGAAGATAATATTGATAAACACCATAGGATGAAAGATGATTCATCATCCACAGAGGATAAGGAATCAGCTTCTCTTAAAACTAGTTCCTACATGGTTAAACTAGTTCTTATTGGTGACGCTGCAGTGGGGAAAACTTCTATACGCCAAAGATATTTGGGCAAAGGTTTTCAACGCGAACACCTAGCAACATTGGGAGCAGATTTTGCTGCTACTACTCGCAATATTGATAATTATAGCGTAAAATATCAAATTTGGGATCTTGCGGGGCAACCAATGTTTAAAAACGTTCGTCCAAGATTTTACAAAGGATGTTTTGGTTCTTTAGCTATTTTTGATATTACTCGCAAGGATACATTTCAGAATTTAACAAGCTGGATAGAGGAATTATACCGATATAGTGGAAGAGGCGTAGTTCCTGTTATTATCTTAGCAAATAAAACGGATTTAAAGGATGAGAGAGAGGTAACAATTAAAGAGGCAAAGGAATTTGTTGAAAAATTGAATGAAAAAACCAAAGAGCATTCAGTAGAAAATTTCTTTCTTGAGACATCTGCAAAAACAGGTTTGAATATTGAGAAGGCGTTTGAACTTCTTAGTCAATATATTATAGACAGATTCTCTTCTGATCAAGAGGAAGATTAGTTTTATTTCATATCATTTTCATAATATATATTCCAAGCAATATTATTTCACATACTAGGAGTATAACCCCAGCTATTAAATGGCCGTATACAAAACTAAAAATTAGGCTGAAACCATTGAGAAGAATGCCTATAATGATGAAAATATCATCTACTGATTGAAAAATCCTTTTCCAGTTCCTTTTTGAGGTTGCATTCGTTGTATCCAAGAGTTTCAACATCCTTTGATCATACTTAATTGCTTTACATTTGATATTAGCTGTTTTTTAGTTTTCTTGTGTGTACTAATCTACTAATATATTCTCATCTTCTTTCCTTTTTCTATATCTCTTTATGAAGTATCTTATGCTAAGAATAACAAGCCCTACACAGAATAATATTACAAGCAAATAGTAATCCATTCGTTCTGATATAGTACCAAGGAGGATACCAGATTTATTAGAGAAGGGGTAAAACATCATCACCTCTGGATAAATCATGCTGTCAAAAAAAACATGTGAAAACAGTCCAATCAAACTTGATAAAATTGATATTCCCCAGTTAAATTTCCGCAAATATTTCTCTAGTTTGAAGATCTTGTAACACCCCCAGCTCATTAGGACCGTGGGGATGAAGAAAACTATAACACCCAACATGCTGTGTAGAATTCCGTGTAGTGGATTTAGATCTAAAATTAACCGCATGAATGCTTCAACATCAATTAAAATGGTTCCCAATAACAAAGCGATTGGATCTAAAAATATCAATATTGAAAAGACAAAAACTCCAAATCCCAGATGAAAAGGTGTGAACGGCATTCTTATTTTACCCTATCTTGTTTTATGTTATATCTGTTTTGTTCATATCTAGCAAAGTAATCTTTTTAAACATAGATTGTTCCCGAGACACTGAAAAAATACAATTAAGCTCTCTCTAATAAAACATTAAAAAAGTGAGAATTATGCCAACTGCTTATGATGTTCCAGCTGATTTACTAATAAACAAAATTACTGAAGAATTAAAAAAAGAAACTGAAATCAAACCCCCAGAATGGGCAGTGTATGCCAAAACAGGGGTCCACAAAGAAAGTTCTCCAGATCAGGAAGATTGGTGGTATATAAGAGCTGCTTCTATTCTAAGAAAGATTTACTTCTATGGCCCAATAGGTGTTTCCAAACTTCGTATTGTTTACGGAGGCCGTCGTCGTCGAGGAGTGAAACCTGAACACTTTGCAAAAGGTAGTGGTGCAGTAATAAGAAAAATACTACAACAATTAGAAAAATCAGAATATATTCAGAAAAAAGAAGGACACGGAGCTAAAGGCCGTGTTATAATAGGTCGCGTAGTGACACCAAAAGGACATTCATTCATAGATAAATTAGCTGCTGAGATAAAACGTCTAATTCCTGAATTAGAAATTTATTAATAGAATTAAGGCAGTTGTTTATAATCGAATAACCGTTTGTGCAGTTCATCAAGAGCAAGGTCGAAAATTATGTATGAAGATGAAGAATTAGAAGCAATCAGGCAGAGAAAACTCGCCCAAATACAAGATCAAGAAGCAGCAAGAGCTCAAGAAGAACAAAGAGCAACACTTGATGCTCAAAAACAAGCAATCCTTCGTCAAATACTTAATGAAGAAGCTAGGCAAAGACTCGCTAATGTTAGATTAGTAAGACCTCAACTAGCAGAAGCTGTTGAATTAAGATTAATTCAGTTATCACAACAAGGTGCAATAAAAGAGAAGCTAAATGATAACCAACTCAAGGATATTCTACGCAAGGTCCAAGGGCAAAAAAGAGATACAAAAGTAGATGTGAGGAGATTATAATGGCAAGATATAGAAACCTTCCACAAAAAATCAGATATGGAAAAATGATTAAAAGAAATAGTCCCGTTCCTAGTTGGTGCGTTATTAGAACCAATCGCAAGTTTAGGAATCACCCTAAAAGAAGGCAATGGAGAAAAACCCGTATCAAAAGATAGGAGATGATAAGAGATGTCTCAAGAAGCTATTGAAAATATTTATACCATCCCATTTTATCCAAAGTTAAACAAAACCGCACCATATAGAAGAACCCCTAGAGCAATACGAATGTTAAAGGAGTACATAGTTAAGCACACAAAAGCTGATTTTGTTATCATTACTAATGAATTAAATGAATTTATATGGAAAAGAGGTATTCAAAAACCTCCAAGGAAAATAAAGGTTCGTGCAATTGTTGAAACCATTGATGAAGAAAAGATTGCTACAATTGAACTTATTCATGAGAAAGTCGACATATCAATTCGTCCTGAATTAGAAGGTCTAGCAATCCCAGGAGAACTAGAAGAAGAGGATGAAGAAGAGGAAGAGGAGGACGATGATGTCTCTCCTGAAGAAGAGATACAAGATATAACTGAAGACACTCAAGAAACCGAAGAAAGTCAAGAAGAAATCAAAAAAGAACCAGAAGAGGAAAACTAATTTTCTCCTATTTTTTCGAGGGTGATCAATCTGGATATTTCTAAAACTATTATTTTGGGTAATTCTAGCTTAGGTATTTTTGCTTTGGCAACAGAGAAATATGCTGTTGTTCCTTTTGGAACTAAAGATAGTTCCCAAAAGATAATTTCAGAAACTTTAAACGTTAGTATTAGTCAAACCACTATTGCTAATTCTGTTCTAGTTGGTACATTAATTGTTGGAAATTCGAATACTTTATTTGTACCTTCTAACGTTGGAGACAAAGAAATCCAAAATATCAAGGAATCACTGGAAAATAATGTGGAAATAGTTGAAATAGATAGTAAATTCACTGCTCTCGCAAACCTGGTAGTGATGAATGATAAAGGTGCTATAATTAGTGACGTTTTTGAGAAAAAAGCACAGAATCAAATTAAAGATGCTTTAGATGTTAATGTTACTGTTGGAAGTTTACTTGGATCCCCACTTGTCGGTAGCATAGCGATGTGTTCAAATCGAGGTGCATTAGTCCACCCGCTTCTTTCTGAAGAAGAAATAAGTGAAATATCCTCAATTTTATGTGTGAGAACTGATGTATGTACAATTAACCGTGGGATTCCATATCCAAGAGTGGGAATACTAGCTAACTCAAAGGGAGCTGTACTGGGAACTGACAGCACAGGTCCTGAAAGCATGAGAGTCTTCGAGGTTTTATTGGCACCATAAAGACTATGGATTCAAAAAATTGAAAAAGCCTTTTACAATCTGCAAAATGTTAATACTCGGTGAAAAAAAATGAGTTCTGTAAAAACCTACCATATTCGTGGAGAATTTAAGAAGAGAAAGAGAAAAATCTCTTTTGGAAAATATGTTAGAGCACTTAACGTAGAAGATGCTTTAGAGCAAGTTTATTCAGTAATTGGAAGTAAACACAGAGTGAAAAGGAACGTTATATTCGTTAATCCAAAAGACATTAAGGAAATAACCAATCCAGAAGAAATAAAAGATGTTGTCATCAAAACCTTTACTGTTGAAGATAAACTAGCTATACCTAAAAGAAAGTGATTGTGTTGGCAAAAGATAATACTTCTCAAAAGATTTCTCAAGACGAATTAAATAATTTGCTAGCAGTTGCTCAACAATTGGAACAACAAGCATCAAGGTATAACCAACAAATAGAAATTTTGAATGGATATTTTAACGAAATCCATAGTGCAGAGCAGACACTATCAGAGATAGAAAAATCAGAAGACAACCAAAACGTTCTTGTTCCTATTGGAGCAGGTAATTTTATCTACGCTTCAGTTAAAGATACAAAGAATGTTATTGTAACAATTGGTGCAGGTGTTCACAGTGAAAAATCTCTTTCTGATGCTATTGAAGTTATTAAGAAAAAGAAGACTGAAGTGGAAAATCAAATTACTCAAATGAAGTCTAGTTACAATGAAGTAGTAGAAAGATTAAAAGAAATAGATAGAGTAGTTAAAACTGTTATGTAATGCTAGGGGACGTGAAACCAATTTTTGATCAACTACGAAAAAGCGTCTCGAAACTTGTTAAGAAAATCACACTCACAGAATTTTCTCCTAAATCAATTCGTAAGGTTAGTATTCAACTTAAAGATATATTAATTCAAAATGAAGTAGCGGTAAAAACAGCTGATGCTGTTTGCAAAAAACTAGAAGTAAAATTACTGAAAACCGAACATACTCGTCTTTCCAATACAAAATCATTGATATTAGCAACCTTAAAAGAGGTTATGCTTGAAATATTAGAACCACCTCAAGTGATTAATTTTAATCAGATGTTAGAAGAAGCAAAGAAGAAAAAAGCTCCTTTTATTGTAGCATTTTTTGGGGTGAATGGAGTAGGAAAAACACTGTCAATTGCTAAAATTGGCAAATATTTACTAGATAGAAATTATTCATGCATTTTCGCAGCTGCCGATACATATAGAGCAGGAAGTATTCATCAGATTCAAAAACATGGTGAGAATCTAGGAATTCGTGTCATTGCACAAACCTATGGTTCAGATGCTGCGGCTGTAGCATTTGATGCTATTAATCACGCAGTAGCAAAGAATATTGACGTAGTACTAATAGATACCGCAGGAAGAATCGAAACAAGCTCAAATCTTATGAACGAACTACAAAAAATATGTAATGTTGCAGAACCAGATCTTAATGTTTTCGTAGGTGATGCTTTAACTGGAAATTCATTAATCTCTCAAGTTTTGTTGTTCAATGAAAAAGTAGGGATAAACGCTTCAATTCTTAACAAAATGGACGCAGATGTTAAAGGAGGTGCTGCTGTTTCTATAACCCATATGAGTCAACGTCCAATTTTATTTATAGGAACTGGGCAGAAATACACAGATATGCAAACCTTTGTACCTGCAGAAATAATAGACAATATAGTTCCTTCAAACTAGAAAATAGATAAAGAAATTTTTAAAATTGTTTTAGAAAAAATAAAAGAAAAAAAAGAAAGTTATTTTGGAGTTACTTTCTTAACAATTCCAACAGCTACTGTTTGTCCCATGTCTCTGACAGCAAAACGTCCGAGTTGTGGGAAATCAGCATACTGTTCAATAACCATGTCACGTGTAGGAATCATCACTACTTCAGCACCGTCTCCGTTCTTGAGGAAATCAGGTTTAGCAGTTGTTTCTCCTTTGGTTGTTTTTGATTTTAGTTCAGCAAATCTTGTTGCTACTTGAGCAGTTCCACAATGAATAACAGGAGTATAACCAGCTGCTACTGCAGAAGGATGTCTGATTATTTGCACAGTTGCAATGAATTCTTTTGCGATAGTTGGTGGTTTTTTGACGTGGCCAACAACATCACCGCGGCGAACATCTGTCTTGGATAATCCTTTACAATTAAAACCAATATTATCTCCAGGAATAGCTTCTGCAATATTTTCGTGATGCATTTCAATAGACACAACCGCAGCTTTCTTACCAGTTGGTTGGAAAATAACTTCATCTTTGGGTTTCAAAACTCCAGTTTCAACACGACCTACTGGTACTGTACCAACACCTGTAATTGTATATACATCTTGAATTGGAAGGCGAAGTGGTTTATCCATGGGCTTTGGTGGCACTATGAAATTATCTAGGGCATCAAGAAGAGTAGGACCGGTATACCATGACAAAGAGTCTGACTTCTTATCAAGATTATCTCCTTTCATTCCACTAGCTGGAATGAAATCTACCTTTTTCATGTCAAACCCGAAGAGTTTAAGGTTTCTTTCCATTTCGTTTTTGATTTCTTCAAAACGTTCTTGTTTGTAACCAGCAAGATCCATCTTATTTACTGCTACAACTAATTGATCAACCCCAAGAGTTTTTGCTAATAAAGCATGTTCTCTTGTTTGTCCTGTAGAACTAATTCCAGCTTCAAATTCACCAGTTCCTGCACTTACAACTAAAATTGCAGCATCGGCTTGTGAAGTACCTGTGATCATGTTCTTAACGAAATCTCGGTGGCCAGGAGCGTCAATAATAGTATAATAATACTTCTTGGTTTCAAATTTATAGAATGCAAGATCGATTGTTACTCCTCTCTCTCGCTCTTCTTTCAATTTATCTAGAACCCAAGCAAACTTGAAACTACCTCGACCGATTAATTCTGCTTCTTTTTCAAATTTCTGTAGATCACGATCAGACACACTACCGCAAAGATAGAGTAAATGTCCAGTCATTGTAGACTTACCGTGGTCAACGTGACCAATGATTACTAAATTTAAATGAGGTTTTTCTTTGGAACTCATCTTTTATACACCTTTTTTGTTAGAAACACTAATGTTTTGGTTGTATTTTAATAATTCCCCTTGTTCAATTTTTAAAAGCATTTTGGTTCGGTTGTCTTTAATTGATACATGCCTATTTCTCAAGGTAGGAACCTTTAATGTTGTTTTATTTTATCTGAAAGCTTTACTAAATAAGGTAACTACTTCCATATTTAATGTTAGAAAATAAATAAAAAATGATAGATTCAGAATTACTCTGAATCACTTTCTATAGGATATCTACCAAATAATTCTGCAGATGCTTGCGCAATATTTTCAGGATAGAGGACTTCAAAAATTCGAATTAATGGGTATAGTCGTGCATATTGCACGGCTTGAGTGAAACCATAGCTTCGAAATACTTCTTTAAAGTAAGTAAAACCATCATCACCTGTTAGATCATGAACTGGGTTTTGAGTAGCCTTTGTTAATAAGCCAGGATTTTCACTCGAGGGGGTTCCACTGAAAGTTGAATCCCAAGCGAATCCAGTATCCTGATCGTAAGCAGCTAATCTATAGAGTACAGAGTCATAGTATCTATCTTTATACTCGTATCCTCGCTGATCTTCTGTTAACCCGTAGTATGCTTCTTCATTGACCCCGTATTGTGGTACAGTTGACCCAGCTATTCGGATACACCAGATAGCTTTGCTTA
>JAGLTB010000036.1 GCA_023270155.1 Candidatus Heimdallarchaeota archaeon | reverse complement strand
ACAGCAGTTATAATTGCAATTAATGTATCTGCAGTGATAATTACCAATTTTCTGTTGATTCTGTCTGCTATTGTCCCTGCAATAGGACTAAGTATAACCATAGGTCCAAAACCAGCTAGTGAAGCAAGACCTAATATTAGTTCACTACCTGTTTCTAATGTAATCCACCAGATAAGAACAAATTGTACTACAGTTGATCCTAAAAGGCTTATTTGCTGTCCTGAAAAGAAAAGAAAATAGTTCTTCAAAGATTGCCCATTATCTTTTTCCTCAAGTTTATCAGCTTGGCTCAACTCAGTCATACAAAAATCCAATTAATATTACAAGATGATGGGTTATTAAATGTTTAAATTTGACAAATTTCTCAATTCAAAAAAAGGAATGAATTCTCAATCTCTTTTTATTTGTATCTCAAATTGAGTGAGAGAATCAGGTAGGCCTTCATTTTTAGTTACTTTTGCAAACGCGGTTCCAATTACACCTGCTAGTAATTGTCTATCACTATCTGCAGTATTCATGAAAAGGAATCGTCCCTTAGGTATTTCTTTTGCATAATTAAAATAGTCCAACCTTGGATGATACCTATCCAAGGGACCTGTATTTATAAAAACTTCATTTTTGATTTTCTTCAAATCATCAAAGATATTGAATTTTTTATTCTGAAGAGTACATCTTTTGAATTTCCAGGGTTGGATACCTCTAGCAAATTCTATCATTCTCATTCTGTTAGCTTTGTTCTTCATTCCAGCAGTGAAAATATAAGCTAAAGGCATCCTCAGAACTGAAAGAATAAATTTTGGAACAACTCGAAGAAGAGCATTGTTTATCGATTTTTCCCATACCCATTTGGCTATTGGATCATGAACAAAAGCTGTTGGTGGGTCAAAATATTTATTGATTAAACCATCCAAAATTACAGCTCCTCCATAACTTGAACTAGCTAAAACATAATCTTTTTTAGCTAATCCTAGATTTTCTAGAGCTACTCCCACATCATAAGCTGTTTGAGTAATTGTCATTGTTGTCTTTCTTGTTTTCTTGATTCTACTCGATCTCTTCTCTCTTGTTTCCAAGTAATAATATTCACCAAAACCTTGGTGAGGGATATGAAAGTCTACCCAAGCAATAGGAGCAGCTACATATCCAGGGATGAATACGATTGGTCTTTTTGTTGTTTGTTTCTCAGGTTTATGATGAAAATATCGCAACTCCCCATCGTCTATTGGAACATATTTAATTTCACTAGCTCCTTCATCAAGAAAAGTAGGAACGCTCCTTCTTCCACTATCAAGAAGCTCTTTAATAGCTTTTTTTTGCTCTTGAGTATGTACAAACATATCCTTGTTATTCATTTTCTTATCTCGCAAACTAGTTGAATAGTACCGAGAAAAGGAAGAATATATTGTTTTTAAACATTCTTGAAATAAATCAAAGAAATTCTAATTATTTCTTCTTTTAATTGCTATTGTTATTACTAGAACTGATAGACCAACAAATAAGTAGCTGAATCCTGAAGTATCCTCAATTCCACTTACTGTTCCTGCAGCAATGTAGAATGAGCCTGAAACTGGTTCAACAATCTCTAATCCCAGAAATTCTGAGGTTTCTGGTAGTTGAGCTGTTGTAAAATTTTCAAAGACTATAATTACTGTGAAACCTACAACTGTTCCTATGTCAAATTCTATCAAGTAATCTGCAGAATAGATATCTTCAGTTGTATTTTGCATTATTGTTGGAAAAGCATCACACCTATAAACTGGTTCCAATTGACAAACTAATAATTTTACTAAAGCATACAGTGATCCGTCAACAAATTCAACAGAAACTGTCATATTTTCGTTTTGTTGCAAGGTTTGAGGAGTTTTCGTTATATTTGTAATTCCATATGTATCTGTTGCCTTGGTTGTTCTAACAGATGCTGATAAAATCAATAACACTCCTATGAGTATTAGCATAGACTTTAGTTTCTTTGTCATTTATAATCTACCTTCCGAAAATAAATTCAAATAATAAATATATCCCTACTACAATCATTATAGCTCCGCTGATTTTTTTGATGATTTCAGTTGAAGTTTTTAATTTCTGAACTATAATATCCTTCGAAAAGATTAGTAAGACTGTCACTCCTACCATCAATAAAATGATTGTTAACCCAAATGCTAGATAAGCAAAAATCATTTTTAATACAGTTGGTTGTGCTCCTACTTGGAGACTGAATGCAAGAAAGATAGGTCCATTACATCCTAGAGATGCTACCCCATATCCAAATCCATAAAGAAAAGTACTGAGAATTTTCCAACCTGTTTCGAATCTTCTTTCCTTTTCTGTCATTTTTACTTGTCCTTTTCTAATCCAATTAAGTAATTTTGAAAAAGAGAATTCGAAATTTGTAAACATTAAAATCCCAAAAAGTATGAAAATTCCTCCAATCACAGGAAGAACATAAACAACGTAAGGGAGGATAGCGCTTCCAACCGCGCTTATAACAATACCTAGTATCAGATAACTTACAAGAATCCCAATACCCCCACTAAAACCCAAAATGGGATATAATAGATAGTTCTTCTTTTGAGATATCGTCCCCTCATCTTCTTCATCTTCTGTTGATAAATCAACTCCAATTATATGTGCAACATAACCAGGAAGTAGAGGAAATGAACAGGGTGAAAAGAAAGATGTTATTGCAACGATTATCGCAAAACCTATGAGAAAACCTTGATAGCTTGTAATTTGTATTGCTTCGCTTCTCCCTTCAATTGCATCAAGAGTTGCTTCTTTAAGTTTATCAAAAGAAACTAATCCTTCTTGAGCAAAAGTAATTTCTCCGTCAGTATTTATCACCACGAATGCTGGAATTTCAAATATTCCGTATTCTATTACCATCTCAGGAGGAGCTATACTTAGAGTCCAGGTCATTCCTTGATCTATAGCAAAAGCTTGTAATTGTGGGATTGTCGTCGTATTATCAGTCTCAATAGAGATAACTTCGA
>JAGLTB010000035.1 GCA_023270155.1 Candidatus Heimdallarchaeota archaeon | reverse complement strand
TTACTTCTTTTTATGGATAACTCAGGTGAAGTGATTGAAAAATTACTTGGTAAGATATTTACTAAGAATGATATTTTACAAAGAATTAAGGATCTATGCCTTTTAGGAAGTAGATTTTCAGGAACAGAGAGCGAGAAAAATGCTCAACAGTATATAATTGATTTTCTTTCCAAATTAAACGTTAATAAGCAGGAGTATGAATTTGAGTATCAAGGTTGGTGGAGAGGAGCCTGTAATTTCTATGTAAGAACAGATGAGAAGAAAGAATTCCCAGCTATTTCCTTAGTCCTAGCACCTTCTACACCAGGTGAAGGAACCAAAGGAAGAATCATAGATTGTGGAGGAGGATCGGTAACAGAGTTGAACAGGTTAAAAGAAATTATTCCAGGAAATATAGTTATGGTTCATTCTGGAAATACAGAAGAAGGGTGGTTGCACAGAAGGATAAAATATGCAAATGCATTCAATTTTGGTGCTAGCGGATTCATTTTTGCTAATCATAATCCAGGGCAATTGTTCCCAACAGGTAGTGTTAGATCAAATCGAATAGGGGAGATACCTGCTATTGGAATATCAAAAGAATCTTACGAATACATAAGAGAAATGATGAAAAGATATGAAGATGTTACAGGAAAAATAACAGTGTATAATAATTATGAGACTACTACTTCTAAACATATTATTTGGGAAATTCCAGGAGTTAAAAAGGATGAAGTAATCGTTATTGGAGGACACTATGATGGACACGATATTGCTCAAGGAGCAACAGACAATGCTGCATCAATAGCTGTTTTATTAGAACTAACAAAATTAATGGTTGAGCATAACTATGTTCCTTATAGAACAATTCGATTTATTGCTTTTGCAGTTGAAGAATTTGGTGTAGTTGGTTCGACTATTCTGGTCAACAATACAGGAGTGAAAAACATTGTTGCTATGATAAACTTCGATGGTCTTGTTGGACATATACCCAAGCATATAGCTTGTAATGGATATGAAGAGCTCTACAAAACAATGTTGAAGCTTAAAGATGAATTGCTATATGAATCCAAGATTTCTAAACACATAATTACAGCAAGCGATAATTATCCTTACATGCTTAGAGGGATACCAAATTTCTGCATATACGGAGAAAAACCTGATCCAAGAGCTGGAAGAGGGTACGGGCATACTTCAGCAGATACTTTCGATAAAATTTCTAAAGTTGATGCTAATCTTTCACTAGCCTTTGCATTAGTATTCATTGACAAATTTAGTAAATTGGCTGAGCTACCAAAGAAATTATCAGAATCAGAAGTAGTGAAAATACTAAGAGATGCTAAACTAGAAGAAAATTTGAAATTACTTGAAAAATGGCCTTTTAAATAATTGGAAAACAAGAATGTAAAAAAAAAAGGAAAAATATTATTTTCTTGTTCTTCTTATAGCGTATATTGATACAATGCCAAAGACTACAATGAGAAGTATATTAAATTCAGTATATTCAGAGATTATAGAAACATATCCAGCTTGCTCCATCAGCTGTAATGCTAAAGGAATATCATATGAATAAGGTTGAAGGGTGCTATCAAAACCGATACACTCATTTGGAACTCCTAAAATGCCTGGAAATGCAGTACCATTTAGTATATCATCAATGATAGTCTGCCTAGGTATAGCATGACTAATAGCTTGACGGATTTTTCTTGCTGCATCAGAAGTACCTAGTGGTGTTAATTCCCCTGTTCCAAGGATTGGGTGTTTCATGTTAATTGACATTTCTTGTGGATGAAGAGATGTGGAGAGAACACCTTCAACAGAAGAATGACCTTCAAAAATTATTGGATCTGGTACAAAGGAAGCATCCATAATATCAATATTATTGAGAAGTAATTCAGCAAAAGCGTCACTAGGATCTGGGATCCAGACTTCATAAATATCAGTAAGATGAGGTTGTTGTCCACCTGATACAGTATTATTATTCCAGAATGGATTTGGAACCATGTGCGCTATACCATTAGTGTAATCAATAGATTGTAGCATAAAAGGACCACATGATTTGACAAGAGACCATCCAACATTACCAGTCCCTGGAATTTCATCAAAGATAGAATAGCCATATGTGGAGATTAATGGTTCTACTTCACTCTTATCAATTATATCTAAAGAAAGCATTTTTAGAGGAAAATTTGTCAATTTCCTTAGATGAAATCGCATTTCTCCTCCTGGAATATTGTTTATAACTTCAATTTCATGTATTCCCGAGAACCATTCTTGTAACCAGCTAAATTCATTTGATGATACTTCAGGTGTCATATGCAATTCATAAGAGTATTTAACATCTTCAGGTAAAACTGGATTTCCGTCACTAAATTTTGCATTAGGATCAAGAAAAACAGTAGCATTCAATCCATAAGATCTATGTGGAATTACCGAAACATTTTTTGCAATAACAGGTTCCCAACTATGATGATTTTGTCCTCTTTTGAATAATCCGCTGTAAACGTTCTGCATCCAGAACAAATCAGAAAATGATTCCCCCTCAAAAATATGACGATCAAAAAAATCACCAGGTACAGCATAATGAATTATATGGTTATCAGGATCATCCCAATTTTCGGAACGATGTTCAGAAGCTGTCAAAAGGAATGTATCAAATCCGACAAGGTTCGTTCTGAAACCAAAAAGATCACCAAGATATAAAATGCCAATTGCTGGTAAATCATCGTACAATATTGCTTGCATTTGATGTGCATAGGAAGTTCTTGTTATGTTATCGTATTCTTCCATATATTGGTTATGAAGAATATTATAAGTTACATTGTGATATTGATAGTAGTTAGTTCCAAAGGGAGGAGTTGATATGGTTGAGTAAAAATCTGTGGGATCCCAATCCAAATCCCAGCTAAAACCTACAAATAATGTGTCAAATCCTCCTGCAGCATATGTCGGGATATAGTCATAGTAGATAAATGGATAACTCCATGTTCGAGGAGCTATATCTCCCCAACCACGTTCATCAATGTAAGCTACATTTATACCAATTTTGGCTATTTCTTGCGCAATTAAAGCAGACCATTCAAGTCTTTCAGTACTAGTATTTGGAGTTAAAAATGATATGTTAAAAACAGGTGTTGGAATTTGGCTTTTTGTTTCTAAAACACCAATAGAAGTAATATATAGCAAGGAAGTAGCTATAAGAAGCAAAACTAAGAAAGATTTAGTTTGATTTTTCATTTTTTTCACAATTAGAATATCAAAATAAGAAATACGTAGGGAATAATAAAAACCTTGCTGTCAAATTTATATAGTCTCCTTTTTCCCCAAAGTTTTAAAAGTGACATTATCATTCTTTTTTTCTGATTTTTGGGAAAAAAACAGAAATACCTTCAATAAAGGATTTGAAAGTTGTGCTTGGGTTTGAAGCTGTTCCTTTCTTAATCATCATATAGATATCTTAGGGAATATGAGTTAGAAGATAGAAACCAGGAAAGCAAGTAAGAAATAGATGAATCAAATCACCAATATAAACCATATAATCACATTTAGTTAGTTACTAAATAAGTTTTATAAATAAAAGAAAAAAAGAAAAATTATTTCTTTATTTTTCTAAACACGCATATTGATACTATTCCTGCAAACATGAATATTATTAACGCAATGTTACTATATTCAGAAATTGTTGAAAAATAACCTGCTTGTTCCATCAATGTAGTAGCTAGGTTGATATCATAAGGATACGGAGCAAGACTATTGTCAAAATCTGCACAGTTATCAGGTAGAGCAATAATACCAGGATTGCCTAATCCGTTTAAAATATCGTCAACAATTGTTTGACGGGGTATACAACAGCTTATTGCTTGTCTAACTTTCTTAGCTGCTTCAGGTGTACCAATTGGTGTGAGTTCACCTGTACCTAATACAGGATGTTTCATGTTGATTGATAATTCTTGGTGCACAAGTCTT
This sequence comes from Candidatus Heimdallarchaeota archaeon, assembly GCA_023270155.1. GTDB lineage: Archaea > Asgardarchaeota > Heimdallarchaeia > Heimdallarchaeales > Heimdallarchaeaceae > UBA460. The sequence continues at coordinate 4,880 of JAGLTB010000035.1, read as the reverse complement.
GGTATAAGAACACCTTCGACTCCTGTAACACCTTCAAAGTCTGTCCATACTGGGTAATATTGTCCATCCACAATGTCAATTGTTCCATCAATTAATAACGAAACAGCTGTATCTTTACCAGCAACAAATATTAGATAGAATTCATCTAGCAGAACTGGAGATCCGTGCCAGAATGGATTGGGTACTAGCTTTACTACACTGTTTACTGTGTCAAATGATTCTAGCATCATTGGACCACAGGATTTGACAAGGGCATAACCATCACCAAAGGTATCAGATGGAGATAATGGTATTATATTAAAAATATCATAACCACGTGCTGCAATACGTGGTTCAACATCACTTTTGTCTATGATTTGAATGTTGTATAAAGATTCCCAGAAGTTGAAAATATCTGTCATTTCAAAGATAACACTACCTCCAGGAACATTGCCAGTTGTAGCATCGATAGAAATAGAAGCATTGTCTCCAAACCTTTGTACAAATTCCCAATACGAAGATGAACCAACATTAGGAGTCATGTGTAATTGGCAACTATATTTGAGATCTTCTGGTAAAACTGAATCTCCATCACTGAAAGTAGCTAGTGGATCTAACGATACATTAACTGTTTGTGTTTCAGCTACTAAATCAACTTCGGTTGTTATTGATGAAGCACATTCTACTTCCCAATTATGGGTACTTAGAGCTCGTTTTATTGGACAACCATAAACAGAGTTCATCCATTGCCAATCATAAAATGATTCAGCGGTGAAGATGTTTGGTTCTATTAAAGTGGCAGGGATACCATATTTGATGATATGGTCATCTGGATCATCCCAATATTCTATACGGTAATTGGAAGTAGATAGTAACAAATTATCGATTCCTGTAAGTCCTTCTTTGAATCCAAAGAGTCTACCAGAATAAATGATACCAATACTTGGAAGATCTTCATAGATTATTTTTTGTAGTTGATGAGAATTACTTGCTCTTTCACTAGGATCAACAGAAACAAGATATTGCTCTAATATTGTATCATAGGTTGTATTTGAATATTGATAATGGTTATCTCCTAGGGGTGTTATAGCAGAAGTTTCATACAAACCCTCTAAATCTCCGTCTAGTCCCCAGCTCCAACCGACAAAGAGAACATCATATCCTCCATCATCATAAATTGGGATGTAGTCATAATCTATCATTGGATAAGACCAAGTTCTAGGACCAATACCTCCCCAACCAGTTATTTCTTCAAAGGAAACGTTTATTCCAATTTTAGCTATTTCTTGTTCAATTAAATCAGCCCATTGAATACGCGCTGGGTCAGTATCTGGTGTCAGGAAATTTATATAAATAACTGGTGAAGGGTTTTGACCTTGTACACCTAACAATAAGTTTGGGGGGAATAAAATCAATATTATAATTAGTATACCTAATTTTGTTTTCATTTTTCTCACTTTTGATTTTATCAAATAAGAGCTTGATTTGAACTAAATAAAAACATTTCGAGTACCTTTATAAAGTAAAAATTCTAATGAAGAGCTAACAAGAAATAAGATTGTTAAATTAATCTAAATAAATTAACCTTTCTTGAAAATGCTCTTTTAAACATCCATCTTATAAGGTTCTTTGGTCGTTTGGAAATCTCTGAAGCTTTTCTTGGTATCAAGGATAATGCGTCTTCTGGACATACAATTGCGCACACACCGCATCCAACACATTTGACGTTTGCTTCACACTTACCATCAATAATCTCTAGCGCATTAAATTGACATCGACTTATGCATTTTCCACAACCTATGCAGTCTTCTTCATAGATTGATATTTCATAATCTGATTTTACAAAGGCATTAGGTTGATTCCATTCTGTTAACCCTCTTAGTACTCCACAACAGCATGTACAACAATTGCAGATATATCTGTGATCTAATTCAACATTCATTGATGTATGAATAAGGCCTGCTTCTTCAGTTTCACTTAGGATTTCTAAGGATCTTTCCTTTGTGATTGGTTCTGTTCTAATGCTATTCTCGTAAGCATTTTCTCTACCTGAAAAAACCATACACACTTTAGTAGGATACTCGCAGGTATGATCTCCTATCATCTCTTGCTGTACCTTACAGATGCAATCTCTTATACCCCAACTTTTTGCATCTCTTACAATGTTCTCAGCTTCATCATAAGTATGGATTTCAAGTTCAGTTTTAATCACTCTTTTAACTGGAACAACTCTTTGAATAGGAGGTGTTGATGTAAACAATACTTCTCCTTGAGTTTTTTGGACATATTCTTCGAATAATTGTGCGAATTCAGGATCCATTCTATGAATCTGTTCTTCGTAAATACCAACAACAAAAGGCATTACTCCATACTTCTTTCTCCCTTTTGATCTTCGAATATGAACTTGCCCCTTCTCTTTCATTATTTTGAGTTTTGCTGTTAGCTTTTCTAATGGAATCTTCAATCGTTTGGACATTTTTTCAACTGTTTCACCTGAAAGCTTCATCTTACTAGCAAGCTCTGCTTCATCAGGTTCGAAAATCCATTGCAAAAGTTTCAGGTGAGTACCATCTTCCAAAGTGGCGAAACCATTTGGGATCCTATTGAGTGTCTTAGACAATTCGTGGTAAGGATCGTAAAATTTTTTCATAGCTTTAGTCAATATGTCTACAACCTAGTTTTAATGATTTGAAGGAAGCTTACTAAAAAAGATTCACTTGAAATGATTTCCAAAAACACTTATTCTTACTTTATTCTATTCCAAATTATGAATAATGTGCACAAAGATAAATATAGAAGTGCAAAAAGAGAGTCAAATATGAAAATTTCTTTCCTTCCATCAGATTATCTAATTAATGGTTTAAGAAACCTTGAAGATATAGGGAGAAAAGAATCAAGTTTCTTTTTAAGAGCAGTTAGAATCATAAATGATTCATCAAACAAAATTATATTGACACAGTATCGATTTGATATTCAAAGAAATTCTGAAACTTTAAAATCAATAATTTATAATGAGAAGATGATTCAGAAGAAAGCAGAGGATGTAAGTAAATTAACTGAAGCTCTACCACACCCCGATTTAGCCAAGTTTTTCCTAGGCACAGCTGAATTTTGGAACAAAGATAAACTTTCACTAAATGAGCTAGAGCAAGACCAAGAGACAGGATTAAGATTAGAGCACTTTGTTTACATGGATAAAGAACCTGTAGATCAGTTAAAGTTCACTGTTTATTATACAGAGAAAGGTGATCAGAAAAAGGAAGTAATCATAATACCTTTACAACAATATGAATGTAAGAATGAGTATATTTTTCCTCTTAGAGGAGCATGGATACCAGCTAATCCCTTTGATAATCCTTATGAGCATAGAAGAATGCATTCACAGGAGTTTGGTTTTGATCTTATAAAAGTAGATAAAGAAATGAATCTGAGTTCCAGCTCAGGAAGGGAAAATGAATCACATATCTTTTATGGTGAAGAGGTAATTGCAATAGCTGATGGTGTTGTGGTGGACACATTTGAACAACTGCCTGATAATCCTGCAGCTGGTGAGTTATTGCCAGAAGAAGATTTGGGAAAAGTAATTATGGAATCAGGATATCTTCCAGTTGCAGCAGGAAACTATGTCGTGATTGAACATCCTGAAGACGAATGTTCTTTTTATGCTCATTTGATACCAAACTCCTTGAAAGTAAAAAATGGTGAAAAAGTCAAGCAAGGTCAAGTTGTAGGTCTCCTTGGTAATTCAGGAAATTCTTCAGCACCTCATCTACATTTCCAACTAATGCAAGGATCGAATCCATTAACAGCTAGAGGTTTACCATGTAAGTTTACTAATCTTACAGGTCTAGAAGGAGAAAAAATAGAACTGATTGACAAAAATTTCTCGATCGTATATGCAGAATAATAAACAGTAATAGTCAGTATTGCTTGTTATTCTTGCTATAATTTTTTCAATACTTCTTTTGCACATTGCCAACCTGACCATATTGTTGAGGAAAATCCTCCTCCTGGAAACGTCCATGCAGATGCGAAGTAGAGATTTTTTATAGGAGATTTATTTTTCAGTCGTCTCATTCCCGATTGGTTTACAGTATTTGCAAATCCAAGAAAAGTTCCATTTGGATTAAGTGTATACTCTGCTTTTGTCCTAGGTGTCGAAACATAATAGGAATCGATATGACCAACCATATCGGGAAATAGTTTGTATAAGCGGTCAATGAAAATCTGAGCGACTTCTTTCTTTTTAGTTGTATATTCTGCTTTACTTAAACCTCCCCAATATTCTAAATAATCAACAGTACTAATTACACCTATACTTTTTCCAGAAGGAGCAAGCATTGAATCTATCTGACTATAATCAATAAATATGTAGTTTCTCTTCTCATATGCTCCTTTATGATTATCTGCAACTTGTTTGAGTCCAATAATACTTGGGTCATTCACCACAGTTGTGTAACTTGTATTTCCAATTTCTATAGGTCTTTTGCTGAAACCAAGGAAGATATTAAGCATAGAATGCCCTACTTCTAAATTATTGATTTGTTCCTTAAATTTCACTTGAGGTTTTCCTTGAAGAAGTTCGTTAGCTACTTGGGGAACTGGTGCATTTGCGATGATAATTTTGCCATTAATTTTGTGAACTTTTTTTTCACTTCCCCCTTTAGCTATATACTCAACTCCTTGAGCTCTTCCTCTTTCAACTATTATTCTTGTTACTATCCTATCAAACAGAAAAGTTCCACCATGTTGCTTGATAAATTTAACAAGACCGTAACTGAATTTTATTGATCCACCTTTAATATAATGAGAACCGCTCTTAAAACGTGATGATAGTGCTGTAGCATAAGTTATAGCAGATAGCTTGTAAGGATCATCTCCATAGTATTGGATAATACCGA
>JAGLTB010000034.1 GCA_023270155.1 Candidatus Heimdallarchaeota archaeon | reverse complement strand
GGAAACCATTCAATTAGTTTCTCAATTGCTTCTTCTTCATTATCAGGTATGGTAAAATCTTTTCTTTCGTTGTAGAATTTGTAAAAACCAGTAGGAATCTTATCAAATTCGATGTTGGAGAATATATCTAGATCTTGGAAAACTTCTACCTTGGGATCCTTTTCATATAAACCCTCCATTGCATGAAGACCAAAATCTATCATATAATCATCAGATATTTTTAAACAAGAAGCATAACCCCCTGGGGTTGATTCTTGTTCAATTAGCAAAACTTTCTTACCTTCCTTTACTAGTTTAGCACCAGCAACTAATCCTCCAACACCTGTCCCGATAATTATGGCATCGTAATCCATGTATAATTGTTATAAGAGTTGTTTATTATTCTTTTGTAGATAAAAGTAGGAATTTAGATTACAAAACCATGCAAAGCACCCTCCCAAATAGTAAGGTGCCCAATCCAAGAAGGTGAGGTTACTGTTCAGAGTAGTTTGTTTTTTCAATATACTACCTTATAGGAAGGAGACTTTAGTGCAAAGTGATAGACAATTAAAAAACCCCCCATCTAGAACGCTGTAATAGTAGATTTGAGTTTTTTCTTTCCAAACGTTTGTTTATTCATGTTTTAGACTAACATAAATATTTTATAAGTGAATTACAACACTTTGATTGTAGAAAATGAGCATTGAAGGAAAAGGTTTGGAATCCAAAGTTGCCATATTGGGACTATCACAATCTGGAAAAACCTCCATAAGACAAGTAGTTTTTGAAGGATTTGCTCCAGAGTCCACATCGCAGAATCCAGCAACAGTTCGAATTAATAGAAAACTGTTTAACATCGCAGGAAGTTCCATAAACTTATTCGACGTAGGGGGGCAGAGCGCTTACCTAAACGAAGTCTTTCAACAGTATCAAGAAAGAACTTTTTCTGATGTAAAAGCAGTTATCTTTGTTGTAGATGTATCTGATGCTGCCAACGTGATGAGATCTAAATATTATTTCGATTTAACAGTTGAAAATGTCAAAGAGATAAGCAGAACTGCAAGGATATACGTGTTTGCTCATAAAATGGATGTTGTTCCTGTTAATAAAAGAGAAGCTGTTCTTCAATCTATCAAAGACATATTTGAAGTTTCTAGTATGGGAAATGCAGAAATATACGGTACATCAATCTTTGAAGATACACTCTGGGATGCTATGCAAAAGATTCTCGCTTTAATTTTCCCAAAAGATGATGCTAAAACACTAGAGATCAAAGATGTTGTAGGAGAATATGAATTATCATTTTTGGCAGTATCAACCACTCATGGTCTTGTTCTTTATTCCCAGCCAGAAGCTCTAGCTGGTGTTAATTATGAAAGATTAAGGAATGAGCTTTCCAACACTTTCTTCCCTGGAATGGTAATGGATTATGCTATTTTCTCGTTAGGCAATTATTGTGTTTTTATGAGGGAAATTGAGAATGATTTGGTACTTACAGCAGTGTTTGAACACGTTCCTGATTTGGCAGATACTCGGGGAAGATTCCTAGAACTTAGCGGAAAGGTAATGCATATCTTCCAACCTGATGAACTAATAGGTCAAGCAAAAGCAAAGATGAAATCATCTCTATCCAAATACTTAGAAGATGGCAAAGTTAGAGAGATAGCTAATCTTGAAAGAAGATTTGATGTCAAAGTAAATGTCAAGTGTGACATTTGTGGTAAGCAAGTTCAAAAATCAATTCTTGATGTTGCTGTTGAAAATTCCGAAAAACTTGAAAGAGGAATAAAAGTTACTGCAGGATTTGGAGTAACAACTATCGAAATGTATCCTATCCATGAATGTATTGAAGGTATGAGAGAAATACCAGTTTTTCTAGATAGTGATCTTGAATATAGAAGATATGATAACAGTAGACCAATCTGATTATTCTTCTTGTTCTTCTGTTTCTTTAGTTTCTTTATTATTGTTAACTCCTTTTGATAAGAAGTCTGACATACTTTTGATTGCTTCCTTTGAAAAAATACCTTCAGGAACTTCATCTTTTGTTTTCATTAAGAAACTAGCAAAACCTTTGATATCATTTGCGTCGAATTCGATTTGAGCAGGAGCTTCTTCTGATACTACTACAGCTTCTTGTGCTTTTTCCTCTTCTGAGGTAACTTCCATTTCTCCACTTACAAATGTCCCAGTTTCTTGCATCAGATCTTCAGTTACTTCTGGCTTTCCTTCCAAAACAGTTTCCACGTCACCTGGAGTTGGGATTTCAAGTATTTCACTCAGACCAGCAGCTAACTCTCCTTTAAGCTTAGGATCTACAGGTGTATCAGAAGCAATTTTAGGAACAGTATCAGGTGGAGCAACTGGTTCTATTACTGCAGGAGGAGCAGGTTTTTCAACTTTTTGAGCAGGTTCAGTTGTAGCTTCAGCTTGAACCTCAGGAATTATCTCAGGGATTTCTTCAGCAGAAGTTTCTTCAACAACCTCTACTGTTGTCATTTCCACTGGTATGTCTTCAACAATCTCAAACTCTAGAGAAGTGTCAGCCATTACCTCTACAGGAGTTTCTTCAATGGGTATGTCTTCAGTTGTTTCTACTGGTGCTACTTCTATTGGAGTTAC
>JAGLTB010000033.1 GCA_023270155.1 Candidatus Heimdallarchaeota archaeon | reverse complement strand
AGTATTTTGCTTTTACCTTTAGTTAATTCTCTTTTATCAAATAGATACCAGATTAACCAGAACAAAACTGCTCCTAAACCCAGTGTCAAAGTCACATATGATACTGTCATTCTTTCCTTTGATAATCCACCATATTGAGGTACTCCATAAAACTTCCAAACATAATGAATTGTTGTTCCAATAGCTGTAAAGACAATCCCACTAATTAGTATCGGTAGTTTCTTTCTTTCTCTAAAATCATCTATTAAAGCCGTTCCGATTAACATCAGAGCAGCATAACCAATCCCACCTATAACTCCCCCATGTTCATCTAGTAGATTTAAATCAGCTAATGATATCATTACTCCCTCCACATTTACTGAGATATTAAGGATGAGTTGGTAGGCTACCAATGTTCCTATACCTATGATGAATCTGACAACTCTTGGAAGAATTATGAAGAACATAGTGAAAATTCCAGCATAGCCTATTACTTGAAGAACACCCCACCCAAACTTAATTCCATCATTAGTGAAAATATAAGTACTCCCCATGATTCCAAAGCCTACTAAAGCACCATAACGTCTAGCAAATCGTGTATATGTTTTTACATATCCTTCTCTCTTCAAGGAGCTATCAAAAGACATTTTGTATGTTAAAGAAATAGCAAAAATAAAGAAAGGAGCTATTAAGTCAACATAGGTTAAACCATAATCCACAGCGTGTTTAGACCAAGCAGGAGTATTATCAAATTCGGACAGTATATTTACAAAAACCATACCTACAATTGCTAGTCCTCTAAAAAGATCAATACTCAGAAAACGTTTCCTTTTCTCTTCTCGATTAACCTCTAATTTCGCTGAATTGTCAGCTTCTATAGATTGTACATGATTAGCTAAAGACTCTTGCCGTTCAACATTCATCTTAAATAAATAACTGATAAATGAAATAAATATGTTTCTTACTTCTTTAAGGAGAATTTAAATAGACATTGGAAGTAGAAGTAGATATGTTGCATATACTTTTTGGAATTCTTCTCATAATTCACGGCTTAGTTTTCTTTATGTTTCTAATTTATGTAAAACTGCCTGAGGAAGAAGGATATTTTGGATGGTCAAGACAATCATGGTTACTAGATAGATACCTTGAAGATAAAATAGTAAAGATCGTTGGCATTGTTCTTTGGATATTAGTAATGGTTGGTTTTGTTGTCTCGGGTATAGTAATTCTATCGAAGAATGAATCGTGGCGATTAATCGACATCATCGCTTCATTCATCTCATTATTTGCATTTACTCTCTTCTGGAATGAATTGAAACCAAAACCAAAGTATTTCATTCTAGGTCCAATAATTGCAATTATTAACATAATTACTCTACTGATTGATAAATGGCCAACGGACATTATTATTTTTGGTTAAGATTCTTCTAAATAAACTGAAAATCTTAATAATATGTTAATTAATTAATAATAACTTGATGTGGCATCTATGGAAAAAATACCAATCTTCTTCGATTTTGGAGGAACTATTGTGGATAATATTAAAGTTGGGCAAATTTCCTTCAACTCTATTTTCAAAAAAAATCTCTCCGTTGCTGAAACGAAATCAATGTATCAGAATATGTCAGGAAAAATAAATATTAAGACTCTTTTTAGAATGCCAATAAATCCAATTAGTATGTTTCTTAAACGAAAAGATGTGTCTAAAATGCAGAATGAGCTGATTTTTCATCACGCGGAATTATTTCCTTTATCAAAGGAGTTTTTACTCAAACTAAAAAGTAGAAGTGAATTTGAATTAGTTATTGTAACACAAAATCCTCAACTTAAAGATAAACAATTTGTAAATAATCTGTTTAATAAGCTATTTGATGCAGATCATCCATTTGATTTAATATTATCAGACTTTGATAAAGTTAAAATTATCAAAAAACATTTTTCCGCAGAACAAATCTCGAAATCTTTACTTGTAGGGGATTTACAGAACGATATGAGTATAGCTAAAAAGCTTGGTATTCCAGGAATTGGCGTAGCTTGGGGATATGCAAATGGAAAATTGAAAACTCATTATATAGCAAGAGATTTTGATTCTCTTTATAGTTTAGTTGATAGTCATGTTAAAAGTGTAAAAAAAGGAGGTAAAGGTTTACTGGAAAAAATTGAATCCAGGATATGAAGAACTGGGTTTACGATATGATTTACATACTTTTAGGGACATACACAAACACGAAATAAATACGGTTAGAAGTTGTGTTATGAATAGAATACTTCATACTATATGGAAATTAAATAAGTCCTTCATTGTATGTTAATTTTTTTTACATAAAATCCAATTTCCAGAAAAATGTAATTTTAAAGCTTTAAATTTTATAAATATCCACTTTGGGTATTTAGATAATTTAAAACAAATATTCGTATTTTAGCTGGGAAAACTATAATGTCTTCAATACTCCATGAACTTGAACTTGATATTCCTTCAGTGTGCACTAAGATTGAGAATCTAATTAGAAATACAATGGAGGAACTTGGAAGAGATGGAGCAGCAGTTGGTATTAGTGGTGGTTTAGATTCAGCAGTAACTGCTACTCTTACAGTTCGAAGTTTAGGTTCTGAAAACGTCCAATTATTCAATCTTCCTGAAAAAGATAGCAAGCCAATTCACAAAAAACACGCAAAAGCACTTGCTAAGCATTTAGGAGTGAAACTGAAAACCAAATCCATAACTCCTTTAGTAAAAGCTGCAAAGGGGTATAGACTCCTTCCAATTGGTTTTATTCCAAGTAGAAGACTACGAAGTTTTATCGTTAAAAAAAGTAAATCCAAAATTCTCTCTGAAGAGGAGGAAGAGAATTTACTAGCAGAGCGTTTACAACCTAAAGCTAAATCTTGGATTGCTAAAGGAAACGCTTATGCTGTAACAAAACACAGAATGCGAATGGTAGTTCTCTACCAATATGCAGAGGTTAATAATCTCATGGTTGTGGGAGCAGCTAATAAAACAGAATGGCTGACAGGAACTTTTTCCAAATGGGGAGTTGATCATTGTGCAGATGTAATGCCTTTGATTCACATCTATAGAAGTCAATTAGAGCAAATAGCTGAATATCTAGAAGTCCCTCAGTTCATTAGAGAAAAATATGCTGATCCAGATGTAATGCCTGGGATAGATAATAAAGGAGCAATGCTTGGAAGTTTCTCACTAGTTGACCAGATTTTAGTAGCAACTGAAAATGGGATTACATTGTCAGAACTTTATAACGTCTTTGGAAAAAAGAATGTGGAAAAAGTTCTTACTCTTAAGAAACTCTCAAAACAGATGAGAGAATCTCCTTATCAAATAGAGTAAGAATTCAGATTCACTCCTTTTTAATTTTCCTCTAAAATCTTAAATATCGTAATAACATATTTGAGTAAGTTAGTAAATTGAATAAAATGGAAAGGAAAATAAAAATGAAAAAGAAATACAGTTTAATTACCTACACTCTTCTATTTTTACTATCAGGTCTCTTGATTTCATCATTCAACTCCACTTCACTTGATACAATAGCTGAAAGTTCTACAAATAACCAAAGAGAAAAACCGAACTTTAAAGCCTTAATTGATCATGGTCCCATATTAATTGATGAAGATGATGACTTTTCGCTCTATGGAATTATTACAGGAACTGGATCGGAAGGTGATCCTTTCAGAATAGCAAATCTAAACATTACTGTTACTGGAGATTATTGTATTAATATGGGTGGATATACAACCAAACATTTTGTTATAGAGAATTGTTTTCTCAAAACAGACACAAATTATGCTATCTTCATGGGTAAATATGATTTTATGTGGAATGACACAGTCAATGTTCTCAACAATCATATCATTTCTACAGATAATCATGGAATAGTTATGCAAGGTGGAGGTTACTCAGTAATCTCAGGGAATACTATTGAAGCCTATCTCACAGGAATTGACATCAACCAGGGTTCTTACAGCACAGTTTCTTACAACACTATAACTTCAAACATAGGAATGTCTATTAATGATTGTAATGCTACATTGGTCACTAGAAATACTATCTTTGATAACACTTGGCATGGAATGCTAATTTCAAATGCTCATGCATCAACTGTTACTCACAATAACTGTACAAATAATGCAGGTACAGGATTTTTGTTACAGACAAGCCATAGCGTAACAGTTACAAATAATATATTAGAAAACAACTTTCAAGGCATGGATTTGACTGGTACAGGTGATTGCATTATAACAAATAATCTTCTAAAGAACAATACACTCTATGGTATAGTTACACTGAGCTCGACAAGTGTCAGTAAGATTTACCATAACGCGTTTATTGATAACTATGCACTAGGAACTGGAGTATCCCAAGCAGAAGATAATTGGGGGAATCAATGGTATGATGATGTACTTCTAGAAGGCAACTACTGGGACGAATGGCCTGGTACAGGTAATTACTCTATAGATGGTGTCGCTAATGAATTTGATCTATATCCATTAGGTACTATGCCAGTTATACCTGAGTACTCAGGTTCTTACTTAGCAATTTCTCTAATCTTAGCATTCTTAGTTATTCCTGTAACCAGTTTTGTTTTTAGAGAGAAAAAGAAATAGTTCTTTTCTTCTCTTCTTGTTTTTCAATAGATTAGAGATCACTCCTTAAAAGGTGTATTAAAAATCAATAATATCCCCATGGGTCTTCTGCTAGAGGATAAGGATCTTCAGCAATGCTCTCTATGTAATCAGTGATTCCATTTTCTTCTACAGTTGTTAGAGAAGAAAAAGTATAACTAATATTGTATTCAGAATAAGGAAAATCACTAAAAGGATTGTTATAATGTAAAGATTCAATGGGGTCGACATTAGTTGGAAGATATTCGTAGTTTTCCTCTAATGTATAATAATCATCAAATCCTACAAAAACTATGTTTACATTCATTTCTTCTTTTTTTACTTCTCGAAACACGAATTTACTATTAAGACCAGTACCTGTTTTAGCTATTATAATTGGACTAAAAAACAAAGCAATAATCAGTATATATTTCCCATTAATTCTGACACTCAATTCTATACCTCAAGTTTTTTAATACACATAAGATTGTTAATTTCAACCACAGATGCTACTTTTAGAATGTTGTTTTCGCACTTATAAATTATTGTGAATCAATTAGAGGATGAGAAACTACTAAGAAGATTCGATATGAAAATGGATAGGAACACGTATGCAAGAATAATTTATAAACTCTAAATTTGAGATTATTCTATGATGAAGAAAACCAGATATAAGGTTTTTAGTGCTCAAATTTCAACAATCTATTCAACTTTGATGCTTACTGGACTTGGTTTGCTTATCCTAACTCTTATTCTCCTGTTGAAAATGTACGAAGTAGAGCCAATAAACTCACAAAATGGAAACTTGGTTTTCATATTCATGATAATATTTGCTGTCTCAGGATTTATACTAATAATTTCCGGTTTTTTTGGAGCAATAAAGATGATGATGACTATGAAAAAGAATTTTCCGAAATTACTCGAGGAAGCTTCTTTCACGGAAAAAACTGCACTAAGTGGAGGTAGTGGTTTGCAGATAATTCGACCTGGTAAACAAACTTCAGTGGAAGAAAAGATTACAAAACAACAAGATACAGCAGCAAAAAGTTCAACAGAAAAACTTGCTAAAAAAAGCATTGAAACAATCAAACCTCAAGTTGAAAAAGTTAAAACTGCTTCAAAATCAGTTCCTTCTGAGATTCCTTCAGATTTCAGTTATACTGATGGACTCCAGAATATAGTAGATCGGTATAATTCAGAAAAAGTAAGAAAAGCTTTCAAGAATTGGTATAACACTTTGATGATTACTTTTCCTGACATATCAAAATCTTTCTTGTTCAAAATCGATGGAGAGGAAGGTTTAGATTTCTCAGAAGGTGTTGATGAGAATGCAGCAGTTCAAGTAAATATGGATTCAACAATCTTTGTGAAGATGATGACTAAACAGATTAATCCAATTAAAGCTTATTCCAGTGGAAATCTAGAAGTCAAAGGTGAAATGAAAAACATGTTGAAATTAAGAAAATTGATGTTTTAAAAAAAGTGAGGAAAATGAAAGCATTCATTACAGCAGAATTCTCTTCGGAAGCTCTTGACAAACTAAAAGAAATTCTAAAAGATGAAATAGTTTACGAAAGCTGGAGAACAACTAATAATCTCTATTTCAAAGATGAAGATCTTATTAAACGAATAAAGGAGATTGGTGCTGAAATTCTCATTTGTGAGGGAGATAATGTTAAGAAATCTGTTATTGAGCAAGTTGATCTTAAAATCATAGGTTCCACTCGAGGAGATCCAAATAACATCGATATAAACACAGCAACAGCAAAAGGAATACCAGTACTTTTTGCTCCAGATAGAAATACTGTATCAGTCGCTGAGTTGACGATTGGTTTAATATTAGCTCTGGCTAGAAAACTACATTCGGTTGAGCGGATACTTCATTCGGAAGACGAATTCGAGGTCAATGAATTTGAAGATTATATCAAATATTATAACTTATTCAAAGGATTCGAATTGCAAGGAAAAACTGTAGGTATAGTAGGACTCGGTAGGATAGGATTTACTGTAGCAAAACTTCTACTCCCTTTTAGAGTTAATTTCCTAGTATATGATCCATATATTGATCAGTCTAGATTGAATGCTATTAACGGTGCGTCAGTTGAACTTGATGCTCTTCTATCGAAATCAGACATAGTTACTCTTCATTGTCCTCCTACAGATGAGACTGACGATATGATAGGTGAAGAACAGATTAAGTTAATGCAACCTCATGCACTTTTTATTAACACTGCTAGAGCATCAATTGTAGATGAGTATGCTCTTCTAGATGCACTCAAAGATAAGAAAATAGCAGGGGCAGCATTGGATGTATTTTCGATAGAACCGGTTGATCAGGATAATGAATTTCTAGAACTAGATAATGTAATTGTGACTCCTCACATCGGTGGAGATACGTATGATACTAACCACAGACATTCAATGTTGATGGTTAATGGTATAAATCAGATTCTCAACAATCAAATTCCAGATAATGTGAAAAATCCAGAAGTATTGGAAGGGTATTCTCCAGTAGATTCGCAATTGGAGAAAAAAGATGAATTTGAAGATATTGAGATTTCTCTACAGACGTATACAGTTCAAGGACA
>JAGLTB010000032.1 GCA_023270155.1 Candidatus Heimdallarchaeota archaeon | reverse complement strand
GTGGTTATGAACTCAATTAATCACACATTGTTTTTTTCTTTACCAAATTTAGGATTAAATGTCCAAAGATCATTCAAGATGAAATTTGTTAATACAGAAACCACAAAACCTACGGCAGTTGCAAGATAAACATTCCAACCTATCACAACAAAAAATAGATGAAACAATCCATAATTAACTAGAGCTCCTGAAGCCCCAACAATTGCAAATTTAATAAATTGAACTGAGATTCTAAAATCTACTAGCTGTTCCTGCTTTCTAAAAGTCCAAATTTTATTAATAGCGTAGTTATATACCATTACTACAATTATTGCTACTAGAAGAGCAAAGTGACTAGTATAGACATCGAATACCCAGAATCTAAAAAGAATTTCTTCTCTTAAGAAGTACAAGTCAAAAACCAAAAGTGAAAGAAAGACAAATAACTCTGTCAAACCAAATCCACCTGTACTAACTATAGCAAATTTCACAAGACGAATTTGTCTAGCTCGATTGATGAATGAAGTCTTATCTTCTTGCATTACTTCAGCAGGTTCTTCTTTATCTTCATTCACCATTTCAAACTCACAAACAATTAGTTTCTTGAGATTTAATAAATGTAATGCATCGAAATTTTATGATTTTAGAAAAGTGTCAAAAAACAACGTTTTTAAATATTTCATGGTTGTGAAAGGTTAGCGTTAAAATTGTGATAATATGACAATTCATGTGAGATACCTCTCTCAAGTAATAGTAAAAATGAGATTTGAAGGAAAATATACTGATAAAATGGTAAAGGAACTTAAAAGATGCTTAGATGAACAACATGAAAATGCTAAAAAACCTCTCTTTTACATGATTGATGTCACAAGTTATGATGTTAAGGAATCAGAAGAAATAGCTAATAAAATTGCAGATAAATTGGCTGAAAGAGGGAAAATTGTTCAGAATATAGCTTTCTTATTCACAAAGAAGAAGAAAATAAAAAACAAAGAAATCAAAGATAAAGTCAAAGTATTTGACAGTGATTTTCAAGCACAATCTTATTTGAGCGATGCAAGTAGATTTGGATTTCTTGATGAGATAACTTTAGACAGTCTAGTTGATGACTGAGGATTACAACTAACATCTTCCTCCTTTTATTTTTATATTTATTAAATTTCAGTTGTATCAAAAGAATAAAAAAGGAAAGATTTTCTGGAAGTTTAGATGACTGTTGTTCCTTGTTCTATTCCAGATAATGTTAAAGACAAATTGGAGAAACAGCAGTACAGGATTGCTGGGAACCATTCAGCTGTTAAGACATGTACATGGTTAAAGCATTCATTAAAGGGAGAAGGTGTCTGTTATAAGAGTAAGTTCTACGGAATAAATTCACATCAATGTTTACAATGCACTCCCGCAACTATTTGGTGTAACCTAAAATGTGTTTTCTGCTGGAGAAGTGCTTCATGGTATAATAAAGATCCCATGAACTGCAAAGTTGATGAACCTAAAGAAATTATTGATAAAATGATCGAGCAGCAAAGAAAACTTGTTGCTGGATATAATGCACATCCTGCAGTGCCAAATGAGAAATATCTAGAATCTCTCAATCCAAAGCATGCAGCAATTTCATTGAGTGGAGAACCTACTCTTTATCCAAAATTGAGCGAATTGATAGAAGAATTCCACTCAAGAGATATGACCACATTTCTAGTGACAAATGGAACTAATCCAGAAGTTCTAGAAAAGTTAGATCCTTTACCAACTCAATTATATGTAACCTTAATCGCACCTAATAGAGAATTATTCGAAAAGACAGCAAGACCCTCAATTACCAATGCTTGGGACAAAATAAATGAAACAATACAATTACTCCCGTCACTGGATACAAGAAAGGTAGTTAGGTTAACTTTGGTTCCAGGATATAATATGGAACAATCTGAAGAATATACAAAATTATTTTTAGAATCTGAAGCACATTTTTTGGAGCCTAAAGGTTTTATGTCAGTTGGAGACGCAAGAAAAAGACTACCATATGAAATTATGCCACGATTTGAGAAAATTAATGAGTTCTCAAAAGCAATTGTTGCTGATAGTGATCTGCAAATAATAGACCAAAAAGAGGATTCTGCAGTCACTCTTATAGCAAAAGAAGACTATTCTTGGAGAAATCTGAAAAAAACTGGATGACTCATCAGTTAAGCAATACAATTATATATTTTTACTAACTTGTTATACTTGCATGGTAAATATCAGTAAGCTGATTAAACAACTAACTAACGAAGATACAGCGAAACGAGAAGAGGCAATTTTAGCTCTAGGGGATTTGAGGGATGAAAGAGCAGTTGAACCTCTAATTAAGGTTGTAAATCAAGATTCAATAGAAAACAGAACTTATTCAATTACTGCTTTAGCTGAGATTGGGGACCATCGAGCGATAGAGACTTTAATTTTCTGCCTAATGGATAATATTAGGGATATCAGGCTTGCAGCAGCTAGATCGCTAGGTAAATTTACCTCTCCCCAAGCCATCTCCGCTCTTCTGGTTTCAGTGAGAAAAGATCCAGATGTATCAGTAAAAAGCAGAGCAGCACTATCTTTGGGAGGGATAGGATCTGAATTAGCAGTTGAGGATTTACTAGCAGAATCGAAACTTGAACATCCAGCACCACTCCTATATTCCATAGATTCAGCTCTAAAAATGATTGCTAAAAATAACGGGTATGAAACTGTTGATCAATTAGCACATGCAATGGTGGAGAAAAGAGTTAAGCATGAAGAAACAACTCCAGAATCACAACAATTGTTGGAAAAAGAAGAACTTTTGCGATTCCCAAACTTATGGCCCTATATAAGAAAATATGTTTTTCAGCAGCTAGAAGGTATCCAAACGCTCTTGAGTATAGAGTCAAATGAGAAAAAAGCTGAAAAGAAAATAGCTGAAATATTAGGAGAAAACTTCTGGAGGTTTTCAGCATTTATGGTAAAGAAAACAGCAATTAAGTTCTCTGACTATCAATCTGATATGCTCTGGCAAATGTGCTGGGACATCTCAAAACCAATTAGATCAGAAATTTTCCAAATGATGAAAGATCACAGAAAGGAAGTTGTAGAGATAGACAAGTATAGGGAATGGTTAGACATCATTGAAGAAGAAAAAGAACGAGAAGAAGTAATCAGAGGAGAAGCTGTTTTAGATATTAAACCTCCACTAAAAGCACCACCTCCAACACAAAAAGCACCACCTCCAACACAGAAAGAAGTTAGTGAAGTAACAGCAGCTGAACTAGCCAGATCTATCTCTGGAGATATTGAAGACATTATGAAGAAATATTCTCGTTGGAAAGATGATGTGGAAGACCAAGATGAATTCAGTGAATTTTAACATGGAAGGATAAACCTATTTACATTTTCACTTCTTCAAAATACATAATATAATTTACCACATAGATTCCCTCATTTTCAAAAAATGCTCACTTGTTATATTTTCGCAGTTCTGTCTAATTGCATATTCGCTTGTTCTCCTAAGTAGAGATAGAGCTCTTTCAGCATCACCAGAATCAGAATAGCAATTTACAATACTCTCAATTATTTCATTATCAATAAAGTCTGCTGACCGCTTCTTCATGTACACTTTCAGCTCCTAGTTTATCCCAAAAATCCCAAGATCTTGGGAAATCTGTCCAAGTTTCAATTGTGGTAATGTGTTTGTTTTGTTTTAAAACTTCCAATGCTTCATTATGTGAGTTATAAAGACGGAAAAAGTTATTATATTGCATTAAATTGATGGAACAACTGAAGAGGAGTCTAAGAAATTGCATATTACAGTTAATGGAAGAAAAATATACTATGAAATCGAAGGAAATGGGGTACCTTGTATAATTTTGAATGGGTTAAATCCCTTTCATAAACGTACCTTATCAACTAACATTAGGAGCCACTTGCAACTAATTTTCGTTGATAATGGATTCTGCGGTTACTCTGAACTTGGAAAAGTCGAGGATATGACTCTTGATTCATTAATCAATGATTTTGATTCATTCGTTCAGAAATTAAATCTTAAAACCTTTGCTTTGTTGGGGCATTCTGCAATGGTACTTCTTGGGCTTGAATACGTAAGAAGATTTCCAGATAAAGTTTCTCATCTCATTCTAATTGGGCTTGGACCAAAGTGGTGGTTAATAAAAGATTACACCAAGAAACAACAAGATTATTGGGACGAAAATGCGTCTACCGAGAGAAAAGCGATTTATGACTCCAACTTCGAAACTCTTTCGAATATTAAACTTAATACCGGTGAAGATTTTGTGAAATATTATGTTGCTATTGGATCAAAGTTTTGGTATGATCCACAATTTGATTCATCACCACTTTTTGAAGATCAGAGGCTCAACATGGAATTTTGGAATATATTTGCCTATGAAATATTAAAGGACTATGATGCCACTCCATTCCTGTCCAAGATTTCCTGTCCAGTTTTTCTAGCGATGGGGAAGTATGATTTTTTGAACCCCCCTATTTTGTGGGACGGTGAGAAGGAAAAGTTTCCAAGTTGTAAGTACCATTTATTTGAGAAAAGTGGTCATACTCCCCCATATGAGGAACAAGCTTTATTCGACAATATGATAATTGACTGGATTACAAAAACAATATGAGATAAGCCATTTTCTTCGCTAAAATAACCTTGAGGATATAGAAGATACAAATTCGTGCGTATATTTTTGGTGCTCCTAGATGTAGATAGTAGATTTTAGGAATGAGTGATTGAGAGAAAGCTAGATTAAAGAAATAAATTCAAATTTATTTATGACCGAAAATGAGCGTTTTCTAAGTCTTGTCGAAAAACATTTTGAGCGAACAATTGCATGAAGTCCTGTTTCATTATAAGAAGGTAACATGAATTTGGGAAAAACACTTATTTCAAACCTATTGATGATATTGAGGAGCTCTTGTCTGATTCAGGTATTATTAGAAACAGAGCAAAAATAGAAGCTACACTTGTAAATGCTATAGCTTTTATGAATGTAAAAGAGGAATTTGATTCATTCAGAGGTTACATGGATAATCTGGATAAGTCTAAAAACTATAAACTTGTAAAGAAAGAACTTGCTAAAAGATTTTCTCGTATATTTCGTGGCATTTATCAAGCTAATTGCTTATAAACACTAATCTTAATGAAAAATAGATACTTATAAATAAGGGGATATCAAGTTTTATTATTGTTGAATATGCTAAGGAAGGATAAAAATGAAAAATTTGGAGGATGTATCGTATGTTTGATGTTGAGGTGGAGAAAGCTAAGATAGTGCAACTACTCCAGGTGAGTGTGGAAGCAGAAAATAGCCGTAACATCGAGGGAGCCTTAAAAATTTATGACCAAGACTGTTACAGCCTTGCCCCAGAAATGAAGTTGATGAAAGGGCACAGTGACCTCCGAGGACTCTACAAAGTGATCTTCGAATCGTTGGTCCACATGGAGAATGAAGTGATAGATATTCAATTCTCAGAGAATGGTGATATAGCTTACATGATCGCGAGTTATCATATGGTGTTGAAGGGAGACGAGGGGAATGTAGACCAAATTGGGAAGTTTCTAGGCACTCTAAGTAACAAGTCTGGCGAGTGGAAAATAGTAGCGATAGCCTACAATACTGATGAATAAAAAAAAAAATAAGACATGATTTAATAATTTTTTGAAATTTAGGCTGTAAATCTTAACCTAAAATATCATTCCGAAAAAATTATGGACCAAATGCTTAACCCAAATAGCAATTTCTGTGTTCAATTATGCATTTATCTTTTTATTGAAATATTTTATTAACTAATTGTTCTGTTTTGGTTGCCTATTCATCATTACAATTCTATTTTCTTTAAGCTAATTAGGCTTAAATCTAATTTATTCGCATCTAGACATTTGTTATTTATATCTATGTGAATCATTTAATCAAATGTGTCTAGCAAACATTCAAAAAAATAAGTATAAGAAAAAGAGTTTGATTAAACAATTTGCTATATCCTCAGCTTTTTCTAGAATTGTATCATCTGGGTATTACATTAAACGGTCACCGACAAAAACTATATATGTGGGTTAGAAGGACTTATTATTTGTCTAAAAAGTGGGGCTTAAGATGAAGAAAAGGTTGATCACGTTTAAAGTAACGGATTCGATGATAAAGTGGATGCTGGAGATGGAAGCTTCAGGAAATTATCACTCCCGTTCTGAGGTTGTTAGGGATGCACTAGCAGAATTTTTGGCAAAGGAATATTATAATGAGGAAATTCCTTCTAATTCTAGGATAAGAGAGAAGGAACAGCTAAACAAAATGTAATTTTCCTTAACTAATGGTTTAATCAATCATTCTTCACGTTTGTATTAGTAATTCATTTAATAGATTAGTTATACATAGTAAAATTTTTTGCTTAAATATGCTTCTCTTAAAACGCCCCAAAATTATTTTTGTCGGAATTTAGATGACTATTTAAATAAACTGTAGGTTTATTATTCTTTTCCTGAACTGTTTTAGAAGAGTAGTAATGGTCTGAATTGTGGGGATTCCGTAAATTCCATCACTGAAGTATCTGGAGAAGAAATCTTCGATGCTATTAGCAATTTTTGTGTAAAAAAAGAGATCTTTCTTAGGAAAGATAAGAAATAGAACTAAAGGAACGTAGATTTTGGTTTGTTTCTTAAAATCGAATTTTTCTACTAAAAGATCAATAGCAGAAGTATAGTAAGTTGAGTGAGGTACTTGAATAATTCCTCGAATTGAAGCATGATTATCAGGTCCAAATTCAGATCCTTCCATAAGAAAATGAAAAACTTTGATATTAAGATTTTGAACTACTTCACTCATTAACGGAGAATCATCATATAAGATTAGAGGACCATTTTCTTCATCAAATATTGAGAAAACGAAATGAAGATCATTGATGATTCTTCTAAGCTCTATATCAGTATTAATTTCAATCTGAGTAAGAGTGCTTGAAGATAAGTAGCTCATCATTAATATAATACTTAAATCACTATAAAAATACGGCAAAAACTCCACAAGGTGATTTTTCTAATCTACCCAACGTAATTTAAGATCATTTTCAAGCACTTTACGAATACCTTTTGATAGTTGATAATAATTGTTTATTACTAGATCTATTCTTTTCCTCATAGAAATAATATCGTCTTTATTCTTTGGGGATGAAAGCCAACTTTCAACTGCTATCTTAATCTCTTCCAATTCTGCATCAGATAGGTTAGGATAAGGAAGTCCTCTCACAAAATTGGATGTAATATCTCTCTGAAGATAGTTCTCAGCTAAAAACTGAAAGATAGAAGAGCTTAGAAAACCAAAAATAGTCTTTGCATCTAATCCATTTGGCTTTGGAACAATTACATCAAAGATATCATTAACATAAAAAGAACCTTCAATATCTAAACCAATGAACCAATGCTTTCCTCTGTTTCTCCTGATTATTTTAGGTTGCTCGAAAAATTTTGAAGAACTAGGTGCTCCTAGAAGATTCTTATCATAAACAAACTCTTCCCCTGAATAGTGTATTTGAAAATTGAATACACCCTCCTTATGACCTGAGGTACTCCTGTTGTGTCTTATTAGCTTCTTAATTGGATTTTTTCCAGCTGTTTTATCTTTTCTTTGGAAATACTCTTCTTGATATTTTCTACTTAATGTTAACCCTCTTCTAATATCACACACTTCTTGTAATTCTAACGATGAATCGTATATGTGTTCAATTTGTTCGTAAACATCATGCTGAATAAGTGGGATTTTAAAGAGAGGTGATTTGATGCTCTCGTGTTTTATTTTCATTACTTGTTGATTTTCTTCATCTATAATTTCAACAACTTTATTTCCATCGTTATTACCCCAATAAACTATACAGAATTCGTTTAAAACATTATCAAACCATTGTTTTTGCAATAAAGAGATTTTTGACAAAGAACCATCTTGAATTATTTCTTCTCTCCAGATTTGAGCATACGTTTCAGATAAAATACCTCTTGGAATAACAACTCCTCCCCCAATCTTTGAGAGTTCATGAGCTAGAATCATGAAAGGTAGGGAGAAATTAAATTTTCCATGTAGTTTTTTGGAAAAGAATTTGTTTGAAAACAAAGAACGATATTTAGAGTGATCAATAGCTTGGAAACCAACCCATGGAGGATTTCCAACAACAAAATCAAATCCATCATGTTCCAGTTTGGTTAATTTCTCGTCATAGAAGATTTCAGGAAAATCAATAAACCAGTTAAACTCTGTTAAAGATTTATGATGTTTAGCTACATCCTCTCTGAACTTAAAGTAGGTAGCAATGCTCTCTAAGGATACATTATCAGTTGATTCCAGTATTTCTTTTCTGATTTGAATCAATTTCATTAACAGCAGAAGTCCACTTTTTGTTAATTTCAGTTTCTCACACGAAGACTCTTCATATCCTAGGAGTGAATCTCCTTGAAGAATTGTAAGAAGAGCTTTTGCTTTTTGAGAAAATTTAATCTCTTGGTTCCAGATTAAATTAAATAATAAAAATTCAAATGAAATAGGATCTAATTCCACAGCATAGTATCTGAATTGAGTATCGTTTATCAAAGGTTTAACGAACTCTCCTAATCCTACAGAAAAATCAACCAGAGTAAATATGTTCTCCCCCACTTGTCTTTCTGGAAGCAATGATGAGTAGATTTTTGAAACAATTGCAGGAGAAGTAAAATACTGTCCCTTATTCTTACGAGCCTTGTCTGTATCCAAAAGCAAGAAAAACTGATTATCTGTTAGATTACTAATATTGTCGAATAAATCATTAATTAGATCTGTTGCAATTGGTTTATCTGAAACATGAAACTTTTCCAATTTATTAAGGAATCGTGAAGAAATAACACACTTTGACTCAACAAAATCTTTTATTTTGTAGTTATCTTTCTCTAAATCGCTTCTACTCATTAAATTATGTTTTCTTAGAAGGTACAGTTTCAAGAAAATGGATCTAGTTTCATCTATTGAAAATCCTTTTTTGTGAAAGAGTTCGAATGCTTTATCAATAGATTCAAAGGGTAAAGCTTTTGTCATCATTATCTCCAGATTGAATGGAATTCTTTTTTGCTTATATACGATAATTACTAAGCAGTTTATTACAATTTCTCTTCTTAATTTTGATGGAACAGATGCATCCTTTAAGTTAACATTTTTAACGACAAATAGATTTACATAAGTAATGAAGGATGTCCTCCCTCCGGAAATTCTATCTTGCTTCCATTCCTTAGAGAAGAGTGAGAGAGAGGGCATTTTGAACTACAAAGCATTTAACCCAAATACAAATTTAGCGGAAATTGAAACTGTTCTATCTTCAATAGCTAAAGAAGAAACTTCTTTCTCTGATCCTTTTGGTTTCTTATTTGGTAGAATTTTGTACCATAGGGGGCATTTTGATGAAATCAATAATATGCATGAAAAGACCAACAATAATGGTTTAGGTTTATGGTATTTGATGTATTTAGTCTTTAAAGGAGATTACGAAAAATACGATGAAGAAATTGAGAATCTGAAAAATACGCTCAAAGATTCGATTCTTTCTGCATTTATTTACTATGTTGATGCAATAAGTGGTTTCTTAACTCAAAAATACAGTAAATATCTTGAAAATCGGGAAAATTGTTTCAACTTTATAGCTCTAAATACTCAGGATGAAAAGGGCATGAGAGGAGATATTTTCAAACTTATCCAGATTTATATGCTGGAAATGGATGCAATATACCTAAGATCAAATTATATTTTATCTTTAGCAAGAGACAAGACCAAAGAGTGTTTAAATATAAACAAAGCACTAAATGATAGAATCATTTTTGCACAAATTTATAGTACAATAGGAACAATCGAACTAGATAGAGGAAATTTTCAATTAGCTCATCAAATCTTTCTAAAAAGTGAAGCAATTGCACGAGAAATCAAGATGGATAGATTGTTAGGTCACTTAACTGGAAGCATTGGCGATGTTTATTTGCAGATGGGTCATTTGGACGAAGCTATGTTTTGGTATAATAAGAGTAAAAAAATAGTAGAACAATGGAAAAGTGATTATCGTTCTTTATACATTTTGCATTCAAATTTCGCTGATGTCTACTTCGCAAAAGAGGATTTCGACCAGGCAACTGAAGAAATGGAAATAGTTCTTGAAATTTTACAGAAAAAAGGTTTCCAAGATCTTTCAATGAATATGAAATACGCAGAAATTTTACTCTATCAAGAAGCAATAGGAAAGGTTGAAGAAATCTTATTGATGATTGATAGAGAGTGGAGAGATGATCTAACCCCAACTCAAAAGGCATATTATTGGTTCCTTCTAGGATTCCTGGAATATAAGAGGAACAATTTTGGTAATTCTCAAGAATATTTACAAAACGCAATGGTACAAGCAGATGAACTAGGAAATGAAATCCTCAGTTCAAAGACTCTAGTTTTAATCTCTATGGTCTTCCTGAAAAAGTATACCATTACTTTAAGTCTAGAAGAACTAACAGAAGCAGATAAGTGCTTAGAAGACATTGTAACATACTTAGAAGAAAAAGCAAAGTATGAATCATTATCAATTATTTATCATATTAGAGCTAAGATTAAAATAATTCTTCTAGATTTTGAAACAGCTCTATTTCTTCTGAAAAAAGGAGAAGAATATGCTAGAACATATACTCCTCTGCTAATGGATGATTATCAATTAAGAATTGAACAAGTTAAGCAAGCAATAGGTAGTGAGATTGATAAAATAATAGATACAAAAATGGTTAGCTTCATTGAGGACATCGATACAATTTCAACTATTTTAAGAAAGGAATCTAAGAAATTAGCTGCTCCAAAAGAAGAGAAACCTATCGCTATATTGATTTTTCATTCAAGTGGAATACCGATAAGTACATACTTATCTGAAGATGTCTCAGTAAGTGATGATCTGCTCTTTGGAGGATTCGTATCTGCAATTAGACATTTAATGAATGAATTATTCGTAGACCAGAAACATGGAGTACTATCTATTGACCATGGCCAATACAAGCTCTTAATCGAATTCTATTCCAATCTCTTTTCAGTTGTAGTAATTGCATTAAGAGATAGCTTTATGCTCCGTAGAAAGATGCATAGACTTGTTGAACATCTTTCTGTTAAGGGCATCTTCGAAGATCAGTATAAAGGCGATATGAGTGAGACTGAATCATATGAATTAGATTCCGTTATCGCAAACTTATTCGGAATCAAAAGCTATAGGTCAAATTGATTTAAGTTGTTATTTTAATAGAAAGCTAATGTTTTTATTCATCGCTTAAGAAAATATATTGAATCTAATGAAGGTCAAGGGAAATAAGAGAGGTTTCCCAAAAGAATTTGAGATTTACATACCTCTCATGAACGAAAGAGAACAGGATTTGTTCAAAGAATCTGAAAAGGATTTCAATACAGGAGATTCCCTAATTAAAGTAAGGGATTTTTTAGTTGATCTTGTTCCGAACATTTCTATACCTTCTGAAATTCTTATGTTTGCACTTGGGAAGGTGTTGTTCAATATAGCAGATTTTGATACTCTAACTTCTTTTGATCAGCAATATTCTTCTGAAGCTCTAAACCTATGGTTCTTTCGGTTATCTTTGGAGAAGGGTTTAAATGAAGATGTTATAAAATTGGCTTCGAAAATAAAAGAAAAGCAAAACATTCCTATTTTATTGAAATTACACTCGATTCGTTCTATTGCAAATGGATATCTGAATCTTGGTAACTATGAACAATGTAAAATTCATTTGAATTTGCTTTTTGAGGAAGGATTACGAACTCATAAATTACCTCGAAAAGAAAAACCAGCATTAAATGATATCTTACTTGATGGTCATAAAGATGATTTCTTTGTAAGTAGATATGTCGATGAGAAAATTAAACTTGAAAACAAATTAAACGTTGCCATGCACATCGCAATGGATCTGGAAGAGAGAAATCACATAGGTAATATTACCTACCTTTTAGCTCTTTTAGAGAGAGATAGTGGACGACTAGATGATTCACAGATTTTAACAGAAAAATCTATTGAAATATTCGAGGAGACTGGAAATATAAGTCTTTTAGCTGCTTCTAAAGGTAATTTAGGAACAATAAGTACTATTCATGGAGATGTGAAAAACGCTGAGAAAATATTCAACGAGATTCTGCAAACTTTCCAAAATCTAGAAGCGAATAAATACGTTGCTCTCACAATCAAAAGCTTGGGAGATATAGAAATAGAACGAGGAAATTTTCAAGAAGCAATATCAAAGTATGAAGAAGCTCTACAAATTATTGAAAAGTTAAATATGAAAGAGACTTATCAATATTGCATTCTTGCAGAACTATATTTACAGACAAATAATATGAATAAATTCGAGAGTTTGATAAAATCACTAGAAGAAGAAATAAGAAGTAATCCTTCACTTACAATTGAATCTTACATCCTATTCTTGAAAGGGATTTTCAATATTAAGAATTTAAACTATGGAAAGGCAGAAGAACAGCTGCAAAGCGCTCTAAAGAAAGCTGATGTCCAAGGAAGAGGAGAAATATCTGCAAAAATACTGATGAATCTCATTTTGTTAAATATTGCAGAATATGATGTGGAAAATGATTTGGAAGTGCTAGGGAAAGCTTTGGATAACTTGGACCACATCCTACCGTTTTTCAATGAAAATCAATTGTTAAAAGAACAAATTGTGTTGTATCTCTTACAAGGAAAGATCTTTGCAATAAAAAAAGAATATACAAAAGCATTCAATAGTCTTCAACAAGCTAGAGAGCTTTTACAAGAAGAAAAAAACAAGCAACTTCTGCAGATTGTTGAAGAGAGAATCGAAGAGATTAGCCAAGTTATACACCAAAAGCTAAAAAAGGAAATAAGCTGGGTTAATCAGCCTTTCAGAAATGATGTCTCAAACCTTCAGGATTTTGGCCTGAGATATATGCAAAAATCTCCAATAGAGATTGATGTATCTCCATTAGCTTTAATAGTTCTTCATAGATCTGGAATACCTTTGAGATCTTATGTAATTTTAAAGAAAACTGTTAAGGATCAACTGCTCTTTGGGGGATTTATAGTTGCAGTAAAAGACATGCTAACTGAATTATTCGAAGAACAGAAGAGTCAAATGCTAGTAATAACATACGGCAATCATAAAATCATCATAGAAGCACATCCAAAAGGATTCAGTTCTGTAGCTGTGAGTGCATATGATTCATTCTCTTTAAGAAGAAAAATTCATCAATTGACTGACAAACTGTCATATCTGGAAATTCCCAAACATTTCCACGGAGAATTAGATGAAGACTTAGCTAAAACAATAGATGATGAAGTTAAATCCTTGTTTGGAACAACATTAATTTTCAGCGATACAATTAAAATCGACATGTGAATCTGAACGCGGAAAAGATTCATTTATAAATCTTGAAATTCATTCTAGAGTATCTGATGAGTAACATGACCTTATCTCTACCAAGTTTTATCACAAATGAGATTGAACCTTATATTAAAGGAAATGAAGATTCTTTCTATAGCTTATTAGAGAGCATTATAGGTGATTTGAAGGAAGAAGAGCAAATACGAAAGAAGCTCTCAAGATATCTCAATTCCATAAGAAAGAAATTGAAAAAAGAAGACCAACTCGTTCTTCTAATCTACTATCTATACTGCTATTGGAGTAAAGAATACGAAGAGATTTTAGATTTACAGGAGCTATTAGGAAAAGAAGTTGATAATAAAAATCTCTCAATAATGATGTGCTATCTTTTAGCTCTAAGAGACACGTTTCAATTCGAAGATTTTCAAGTGCTTTTGCCGAAAATTCAAAAACTAATAAATCAAAAAACAGATTCTAATGAAAAGGATTTTCTAATTCTTTCACTTAATGAGTTCTCATCAGTAACAGAGAAAAAACCTGAGCTTGGTTTTAAAGCTTTAAATGAACTTCTACGTTATCTGATTAATCTTGAGGATTTAGCACTTCGATTTCCTTTCATTTTAGATGCATTACTTTGTGATCTTCTAAATTTCGCTTACAATCTAGCAGATGATACACTTA
The DNA here is from genome assembly GCA_023270155.1 of Candidatus Heimdallarchaeota archaeon. Classification (GTDB taxonomy): domain Archaea; phylum Asgardarchaeota; class Heimdallarchaeia; order Heimdallarchaeales; family Heimdallarchaeaceae; genus UBA460. The sequence goes on along the minus strand of JAGLTB010000032.1, from coordinate 39,351 downwards.
AGGACTTGTGGATGGATAGCGCAATAAAACGAGCGGAAAACATAGAGAATAAAGGAATGTTATGCTCCCTCTATAATCTGTTAGCTCAAATAAATTTGAAGGAATATAATGTTAAAACAGCACAAGTTCACATAGATAATGGACTGAAACTTGCGAAGGAGATAAGCTCTCCTAAATTAGAAGCTATTATTTCTTTGAATATAGCAACAAAAGAAAAGATGAGTGGAGGTCTATCTGAAGCATTGAACATTTATCAACGAATACTAAAAATTGATAACTTAATAATCCCATTGCGCATTCAAACTTTATCGAAAATAGGTGATATTCATCTATTAGATGATAAAATAGATAAAGTAAATATGTTTTACAGCGAAGCTCATGAATTAAATAAAGAAAATGGTTACATCTACCCTCTGGTTGAGATAACTTATGGTTATATTCAACTTCTCATAAAAAAAGACAAAGGGGAATCACTAGAACATGGATTCAAATTAGCAGAAGATCAATTCAATTTTAACGCAATGTCTTACTATTACTTCTATAAAGGATTATATAATCAGAAGAAGGTTAACTTTAGCACAGCAGCTGAATTCTTTGAAAGAGCTTTAGAATTTTTTGAGAATCAGCTGATTTTAGAAGGGATTGTTTATTCTTACGGAGCTCTAGCAGAGAGTTATTTTGAGATGTTCAGGATAACTAACGAGAATGAGTATGGTACCAAATTTCTTTACTTTATAGATAGCTTATTGCATGTTACTCAGGAGTTAGAGCATCCACTCTATATTGATGCTATTATAACAAAAGCTAGTTATTTCCAATATAGAAACATGATTAAGAAAGTTGATGAAGCTCTTAAAACTGGATTAGAGTTTGCTGAGAAATATAATCTCGTAGATAAAGCAGAAGAAATCCAAATGAGGTTAAGAGATAAGATTTCGCTAATCGAAGAGTTAAGAGGACCAAAGCGCTTGTTCAAGAAAATTATGAGCTTTACTTTTGGTTCTCCGAAAAAGATACCAATTATTCTCTATATGCTTCTTGTTATTGATGAAGGTGGACTCCCATTATACTCATATAAATTCTCCAAAAAAGAAAGCATTGATGATTTGTTAGTTTCAGGATTAATTACTGCGATTATTAATTTCTCTGCTGAAGTTCTTGGAAAAGGAACAGAAACTCTGAGGAGTATAAATCATGAAGGCAGAGCGGTTATAATAGAAAAACAAGAGAATGTAATGGCTGTTTTAGTTGCTGATACAGAAACTTTCGAAAGCAGACTGCAAGTTCGTAAATTTCTGAAAGAATCCGTTAGTAAATTAAGACATAAATTAGCTTTAGAACAAATCAATGAGGAAGAATTTCATCCTCTTGTAGAATCTATCTTTGAAGCTTCACCTTTTTCATTGGAATGATAGATTGAAGAAAAGTTTTACTTATTTTCTGAACCTTTTTCTTTTCTTCATTAATATCCATACTACTGCAAAAGAAATCGTAACAATTGGAAATGTTGTCTTTTCAGTTGGTTCCGTTGGTATCTCTTCTGGATGTGCTATATAGAAAGGAATTAGCTCAATTTTATCCAGAACTGAAGTCATGTTAAGTACTGCTGCAAGATATTTTAATTCGTTGTATAAATCCAAATACCCATTGAGCATACTATATACTTCTTCTACTAACCAATCCAACTCAGAAGGTGCACCTGCATCGATGAAAATAGTATATGCTAAATCCATCTCTTCTTTTGCAAGAAGATAGAAGTAATTTCCGTGAGATCTTGCTAATCCATCCCGGTAGAAAGTACTAAAGCTTTCTTCTCCTAAAGAGAAATAATTCATTGTTTCCTTAACGAAAGAGGATCCCCAACCATACGTATAGCTGTGAGGATGAGGAAAACCTAAACTATGTCCAAGTTCATGAATCATTACTTGAGTAAAACCTCTTCTAGGTTTAGATATAGCTCCATCTTCGAAAATTGATCCTGGGGCACCAGTTATTATTTCCCATCCCATCCCTCCTAAACCTGCGAATCTCACTCCATAATATTTGAGACCAACATTGTTCGTTAGGAATCCATAACAAGGAAGTACTGTATCTGCTGCTGAATAATTAAAATCTGCAAATAATCGGTTTGACAGATAAGTGAAAAATCCATCCATAACTTCAATATAAAGTCCATCCTGATCCAACTGTACATTATCTGCCATGTAATCATATACTTCTGGATAATCAATCAATCTCACATATTCTACCTCTATCTTCCATTCTATCCAAGGAAAATCTTCATTTAGTTGACTCAACATTCGATTCTCTGACAACACCCAGTTCAAATCTTCAAATGAATAACCATTAATAGTTAGATTCTCGAAGAAAAGCACTTGTATAGAGTATGATCTCCCAATTGGAGATGCTCCATAATATGCAGAAAAGAGGTTCCCCATGTAGGATTGTATCCATGCAGCTATATATTCTGAAAGTTTAGATTTTCCTGCAGGTGTGTAGGGATCATATTCTTGAATGAGTGAATCAACATCGGGGGAATCATAATAGATCGCACTGCTGGGAACAAGACTTGGCCAAGCGGTTGTGATCCAATCGAAATACCATGTTCTTGAAGAAAGGTCTATGAAACAAAATCTTTCATCTCCTCCCCATCCTAATGTAGGTTTCTCAGGAATGTTATTATATCCTGAATACCAGTGATTTATGGTTCTATTAGTATCGTATGATTCTTTACTTATATGATACCAGTGTTCTTGATTATGATCTGGAGTATCAAAACAAGAAAAATTAAGCAAAAACATTGTATATCCTTCTCTCGCATTTGTTTTATCGTAATAATTTGAAGAAATAAAATCTTCAACATCTTCAACATCTACAACCATACCATCTTCAGAATTAAAAATATCACTTCTAACTCCTGTTGCTAAATCCTCAGATAATCTGGTTTTGTTAATAGATTTTCCAACTCCAGTTCCTGAAACACATATGTCTTCAATGAATCTTTTCAAAACTAAAGTCTCTGCATCAGTCGCATAGGAGATGCTAAAATCAAATTTTATTTTAGAAGTTCCAATCAAAGATGAACCTCTGTCATATGTATGTGTGATTTGACCAAGAATTTCACTCTCATCAATAAATTCCTCTTCGAAACCAATAAATTCGATGAACAAAGTTAAATTTGTATTTACCTTATCTAGTTCGAGTTGAGGAGGTTTAAGAGGTTCTTCATCACTTGATGAATTGATTGTTTGAATGTTTAATGGTAATATCGAAGCTATCATAAAGAACAATAGAAGAAGGTGGATTTTTTTCATAAACTTTTAATGATTTAATCACTTTTTAGTTTATCGTATTGAATGCTGAACATTAAATCACTAATGGACTAATTTGATGCTTCAACCCAAGAATTTTCATAACATCAACAGCATCTTCAATTTGATTTGCAGATATTTCCAAAGCTTCTATGATCTGAATAACATAAAGTGTTTCAACAGTATTCAGCTTTCCAGAATCTTTGATTATGCTGGTTAAACCCTTCTGACTGTTCTTATCTAATGCGTTTTCAATTGTGCCTACAGCATCAAAAATTGGATGAGAAGCAAGTGGTTTAATACAAACTACTTCCAATGCTTCAACAGCTTTTGTAATCATCTTGACAAGAAGTTTACATTCTTCTTTCAGATATTTAATGAAATCTTTTGGAAGTTTATCTTTAGGAATCATAACTATTTTTCTTAGAGATCTGAGAGTGTGACCAATTGATGTATCTAAAACATCTGTAATTTTATAGAAATGGTAATCATCTGGAGCAGGTCTGATATTGGCATAGAGAGCTTTTGTTAATTCTTCTACTAGAATATCTGCTTCTCTCTCAAGATCTTTTGCTTCATCTATAATTTCCATTACTTTCTTTACATTTGCATCAGTTATATAATATGTAAAAGCTCTAGATAATCTTTGGAAAACTTCCAGAACTTTGTAGCCATGTTTTATCGATTGGCTAGCTTGAACCCATCCAGGTCTAGTCTCCTTAGCGAAAAATATGAACAAAATAGATAGTAGACATAGAACGCCCCCAAATACTAAGAATGGAAACTTTAGCATGTTTTCCATAATCTGTGTTTCAGCAGTATCTGCATAATTCCAAAGATTCAAACTGGTTGCGGCATAGGCTAAACCTATAGCCAATAAAGGTCCTGTTACATATCCTGAATCAAGCGAAGCTCGATAAATTCCCAAGCTTTGTTCGCGTTTGACAATTGGAACAATATCTCTTGAGATTGAAGGTAAACTTGGATAGTATATTGCTGTTCCAATTCCTGCAACAATTGAAAGAAGAATAACATAAACAGTTGAGTGAGTTAGTGTAATAAGAATTAATGCAACTCCTTCAATTGCTAAACCTGTGAAAATTGTTTCTTTTCTTCCAAATCGATCGCTTATTCTTCCAGTAAAGGGCATCGACAAAGCCCAAGCAAGTGTAAATCCAGATGTTACTAAACCTACTTCCCATGTTTTAAAACCATATATAGTACTTACTAATACTGGAAGTAATAGTACAATAATGCTATCCATAATTCTTGAGAAATGACCTGCAAAATAAGAAAGCAGTAATGTAGGAGTTTTGAAAACATTTCTAAAACTCCACCTTGATTCTACTTTTGTGGAATCTAGGAGAATCTCTTCTTTTGTTCCTTTCACAAGCTCTGATGTTTCCACTTTTCTAATTAAGAGAAATCCTAAAGCAACAGCTACTCCTGCAACAGCCAATGCAAAGATAAAACTTCCCGCGAAATTCTCTGGTTCTTTAGCTATCAAACCAGCAAAAAATGCTCCAAGACTAGATCCTAAATAAACAGAAAATTCCATTGAACCTACTGAGAAAGCTGATCCCTCAGCACCTGCTATATCAGATAAAGCTGACATTGAAGATGTAAAGAATAATCCCAAACCACCACCAATAAATAAGTTACCAATTATCAGTGCCCACAAACCTAAATATGTTGCAAATGCTATAGCTACTGAACCAATTAAAAGCAAAACTAATCCAATTCTCATTGTGTTTTTTCTCTTAAATCGACCACTTACTTTAGCACTTAGAAAACCACTTATTCCTTTAAATAAACCATAAGCGATGATTGTAGAAGCTGCTTGAATAAAGACTAAGAAGTCTGTAAATTGTGCTCCAACTTGATCAGTAGCAAGAAATTCAGCATAAAGTGATAAAGCAGTCCTCTGAACTCCATAAGTAACACCGGTTAACAGTAATGTTGAAATAATAGGTATCCATTTGAAAAAGGTAGAGCGGATGTTTATAGTATCTGTCTCAGAAGTCATCTTAACAAAAAGAAAATGATGATTATTACATTTTAGTCTTTCCCTCAAGAACTAAAGGTCCTGAAAAATGAGATCAGCAAAGATACATAAATCTAGAAAAATTTTATGGTTAATTCTTATCTCTTCAATTGTATATGCGATTACATTGCTTATACATTTTATCTACATTCGCTACTTCAATCCTGATTTTCAGATTATCATCGCAGACCAAGTGGTTTTCTTCAATAGGGGAATGGGAGTTTTACAAGGGAGAGTACCCTATCGAGATTTCTATGTAAAAGCAGCGTCTCTGAGCTCTTATCTATGGGCTCCTTTAATCCTAGTTTCGATGATTGGTACTGGTGATTACTCAACTGATTTTGTCAATTATGAAAATTATATGAGCTCAAGTAGTATGATGCTTCTTTCCTATACTTTCAGAATCTTTTTTGTCATCTGCATAATATTATCTGCAGTATTATTATACAAACTTGAGGAAAAACGAAACAATAAACACTCATTTCTAATTGCACTATTTTATTGTATCAATCCATTCTTTTTGCATATGGCTTCATTCTGGGGTTCAGATGAGTGTATAGTTCCATTATTGATTCTTCTTCCTATCTATCTTTATGAGAGAGGCAACAAAACCTTAGCTAATTTGACAATTGTTCTAGGAGCTGGATTAAAATATTTTCCCATTCTTTTAGCACCTCTTATTTGGATATACAGCAAGAATTGGAGAGAGAGATTTTTACAATCAATTATTTTCCTTCTAGGACTGACGTTAATTGAGTTACCTTTTTATTTACTTTCTCCTTCAGAATTTCTTTTCCAATTTCAAGATAAGATTACAGCTCTAGGAAACGATGGAATTTTGACTGTAATCCAAGAATTCTTCAGCTTAAGTTTTGAAAATCAAAGTTTTATTTTTCCGATCCTAACTTTGTTTATGCTAGGATTTGTTGGATTAGTACTTTTTCTTAGAAGAGAAAATTGGTCTTATCACCAAACAGTAGTACTTCTTCTTGTATATTTGATATTCTTCCACAAGATGCAGATATCATATCTAGCAATGATTATACCTTTCCTATATGTCGGTATCTTTTCGAAAGGTTCAATTAAAATTCTAAACATCTTGCTTTTCTTTTTTGGAGTCCTTGAAGGGTATTTTGCTACTCGACTAATAGACAGATCTTTAGACAGAGTCGTATGGCAAGTTTTCAGTTGGTTGGAAGTTAGCATTTTCTATATCCTTATGTTAATTGCTTCGTTTATCTATACTATAAAATATGTTCAACCTATAACTGCACCACTTTTTACTGAAGAGACGATTATAGTTTATTAATTAACAAAATGAATCTCTTCCGAGTACCAGCGTTGATTTGAGCAATATGAAATCTTCTCTCTTTTGGAATTTGAGATAAGATAGTATTTATCTGAGTTTCATTAAACATCAAAAGCGCAATGAAATCAATATCTACTCCTTCTGTTTCAAATGATTCTTGGATTAACTGTTTTGTAAATTCCAATCCATCTTTCCCTCCACCCATTAACTCATCCTTTACTCCTCTCCATCCTTTTATCTTAGCTAATCGAGTTAAGTCTTCCTCATAGATAGGTGGATTGCAAATTAAAGCAGAATATTTGCCTGGAGGAATTAATTCTGCAATAATTTCACCTTTTGATAATTCAAATTTAATCCGTTCGTCCATTCCATTCATTTCAGCGTTTATCTTTGCAAAATCCAATGCTAATGGATTTATTTCCGTTGCAATAACACTTTTGTTATATTTCTTTGCTAAGATAAGTGACATTGAAGCAGAAGCCCCTGTTCCAATTTCTATAATTGTTTCTTTTGAGTTTAATTGAGAAACTATGTAATCACAAAAAGCGTGACGAACTCCAACAGAAGGAATTAGGTAATCCTCCGGAACTTTGATTTCTAAATCTAAAACTTCTTTGAAAAGGATTGTATTTATTCTCGAAAGAATAAAAGGATCTCCTAAATTAAATTTTGGAGGATTAACAGAGATAAGAAAAGCATTCAAATCAGGATATTTATCAACCAATTCCTTGAAAGGAAGGGAGAAGTACTTAGCATCGATGAACTCTCGGGGTTCAATTTCCATTATTAGCAATTTAATAGATAAATATTAAAACCTTCTTTACATCCTATCGACTGTAATGAAGATTCTGTTAATTTCATACTTCTTTCCTCCTAGTACTAGCGTTGGTGGTTTGAGAGCCTTGAGCTTCAAACAATACCTTCCAGAGGACGGAATAGATGTTGTTATTTTAACAAGTGGAACCAAACAAGATATAAAACAGAATTTTCTAGAGAATACTAACCACTCAAACATTTATTATTGTAAAGAAACAAAGCTGAGAGAACTGGGATATAAAACAAAAATTTTACCTGTTTTAGAATTGTTCAGTTTAGACCATCTATTCTTCTTCCCAGATATTTATTTCAAATGGATAAAATCAGCGTTCAAAGTCGGTAATGAAGTGATTAAAAAAGAGAAACCAGATATTATATATGCTACAGGACCTCCCTTTTCTTCTTTCAAAGCTGCTTATAAATTGTCAAAGAAAAATGATATACCTTTGGTACTGGAATACAGAGATCCCTGGTTAGGGAATCCGTATACCACCCCTCCATGTAAATCTATAACAAAACGCATCAGTAAATTGGAAAAAAGAATCCTTACTCATTCGAGACTATTAATTACAGTAGGTAATGAATATGCAGAATTTATAGCAGAAAAACTAGAGATAAAAAAGAGCAACTTTAAGATTGTACATAATGGTTTCTTCCCTGACATTCCTTATAAGAATACCATAAAGAAAAACGAGAACATATTTACAATTTCATTCTTCGGGAGCTTTTATTCTTTTCAGAAACCAATTTTTGAGGAATTTATCAAGGGCTTAAGATTAATGATTGAAGAGAAGGAATTGAAATCTTCTGAGATAAAACTACAATATGCAGGAAGTGTCTCGCGTTCTGTAATTAATAAAATGATAGCAAAAGGGAAGATTGAAACCTATTTCAATGATATGGGATTTCTTTCAAGAGAGAAACTCAATGAAGAAATTCAGAAGTCAAATCTTGTTTTTCTAACAGTTCCAAAAGGAACAGAATATATGCTTCAAACAAAAATCTATAATTATCTGGTTGGAAATTCACATATTATGTTAATCGGAGAATCTGGGGCTATGGCTAAATTATGTGATAATTGTCAGCAGAAATTTACCGAACTAGAATCTGATAAAGATAAAATCGCTAGCAGGCTGTCAAAATTATATGAAGATTGGAGAAAAAATAGATTGGAATATGGTTGTAATAAAGAGAGCTTTGAAGAGTATAATAGAAGGAACTTAGCTCTAAAATTAGGAAAGATTATTAAAACAACATTCAAAAAAACTGATAAGTAAATTCAATAGAAGAATCATATTATAATCGTGATTATAATGAAAATTGCAATTATAGGGGATTACGCAAGTCAAAATTATTTGATTGGAAAAGAACTTGAGTCTTGTGAATTCGAGATTACTTATTTTCTACAATCAAACATCTACTCTCAATTGCCTTTGAATTATCATAAGCTAGGCAGTGTTCAAGGTCCATTAATAAAGAACTATGTCAATACTGGATTTTGGATTTTTTTCGGTAAATTCCTGCGAAAATATGATATTCAACAAATTAACGGCACATATCCAAATTGTGTAAGATCTAAATATACTTCGTATCATTATCACGGCTCGGAAATTAGATTAGATGCAGTAAAACCTAGATATCCATCTTTTGTTTCGTTGAGAGAGTTGTTGAAATTTAGTGATAAATCTATATTTCTCCCAAGATGTGCTGATCATAATTTTTTCATTCCAAATAAAGAAGTAAAAGAAGAAAAAGAGAAATTCAAAAATGAAAAAGGTTATGATTACGTTATAGGGCATTTTGCTCCATCACCAACAGTTAAAGGATCAAGTTTAGTAGAACAATCCATAGAACAGATTAACAAAGAAAATGAATATAGTATACACTTCATTAATCAATCATATCCACGAGAAAAGATGCCTGAAATCATTAATTTCTGCGATTTAGTTGTAGATCATGTGAATCCCAGTATGGGTTCCACTTATAATGTCATCACAATTGAATCATTATTCTGTGAAGTACCTACAGCTTGCTACTATAATGAAAACATAGATTTTGAGGAGATGAAATCTTATGTTGGATTTTTAGATTCCAAACCTGAAGAGATGAAAGATAATTTACTAGCACTATTGAAAGATAACAAAGAAATCGATAGAGAGAAGATTTTGAAATTTCATCATCCTAGAATGGTAACAGATAAATTACTTTTAACATGGGATGATTGGGGCTTTACTTTGACAACCTGATTTTTTAGAATAGAAAAATAGATAACCTAAGAAAAGAGGTTGTTCCTTTACTAATCATCTTCTTCTAGAATGTATTCCCAATAGATTATTTCATCTTCTTCTAAACTTTTCAGAAGTTTTTTTCCAATTACACGATCATAATGTATCGGACTAATTCCTTTACCGGGTCGTTTTGTAGTAATATCTTGTTCAGTTAAGAGAGCTCCACTTTCTATTGCCTTAGCAGTCACTAATGATCTTCTTGCATTGTTTCTTGCTGCTAGTTCCGAATCTATAACTTGTTTTTCCTCTACACCTAGACTTTTACAAACAATCTCAAGATTTTCGTTTAACAACCTAAGATCATCAGGATCCATTGCATGATAATGATCATTTCCAGGTAAGGTTTTATCTAGAGTGAAATGTTTCTCTAGAACTGATGCTCCCATCAAGTAAGCAGCAATCATAACAGACATTCCTTTGTCTGGTTTTGTATGATCTGAATAACCTATAAGATATTGTGGAAAGATTTTCTTTAAATGTTTAATCATACGCAAATTTGCATCTTCATAGCTAGTTGGATAACTGAGAATGCAATGAAGAGGAACAATCGGAATATTACTTATCCTCTCAATCTCAAGAATTGCGTTTTTTATTTCCTCTATAGTTGAAGCTCCAGTTGAAAGAAAGATTGGTTTTTTCTTCTTTGCAATATATCTTAAGAAAGGAAAATTGGTGATATCTGCTGAAGCTATTTTATAGACAGGCATCAGATTGTCAAGGAAATCAACAGCTTGATTATCAAAAGGTGTAGACATGAAAATTATATCTCTTCTCTCAGCTTCCTTAGCTAATTCGATATACTCATCATCTCCAAATGAGTCATATAATTTGAAGAAATCTCTTTGAGTTTTATTAGTTTCCCAGTAAGCTGGGGAATCTTTGGCAGCAAGAGTTTCAGCTTTATATGTCTGGAATTTAATTGCATCTGCTCCTGCATTAGCAGCTTCTTTTACCATTCTTAACGCTGTATCAATGTCATTCTCATAATTAACACCTGCTTCAGCAATAATGAAAGGTTTTTCTCCCTCTCTAATTGCTATTTTTCCAATCTCGATTTCTTTCATATCTATCACTCTCTTAAGAGATATTTAACAAATTCGCAGGAAATTTCTTTTCGTATCTATCGAAAATAGTCCTTATTACCCTTCTTATACCATTCAATAAATCATATTTTGAAAGTGCATGATTCATGTTTCTTCTTTTATCCGGATTATCTATCAGATCAATTAGAGCTTTCAGTAGTTTTTCATTTGTTTTTTCTTCAGCTAAACCTAGATATAAAACTCCTTCAGATGTTTGAGCAAATGTGTGATGTGTTTCTCGTTCATTCTGTGCAATTGATATGCTAGGAACCCCAAGAGAACCAATCTCAAATACAGTTCTTCCATTGGATGTAATAACTAAATCTGCATCATACATATGCTTAGAAATGAATTTTATGTCTTGGAGAAAATTAACCTTAAATCCTTTTTCTTTCATCTGATCAATCTTGATTAATAAATGATCTTTGTTCTGATATCCCAACCCAGTAATAATTGTTATTTCAATTTCTAGTCTGTTCAGTTCTTCAAAAACATCGAGACACAAATTAGTTAAATCATTTTGATCAATTCCACCAAAAGTAATTAGTATGTTCTTTACATTTTCATCAATTGTCTTGAATGGTAAAGTAAAGAATTCATCTCTTAAACACACATAAGGATAGCCACTGAATACATTTTTCAAAACACTTGATTCATCAAATTCGTATATTGCGTTGAATACCAAATCTGCTTTGTCTAGTGCAGCCCCAAGATCTTCAAAAGATACAACAAAGAGGTTATTCTTCAAGATGTTATTGATAAAATCTTCTCCTGTATCAAGAATGTCTAAGATGACAATATCTGGATTCTCCTTCTCTGTAATCATGAAAAATTCTTTTTCATTCTCAATTTCTATAATGGGATAGTTATTTTGTGCTATTTTTTGAATACCCAATTGAGAGTTTTTATTCATTACAAAAATAATATCATGAGACACCAGATTATCTGCTAGGATTAAAGTGTTGTAGATGTGTCCCATCCCTATTTCATTGTTACCGTCAACTCTTATTAGAAATTTTTTCCTTGAAAGAATTTTATCAGCAATTACCCAATCTAAATAGGTATCTATATCTATAGCTTCAGTTGCATCCAATTCAAAAATATCCATAGGTTCAGAAATTCTTGAATTTTCTGTTATAATGTCTGTTTTAGAGATTACAAAACTACCTGTTTCAAAAAATACTGGTTCCAGTTCTTGTCTGTTTAACCTCTTCGGATGGTAAGGTTGCAGTTGTTTTTCTTTTTTTTCCCAGAATAAATGTCTTACAGGAATTCCGGATATAATAGTAGAATAATCTTGATCAACTAGTTTCTCTATGGCTTTATCTAATGATTCAGATGTAAGTAAAGGGCTTGTAGGTTGGAGTGTGACTACAATATCAAACTTTTCATTTTCCTGTTTTTGATATGTTTTGTAAGCGTGGTAAATTACTGGATCTAGAGTAGTTTTATCATCAGCAAGACCAATTGGTCTTTTAATGATCTCATCTACACCATATATGTTTGAGATATTGCTTATTTCTTCATCATCAGTGGTTACAATTGTTTTGTCTACATATTTGGATGATTTAGAAGTTTTGATAATATATGCTATCAAGGGATTCTGGTTCAGAAATCTAATATTCTTTCGAGAGATACCTTTTGAACCCCCTCTTGCAGGTATAATAACAATAATTGATTTATTTTTATACACAATTCTGTTAAAAGAAATCTGTATATGAGTTTTTCCTCTTAAATTAAAATCGAAAAGGGAAGGATCTATTTTAGTTTAACAACATTCTATTATAAGAAGATTTAAAATATTTTTAAAAAGGTTTTACTCATGGGTGGTTTTTTTCTAACAAATAATAAGAGCGAAATATTAGAGAAAGAGATTATTAAAAATTTCAATAAAAAAGAAATGAAAAAACATACTATATTAAACCTTGAAGATTATAGATTATTTTATTTTCATAAGATAAATATATCAACAGAAAACCATATTTTCAAAAAAAATGGTGATTTTCTAATTGGGATTGGGACATTCTTCTTTAACAATAAATTTGGTTATGCAGCTTTAGAAGAGATATATGAAAATTACCTGAAAGATCAAGATTTTCTACTGTTTAACAAAGTAATGGGACATTTCAATCTAATTCTCTCTATAAATGGAAAAGTAGCTATTGTTACAGATAAAACTGGATCCTATCATTCGTTTTACTCTATTAGTGACAAACATATCTATTGTTCAACATCGTTTTATTCTATCATCGAAATTTTAGAACAAATTACCATCAATAAGCAGGAATTAATAGAATTCATGATGTTTGAAGCTTTCATTTTTAAGACACCAGTCAAGGAGATAGAATTTCTAAAATTCGGATGTGTTCATCTTCTTGATAACAGAAATAAGATGACAAAAAAAGAATACTTCAAAGAAAGAACATTAAAGAAACAAGTAACTATTGATACAATCTATGAAGAAATCAAAAAATATTTTGCTATTTTTACAAATTTAGATATTTCATTATCTGTAGATTTATCTGCGGGTTATGATACTAGATTAGTGGGTGCTATCTTCAAGAATATGAATCTAAAGCACATTTTGAACACTAATGAAAATACTACAGATCCTTTAGATTCTGCAATTCCTATAGAAATTGCTAAAGAAGAAAACAGAGAAATAATTTATTTCCAAAGAAAAAAAGATGATTATAATCTCGATGAGTTAATTTTCAACTCTTTTGAAAAAAATGAACTTATAAGGGATAATTTTGGAGGTTGTTTTTCGTCAGTAATTTTTGATGAAAAAACCAAAAAATTCAATATGATTGTTGGGGGTTATGGTGGAGAGCTATATAGAGATTCAAAGTACAAAAAAACCAATACTATTGATTATTTAGTGACGAAACAATATACAATACATCCGATTTCAATTATATTGAAGAAAAAGGATTATAAGAACTATCGAAAGAAACTGAAGCAAAAATTCTTTACTCTTCTAGGTGAGAAGAAGAATAAACTGAATAGAGAAGAGCTGGAAAGAATTTATTATTTTCTTAAGATGATGTATTGGGGTGGTGGTAGGATTTCTTTTTTCAACAGATATGGATATCGCTTTCATCCTTTATTGGATTATGAATTAACATCTTACGTATTAAGAATCGGTAGAAAAGAAAAAGATGATGAAAAATTCATGATGCAAGTAATTGAAAAATTCGACAAGGAATTTGCGTCTTATCGATCAAATTATGGATATAATTTTGTTTGGAGTGAAGAAAAAAGGAATATCATTACACCAAAAGAAACTATTAGAGAAAAAATGAGACCCATCCTAAGAATTGCTACTAGAATATTTATTAAGGATGAATACCGGATTTTTAAAACAAAAAATCTACTGAAAAATATAATTAAGCGCAAAAGTAAAATGGAAAGAGTTTTAGAACCCGAAATAAAAACAGAAAAAACTTGGAGAGAATATTCAGAGCAAGAATTTCAATTCACTGAAATCTTCGGTAAAAGACTGAATAATTTGAGATTAAAAGAGTCAAGTCTAGGAAGAGTTTATACTGTTGAATATTTTCTTAAAAGATATAAGAGCAAAATGAAATCAATTTGAGTATGTGTTCTTTGTCTGCTTTAGATGGATAGGAATCAGAATATTTCTTTGATTCTATTTTTTGAATTGGCGTTTTAAGATAATATACACTGCAAATGAGAAGTCTAGTGGAAACTTACCATAAGACTAATAAAACGCTGATTAACTTCCTTTCAATGTATATTTTGCTTAGTGGAGCTAAAAAAAACGCTGGAGATTTCCTAATTTTCAATAGAGCAAAATCATTGTTAGAAGAACATCTAAATGAAGATTTCACTGTTTTAAAAAGATGGGAGAAACTAGATGATAAATTGGATTTAGTGAACTCTTCTAGAGGGATTATTATCTGTGGAGGACCAGGTTATCGTAGAAATTTCTATAGGGGAACATATCCGCTTACTGAACCTTTAGAAAAACTTGAAGTTCCAGTAATACCATTAGGCTTGGGGTGGAGTGGTAAGCCAATAAACATGGAAGAATTTCAATTTACAGAGACATCTTTGAATGCAATAAAATACATTCACTCTAAAATAGAATTTTCTAGTGTTAGAGACATTTTAACTCAGAAACTACTATCTAGACACAATTTGAAAAATGTTGTATTATCAGGTTGTCCTGCATGGTATTCGATACCTGATATTGAGAAAGAATTTATTCCGCCAAGTGAGATAAAAAAAATAGTGATTACAATTCCAGCTAAGATAGAATATGCATATCAAACTCTAAGAGTATTTCATTTAATTAAAAGGATGTTTCAAAAGGCAGAAGTTCTATGTAGTTTTCACCGAGGTATTAAAAGGGATCAGTTTACTAAAAGACGGTACAGTTATACATATGGGTTCATAGCTGCTTATGCAAAACGTCTAGGATATAATGTTCATGATGTTTCTTATAGTTCTGATAAAATTGAAGATTATAGAGAATATGATTTGCATATTGGATATAGAGTTCACAGTCATATTTATTTTCTGAGTATCAGAAAACCTTCATTCCTATTACATGAAGATGGTAGAGGGAAAGGGTTATCTCTAACACTTAATAACAAGTTAGATGTTTCTGCTTATGAGCCAAAAGTCATCAAAAATTTGAAGACAAGCATCAAGAAATCACTTGAAAATGAATTTGAAGATTTCTTCGGGTTCATCAATTTTATGAGAGAAAACTATTACAATGTAATGGTACCTTTCATTGAAAAACTAAAATGATTTTCAATTTGATTTCATTTTTAGATAATTTTATATAATTACGAAATTCTTCCTTTCTTGTATTAGATGATGAAAAAATGAGTGATGCTCCGGAAAAAACATTATTAAGTCAAGGGAAAAGCACAAGGTTCCTTTTTACCTTCCTAATTACTTTTGCGACTGCAAAAATGTTAGGAATAGCATTCACTAAAATATTTACTAATGTTCTCACTAAAGAAGATATGGGCCAATATACAATTATTATCTCTGCAACTGCTCTAATAATGAGTTACGCAGCTTTAGGATTTCCTAGTTCGTTGAACAGATATGCAATTTGGTATAAAACAAGAAAAGATATTGACAAGCTCCGGAATTTTGTATTCACAGGATTCATCTCTTTCCTCATTGTAGAAATATTGATAATATTAGGTTTACTCATATTCTATTTTGTTACTGGAAAACCTCCAAGTTTTCTAGATTTAAATAAGTTTATATTATTATTATTATTAATTGCTGTAATTCTTATCGCTCAATTCTTTAGCACAATTTGCTTTACAATTGCAACATCTTTGCAAAATAGCAGATATTATGCAATTATTGTAATCATGAGAGTATTACTACAAATTCCATTTGGGATTTTGTTTGTAGTAGTTTTCAATTTCGGAGTATTTGGTTTGATTGCTTCTCTAGCTGTTTCTGAATTTGTTGTAGCATCATATAGTGGATTTAAGATAATAAAAGATGTAGGAATTGGGAAATTTTCCTTTACAGAATTAAAGAATATGGCAAAATTTTCTCTTCCTCTCTATATTAATGGACTATTATGGAATACTTTCGATTTAGGAATACTTCTGTATGTTGAAAAAGTAGCTACTACCTCTACAGTAGGTCTACAAACTATTGCCTTATATCGTTATGGAGCATTAACAGTTGTAAATTTAATAACCATTGCTGGTACTTTATTTACGAGAGTGTATAGACCAGTGGTTTACAAGCATTTTGATAACAAAAATTTTGAAAAAATTGAAGAGTTAACAAGAAATATTTCTAAGCTTTTTAGTGTAATTTTCTTTCCAATAGCAGCTTTATTACTAGCTTTCTCTCCTTGGTTAATACAATTTTTTACTCATTCAGAGTATTTAGGAGCTATAACTGTTGTACCTATACTTTTAGTCGCACTTTACTTACAATATTTGCAATCTTTAGTGACATATGGACATACATTGTATTTTAAGCAATACTGGAGCTTAATCGTAGGATCGTTATGCTTGGGTGCATCAATACTAGTGGCTTATTATACTATCCCAATAAATGGACTACTAGGATTAAGCTTAGCATTTTTAACAAGAAGGATTACATATCTCATTGGATTTTTCATCGTTTCTCAGAAATACTTCAAAGTAAATTACAAAATCAAAGAAATCTTACACATACTCTCTTTATTTATATTTTCAGCAGGTATTGGTGTAATAATGTACTTCTTTGTATTTGATTTTCTAGATTTATGGAATATTACTGTTTCATTTTCTATAAGTACAATAATATTTGTGGGATCAACATTTCTTACCAAACTAGTAACAAGGGAAGATTCAAATTTCATAAAGGATCTTTTCAGGAATTATCTCAAAGGAGTTTTTCCAAATAGAATAGGAAATTAGAGTATATTTTGGGGTATGATATTTACTAATTGATTTCTGTTATCAATTTTCCATGAGATATTCCCATTCATAAATCGGATATTTTTTCTAGGTATTCCCTTAGAACCACCACGGGCTGGAATTATTGCAAGAATCTTGTTATTTTTTACACAAATTTGAATAGTAGGTGTTATTATTTTAGAATTTCGCATTATATTGAATCCCTTTCCATAATATTTCTCTTAAACCTTGTATGGTTTAAGAATAATGATTTCTTTACGAAAAGGAAAAAAAGCTTATATAATAAATAAATAGGAATAGATTAAGTGTTAGAAATATGGTTAATATCTTTGGAGTTATTTCAACAACTTTTCTGTCAATAGAGCGTAAAATTTATCGATCTGAAATAAGAAAAGTTGCAAAAGAAGTAGGAGAGAATCCAAATATAGCAGGAGGTCATCCTGCAAAAACCTTCATGTATCGGGATAAAGATCACTGTTGTAAGCTTAAAAAAGAAAAGCAATTCCTTAGAAGTGTTATATTATGAGAAAATTAGATTTCATAATAGTTGGAGCGATGAAAGCAGGTACTTCAAGTCTAGCCTTTCAGCTTAGAAATAATCCTCAAGTCTTTATTCCATTAGAAGAGATTCATTTCTTTGATAATGAAGAGAATTTTAGTAAAGGTGTTAAATGGTATGAAAACATCTTCAAGAATTGTAGTGTGGATAGTATAATTGGGGAAAAGACTCCTACCTACAGCTATTCAAAAAAAGTTCCTCAAAGGATTTTTGAATACAATCCCGATATTAAATTAGTCTGGATCTTCAGAAATCCTGTCGATCGTGCATATTCAAATTATTTGCATGCCATAAAATCAGGAAGCGAAAATCTTAGCTTTGAAGAAGCTATCAAACTCGAATCTAAACGAATTGCTCAAGATGTTTTTAAGGGGTATCTGAAAAGAAGCATTTATATCGAACAAGTAGAAAGATATTTGAATTTTTTTGATTTAAAGAATATGCACCTCCTTCTTTTCGAAGATTTCGTGAAAAATCCAACAGAAACTATGAGTGAACTGTTCAAATTCCTGGAAGTTTCATTCAACAACTACCAATATAAGGATGAAATTAGGAATATTACATTAATTCCTAGAATACCTAAACTCTTGAGGAGAACAAGAAAGGTTTTTGGTGAAAACTCATTAGTCTATAGAGGAGTACAATTTATCGCATTTAAAGGTAAAGAGCCGGGATATGCAAAATTATCCAAAGAATTAAGAGCTGAATTAACTGAATATTTTGTTAACCACAATGAGAAATTAAGAGATCTTACAGGTCTGAATACAAAAATTTGGGAAAAATAAGAAAAGATCGTAAATTAATGACTAAACTGAACAGGAACAAAAAGTATGATTCAAACTATTTATAATACGTACCTGTTTGATTTTTACGTTCATTCTTCATTGTTCATTATTTTATTTTGCTTATAATCCTATCCAGTTCTTCTTTGATATTTTTCACTGAATCATTCACAAAGAATAAATCTGTATCAAAATGCTTTATTTTCCTTCTTGCAAGAAAACTGGCTAGTTCTTCAGGTTTACTTATCTTTGTTGCAATTCCGGTTTGGATTAAATCCTCCATATAATCTATGCCAACTATATCAACAAGGAATGTACTTAAACCAAAACTCAATCCTTCAAATATTGCTGTTGAGTAAACTCCAACAAGGACTTCTGATTCAGCGAATAGTTGATAAAGATTCACTCTTTGATGGTCAACAACCTCAATTTTACTCTGTTTTAGCCATGGATAATTTTCTTTCCAAGATAAAACTTCGAATGGGTGAAGTTTGTAGATTATTCTATAATCTAGATCTTCTTTTTGACTGAGTTTTACTGCAAATCTTGAAAGCAGCGATCCTATTGTCTTTTGAGAAATAAAGAGTATCTGTTTCTTTTTCTTTGCATTTTGATAGTTTTGTTTTCTTATTTCTAACTCAGGATATCCAACATTAAGGATTTTTTCTTTCTGTATTGGATAGTTAACAGTTTCTTTCCAATAGTTACCAAAAGTAAAGAGAAAATCAGGAAAATAGTGCTTTTTTGCAGTCTCTTTTTCATATGAATATCCTACATGATATTTTGTGATTACACCATGTTGAAGTTCTATAACTGGAATATCATTTAACTTGCAGGCTTCAATAAAATTTTCTTTCCCATAACTACAAACAACAATCGCAGCTTTAGGCTTTGTTTTTCTAAGTAGCTTCTGATATAAAGGCAGTTCTCTTTTTCGCTTAGTTAGATTATGATATACGATATGAATCAAATCTATTTCTAGAGTAAACTTTGATTTTATTTTTTGAGATAAGTTTTGGAGATATATTATATCTTCATCAGTTAATTTCATCCTTGAAAGTCGTAGATATTTCCTTAAATCAACTAGTAAATCAAGATAAGCATGATAAACTATTTTTTCAGTTTTTACAGGTTTACGATATTTAAAAAATAAATCCTTTTCCAGCAGAATTGTGGAATATCCAAGTTTCTTTTCTAAATGATCAGTATAAATATCCCACCAATAACCATCATCTTGTTTCTTTCTTCTAGAATTACTAAAAAGGACAAGATCGTGTTGTTTTGCTAAAAATGGATTTTTTCTAAATCTGAAAATTGATAATAGATAATTTCGGAATTTCAAGAAGTAATTTACTATTCTAGAAGTCTCATCTTTAATTCTTTCTTTGTCAACCTCCTTAACGTTTACAAGTGTTAGAAAAAGTTTCATAAAGACAGTGAATCTTATTCTTTCCCAAAAGAAAATACTATTTATTCTTTTTGCAAATAAATGGTTATCCACCTCAAATTGTATAAACTGTGTATACAGAGATTTAAGGGATTTAGCTGACTTTGTCATCTGGACATATTCAACATTAAATTAGAAGTTATTAATTTATCTGTTTAAAGGAGAGGTAGGATTTTCTTCAAAGAAACAATTAAAAACAGTAAGATATACTCAAGAATGTGAGTACTCCAACAATTCTTGCTATTATCGCAATTGTTGCTTTAGTTGTTGGAATCGTTAGTGTTATCGCAGGCTTTGGAGGAGGTGTATTTTTGGTACCTTTCATATTTGTACTATTCGACTATGAATTTAGCATTATTGTAGGCTCTACCTTATTAGCGGTAATTGTGTTCTCAATTGTGGGAGTCCTAGGCGCTTGGAGAAGAAAAGAAATCGATTACAAACTAGCAATTATTTTCGCAATTCCTGCTTCAATAGGTGCTTTGATAGGTGCGTTATTTTCAGATAGAGTGCCTGAACTAGCATTGCTAATAGTTATCTGCGTAATAGCAGCATTGCTAAGTTATAGAATGATTAAACATGCGTTGACTGATGAAATTAGAATTGAAGAAGAAAAAAAACCATCCTTAATGAAAATAATAGCATCACTTAAACCGAATATTACTCTAAAACAAGAAAATTTCACATATAAGGTGAGTATACCAGTTATTGCTTTAGTTGGTTTATTAAGTGGAGTATTAACTGGTTTAATTGGTTTAAGTGGGGGGTGGGTGCACACTCCATTACTTATATTAGGTTTTGGTATACCTCCTTTAATGGCTGCAGGAACATCATTATTAATAGTTTTGATAAAAGCAATGGTTGGTGGAGTTACACATATAGTTGAAGGTCATATAGATAGGTTTCTGTTTTTGACTTTAGCTCTTTCCCTTCCTGTAGGAGCAGGTATCGGAACATGGCTAAAAAGAAAATTGAAAGGAAAACAAGTTTCCTTAATTGTTGGAATCTCTCTCATATTAGTATTAATTTTTATTTTGGTATCCTTTTTCCTACCACCTTAATTTTTGGTAATTCATCGGTTTTAAATATATCAAATAGGTAAAAGAATTTTGAAAAGGTGATTAAATGGTAAAAATTATGCCTTATTTAATGGTAAAAAATGGTAAAAAAACTATAGCACTTTACGAGAAATTATTTGATGCAGAACTAAAAAGTCATGAACCTTTTACTGAAGAGATGTGCAAACAACTTGGTTTTGCTGATGATTTTAATTACGAAAATTCTACCATGCATGCAACAATTGAAATTTATGGAAATACTATTTATTTATCTGATGGTTTAGGTGGAACACTGGAAGAAGGAAGCGGAAAAGTTGATATTTTACTTGATCTTGATTCGAAAGATCAAATAGAAAAAACTTACAATAAGGCAAAAGAATTGGATTGTAAGATTTTTATGGAACTAGATAAGAAGTCCTCGGGAGCTTATTATGCAAGCTTCAAGGATAAATTTGGAATAGGATGGCAATTATATTTCTTCGATGAAGAACAATAAAAAATAGAATAAAAGAATAGAAAAAAACTAGATAGGTTCTTTTATCTTGAATGGTTCAATGTAACCAAGCTCTTCCATTTTATCTATAACTTTCTGAACGCTTTCCTCTATGGTTTCTTTATCAGTTTCACAAACAACTTCAGGAGCTTGAGGTTCTTCGTAAGGATCATCTACTCCAGTGAAACCAGTAATTTCACCAGCACGAGCTTTGGCATAAAGACCTTTGAGATCTCGTGTTTCACAGACTTCTACAGGACATTTTACATAGATTTCCATGAAATCACCAATCCTTTGTCTGATTTCCTCACGAACAGATATGTAGGGAGCAATATTTGCCATCATAGCAATGACTCCGTTTCTACTCATAAGATGACAAACAAAACCTACTCTTCGGATGTTTTCATCACGATCTTCTTTGCTAAATCCTAGTCCTTTACTTAGGTTTTGTCTGACAATATCTGAATCTAATCTTTCTACTTTATAACCACGTTTTTTCAGTTCTTCAGCTAAAGCTTTGGAAATTGTAGTTTTTCCTGAACCAGAGAGACCTGTAAAGAGCATAGATACACCCTTTTGTTCAAGCTTGTATCCTCTTTTATTATTCACAGAATCAATCAGAATCATTGCTACTTCAGGTCTAGTGAATTCTCGAGGGAGCATTTCTCCATTATTCAGCATATCTCTAACTTTTGTTCCAGATAAGAAAACATGAGCATCTTTACCGTGAGGACAGGTTCGTTTAGTAACCATCTGTTCACAAATTCTGCAATAAAATGCATGCTCAAATTTCATTGGAGTAATCATTAACTCGTCTTTTGTAAATTGCTCGAAAATTTCTTGAGCTTCATATGTTCCATAGTAATCTCCTACACCTGCATGATCTCTGCCTACAATGAAATGAGAACAACCATAATTTTGTCTGGAGATTGCATGTAAAATTGCTTCACGGGGTCCTGCATATCTCATATTTGCTGGGTAGACACCTAAAAAATAACTCTCTCTTGGATAGTAGCTGTTCAAGATAATATTGTAAGATTCCATTCGTACTGAAGCTGAAATATCATCTTTCTTTGTAGCACCGACAAGTGGATTTATGAACAATCCATCGACATATTCAATAGCTATTTTTTGAAGATGTTCATGAGCTCTATGGATAGGATTCCTTGTTTGAAATGCAACAACAGTTTTCCATCCTTTCTCTTCAAAGATTGCTCTAGTATGTTTGGGGGTAAATCTATATTCGTTGAATTCTTTGTGAGGTAATTCTTCAATTAATTGAATTTCACCACCAAGATAAACATCTTCAGTTTTATAGAGAGCATCTACTCCTGGATGTGTAATATCCTTTGTTTTGTAAATTTTGATTGCTTCTTCTTTTTTATCAGGTTTATAGATACTGGATAGTTTCATCAAACCAATATGAACATCATCCCACATTAGTGAAACTTCATCTCCAACCTTTAATTTTGAAGCAATTTCTTCACTAACTCCTAAAGTTATAGGAACTGGCCAAACTGTTCCATCAGCTAACCTCATCTCATTTAATACACTTATATAATCTTCTTCTCCTATGAAACCTTTTAAAGGAGAATAAATACCAGTTGCTATACATTCCAAATCTGCTAAACCTCTCTCATCAAGATTTATTTTTGTAAGAGTTTTAGCTTTCTCAACAAGATCAAATCTGATTTTTTCATCTTTAACTATTAAATCAATTATTTTTCCACCGTGGGGTGGGATAAGCTCATTTCTTTCATTCATTTTAATTCATCTCTTTTTGAATCATACTAAATATTTGCTCAGATGCAATTTTCGATGTTCCAACTATGGAATTTACAAGAGTGTCTTTCTGATTGAATTTAAAACCATGTCCATGTTTGTCACTAACCTTTCCTCCAGCTTCTTCAACAATCAAACACCCAGCAGCTATGTCCCATTCATTTTTTGGACCTAAACTGAAAGTACCGTCAGCTCTTCCCGCAGCAACAAGTGCTAATTTATATGCAATAGAACCAGTTGGAACAACTTTCGAAACATTTTCAAATGGCTCAAATTCTCCTCTTTTTATTTCAGATCTACTTGCTACAATTGTGGGTTTTTCATCAAGAGTTTCTTTTACTTGAATAGGCTTCTCATTTAAGAAAGCTCCTTTTCCTTTAATTGCAGTATAAATCTCATTTCTTAGAGGATTGAGAATCAACCCCATAATTGGAGAACCATTTCTAACTAATGCAACAGAGATTGAATATTCGGGGATACCCATTACGAACTCTTTTGTACCATCTATTGGATCTACAATCCAGACAAATTCTTTGTCTAGTCTGTTCGCATTATCTCTAGTTTCTTCAGATAACCAGCCAATCTCAGGAAAATGCTTGGAAAATTCTTCTTGAAGTATATTATTGACAGTAAAATCACCAGTAGTCACTGGGTCGTCATTTGCTTTAAAAGATTTATCAAATCCTTTCTCGACGATTTTTAATAGCTCAGCACTGGCTTTCTTTGCACTTTGACAAAGAATGTCAAATTCCTCTTTAAATTCGTAGTTCTCGTCAATTGTCACTAGTTATCACTTTTAAACCTAAATTAATATTTAAAAGATATTGGATGTAACAGTATAAGATTAACACTATACTCATCTTTTCCTAATAAGGAACAATAGAGGAATTGCTGTTAACGAGAGCAGAAATAAGAAATATAAATACGGTCTATTCGTTTTATTTGTTCCATCTTGATCTTCAACTTGAACATTAACTGTATCTGAAGCATGATTCCCAAAGATATCATAAAGAACAAGTTCAACTACATATGATCCAATTTCATCCCAGTAGTATGTAAGAGTGATATCAGAACCATTCCATAGATCTGAATCGTAGATTTCTTCATTTATAATTATTGAGTAATTGAAAGGAGTTAAATCGTAAAGCTGCCATGAAATAGTGAAATAAGTTATATTGTTATATATTGTAAAATCATCTGGACCGAGGATTTCAGGATTTTCCGTATCAGATTCAAGAATAAGATAATTCAATGCTACTACTGCGTCTATATAAGCCATTCCTCCTGAAATGTATTCGATTCTCACATATCT
Source organism: Candidatus Heimdallarchaeota archaeon (assembly GCA_023270155.1). GTDB lineage: Archaea > Asgardarchaeota > Heimdallarchaeia > Heimdallarchaeales > Heimdallarchaeaceae > UBA460. The sequence goes on along the minus strand of JAGLTB010000032.1, from coordinate 14,649 downwards.
AGCAGAATCTAGATTTTTAGTACTCAAATCAAATGAAGAATTTCCTTCACCTGACCCAAGGTAAATGAATGATTCTTCTAGATTATTTCCAACCCAGCAAGAATATTGACCAGCTGTTGAAATTATAGTAAAGTCAAACTCATCCCCATCTGTAATCTCTTCGTTTCTCCCCATATCTAAAGTAATATACCCACTACCATAATCTTGGAAGATTAGAGCCATTGCACCATCAGGTGCCCCTATTGCATTTTCCCCTTGAAAATAGTAAAGGGAAGCACTTTGAATAAAAGAATCAACATAAGGATCTCCTGCAATTACTACTTTGATGAGAACTGTGCTACTTGTAGAATTTCCATAATTATCTTCTACGTACAATGTTAAATTATATTTTCCTGGGTACCACTCACTATCATACCAATCATCAACAGAAATCTCAATTATCTTATTACTAAGAATCCCACTTGCAAAAATACTTTCATTCTTTAGTAATAACCATGAAGAATCACTTTCTCCATGAACTTCCCATATGAAACTAGCGTTTTTTTGTCCCCAAGAAACTACATCATTCATCGGAGCCTGAGAAATAATCGGAGGACTCGGTGGAGTTACTTCTATCCACGTTGTGTTTGACGTAGACCCTAAGGTTCTATCCGTAACTACTAAAGTTACATTATAATCTCCTTCATCGACAAGTGGAAAAACATAATCATAAACATAATATGGTGGAGAAGCTGAGAACTCAATGTAACTGTCTCTTATATCATTAAAATAGAGATCTATTCTGTAAAGACTGGAATCCGTAACATTCCAAGAGAGCATTAAAGCGTCACCCCAAGTAATAGTTTGATTACTTGGAGAATTGATGAAAATAGGAGGAGAACTTGGGAAGATTGTAACCCAAAATGTATTATTATATACTAAATCAGTTCCATTGAAAAACTGAACCGTAAAATTATGTATTCCTATTGTTAATTCATTTAAATCATATTCAACAATCTCGCCACTCCAATTATCAGTGAATTCATCTGTTCCATTGATAGTTAAATTGAACTCCAAGGGACTTGCAGAGTAACCAAACCAACTGATGATAGAATTTTCTTCCCCTATTTCCATTTCTGTTGGACCGGTTCTTTCTATAAAGAATGGACCGATTTTTATAAGCATGGTTTTTATGGAATAATGACCTGCTTCATCAGCAATGGCAATCGTTAGATTGTGTATTCCATCAGCTAAAATACCTAAATCAAAAGTGAGGTTCTTTGTGCGCCAAAATTCATCGAATTGCACAGGTCCTGTGTCGATTAAAGATTCATCCAAATACAAATTATATGAACCTGTTATTTTTGTTTTTGATCGAAAATTATACCAGGTCTGAAAAGTAGCTGAAACTTCTGTTCCGGAACCTACAAAAAGTTCAGAAGAAGCATTTATAAATGGAGAAAAGCCAAATTTTTCAGCTCTATATATCCCATAACGATAGCTTGTCATAGGAAAATTCATCTCCCAGACAATATCACCAGCTGGATTAACTTCTATCATTCTAGCTCCTATGCTAAGATAACCTCCATGCTCAAATGTTCCAAATATCCCAAAGGTGTTTCCATTTGGAAGAGGATCAGCATCTCCCCAGTAACCACTATAATAATTACTTGGAGCCTCCCAAGTCCATGTTTCATTAGCAGTCATTGTATTTTCATCTATTGTTATCTCAACAAGCCTGGTAATTTTGCTAGTGATATCAGTTTGATTATGATAATCATTATCGAATAACATGAATTTATTATCATCAATTTTTTCAAGCGCGTGAGCATGATAAAACAAATTATTTTTTTCGTTACCTTTTAAATCATAAAGAGTAAAATCTCCATATTCTCCAAGGGCCCATACCACTGTACTAGTACTATGATCAATTTTGTAGAAAGTATTTGTATTTCTTGAATGAAGATAAATCATATCTTCCTCAGCATCAAAAAAAACTGAGTTGGAATGAGATACATCGGGTCTTCCATTAATAGTATCCCCCCATGTACACCACATATCAATAGTTTGGAAAGTATATGTACTTAATTCCCAAATAAGACTTCCAGTTGAATTGTATTCTTGAATATAATCAAAGTAATAATCTATATCATCTATTACTTCAATATGTCTATTGAGAGTGAAAAAAGTTCCTTGTAGAGGATTATATTCATAGTCATGATGTCCTTTAAATTCTAAAGAAATATCCTCATCAGTGTAATAATTCCAAAGTCTAGCTCCTGCAGGAGCTCCATATAAAATATGAGTAGCATTGATGAATTCAGCTGAAACGTACGTAACACCAACTGTAGTTCCAAGATATTTCTCATTCAACACATTACCATCCATATCAACTATGACTAGTACAATATCGTATGATCCCCCGCTCATTCGATTAACGATAAAGAGATTATAGCTTTCAAATCTATCAGAAGTTGTAATAACATTCATATCGTCTTTTTCAATGTAACCCAATTCTACTAAATCCTCATAAGGATTAACAGCTATTTTTTGAATGTTTGATGTAGAAGAATCTCTGACTTCATCCCAGTTTTCCTCATCAACTGACAAGATAGTGAATGGAGAGAGAAAAAGATTTAGCAAGAGAAGAACAACCAATAGAAACTGTAAGTATTTGGTTGATTTCTTTAACATTATTCAGACCTCAATATAATCCTTTACACACTCTAAATACTTAATCCATAATTAAGTTTTCTCAATTAATTCAGAAAGAGAAACCCTGAAGATGATTCTTCTTTAAATTCGTAGTTATCGTAGGTTGTCACTAGTTATCATTTCTGACCCAAAACTGTTATTTAAAAAATATTGAATGTAACAGTCTAAGACTAGAATTATAATCTTCCTTTCCTGATAAAGAGAAATATAGGAATTGCTATTAACGAGAGAAGAAATAAGAAATACAAATATGGTCTACTTGCTCTATTTATTCCTTCTGTATCTTCAACTTGAATATTGACAATATCTGAAGCATGATTCCCAAAAATATCATAAAGAACAAGTTCGACTTCATATAAACCTAATTCATCCCAATCGTATGTAAGCGTGATATCAGAACCATTCCATGAACCTGAATCATAAACTTCATCATTTATGGTTATCGAAAAATTGAAAGGAGTAATATCATAAAGCAGCCAAGAAATGGTGAAAAAAGTTACATTATTATATATAACAAAATCATCTGGTCCGATAATTTCAGGGTTTTCAAAATCAGATTCTTGAATAAGATAATTCAAAGCTACTACTGCATCAACTCTGACCATTATACCTCTAGTAAAATCGATTCTCACATATCTAGCTGAATCTAAGCCTTTAGCATTCAAATCAAAAGAAGTATTTCCTTCACCTGATCCAATAGCTACAAGTGATTCTTCAAGATTATTCCCCACCCAACAATCAAATTGACCTGCTGATGATATTATCGTAAAATCATCTCCATCTCCATCAACAATTTCTTCATTTCTTCCCATATCTAGAGTAAGATATCCATTACTATAAGCTGCAAAGATTTGTGCACATTCATCATCGGGCGCTCCTATCGCATTTTCACCGTCGTAGTAGTAAAGGGAAGCACTTTGAATAAAAGCGTCAACATAAGGATCTCCTGCAATTGCTATTTTAATTATAACTGTGCTAATTGTAGAATTTCCATAAGTATCTTCAACAAACAATGTAAGATTATATGTTTCTGGATACCATTCAATATTATACCAATCATCGATAGAAATCTCTATTATTTTATTACTAAGAACTCCACTAGCAAATATGATTCCATTTTTTAATAATTGCCAAGAAGAATCACTTTCTCCATGAACTTCCCAGATGAAACTAGTGTTTTGATGTCCCCAAAGAACAAAATCATTCATTGGAAACTGAGAAATAATTGGAGGACTAGGTGGAGTAACTTCTATCCATGTTGTCTTTGAAACACTTGTTAGTGTTCTATCAGTGACAAGTAAAGTGACATTATAATTTCCTTCATCGATAAGCGGAAAAACATAATTAAAAACATAGCCTAATGGAGGAATTGAAAACTCAATTTGGCTTGCTAATGTGTCATTAAAATAGAGTTCTATTCTGTAAAGACTGGAATCTGAGACACTCCATGAGAGCATCAAGTAGTCATTCCAAGTTATTGATTGATCGCTTGGAAAACTGTTAAAAACAGGAGGAGAATATGGGAAGATAGTAACCCAAAAAGTTTCATTAAAAAGTAAATCCGTTCCGTTGTAAAGCTGAACTGTGAAATTATATATCCCCGCTGTTAATTCATTTAGGTTGTATTCAACAACCTCACCGCTCCAAGTGTCAGTGAATTCATGTGTATCATTAATAGTCAAATTGAACTCCAAAGGACTTACAGCGTAACCTGACCAACTGATTATCGAATTTGTTTCTCCAATTTCCATCTCTGTTGGCCCCGTTCTTTCAATGTAGAATGGTCCTATATTAATGAATATCGTCTTGATAGTAGTATGCCCAGCTTCATCTGCAATAGCAACGGTAAGATTATGTTCACCATCAGGTAAAATACCTAATACAAAAGTGAGGTTCTTTGCACGCCAAAACTTATCAAACTGAACAGTACCTGTATCGATTAAAGAATCATCTAAATAAAGCTCATAAGATCCTATCATTTTTATTTTTGTTCGGAAATTATACCAGGTCTGGAAGGTAGCTGATACTTCTGTTCCTGAACCTGCAAAGAGTTTAGAAGAAGCGTTAATAAAAGGTGAAAAACCAAATCTTTCAGCACTGTATATTCCATAATGATAACTTGTCATAGGGAAATTTGTCTCCCAGACAATATCACCTTCTGGATTAACTTCAATCATTCTAGCTCCGATACTAATATAGCCAGCATGCTCAAAGGTTCCAAATGTTCCAAAAACATTCCCATTCGGAAGTGGATCAGCATCTCCCCAATAATTACTATAGTAGTTACTTGGAGCTTCCCAAGTCCAAGTTTCGTTAGCAGTCATTGTATTTTCATCAATAGTAATTTCAACGAGTCTGGAGATTGTGCTTGCTGAATCAGTTTGATTATGGTTATCATTATCGAATAAGAGGAATTTATAATCATCAATCTTTTCAACTGCATGAGCATGATAAAACAAATTAGTTTTCACATTACCTTTTAAATCATATAGAGTAAAATCTCCATATTCTCCAAGAGCCCATTCTACTATACCAGTACTATGGTCTATTTTGTAGAAAGTATTTGTGTTTCTTGAATTAATATAGAGCATATCTTCCTCAGCATCGAAAAAGAGTGAGTTAGAATGAGAGATATCAGGACTATAGATAATGTTGTCTTCATAATAACACCACATATCAATAGTCTGAAATGTATATGTACTTAATTCCCAAATTTTGTTTCCCGTTGAATCGAATTCTTGGATGTAATCAAAATAATAACTTATTTCATCTATAATTTCAGCATAACTATTGATAGTGAAAAAAGTATCTTGTAGAGGATTGTATTCATACTCATGATGTCCATAAAATCCTAAAGACACATCTTCATCTGTATAATAATTCCAAAGTCTTGCTCCTTCAGGAGCTCCATAAAGAATATGCGTAGCATTAATGAACTTAGGTGAAACATATAATGTAGTATAAGTTTTTGTTCCAAGATATTTTTCTTTGAGCACATTGCCATCCATATCCGTGATTAAGAGTACAATATCATTATATTTAGTATACAAGCGGTTAACAACAAAAAGGTTATAGCCTTCAAACCTATCTGAAGTTGTATAAACATTCATATCGTTTTTATCAATATAATCAAGATTAGGTGGATTCTCAAAAGGTATTTCAGCTAGTTTTTGACTGTCTAATGGCTCAGAACTTAGAATTTCTCTTTCGTTTATATCCTCAGATCCCGCGATATTGAACGGAGGAAAGAACGAATGTATTAGAAGAAGAGAGAAGAATAAAAATTGCATGTTTCTTGTAAATTTCTTAAGCATAATTCAGACCTTATTTGATATTTTACACACCCTTTATAACTAGTTAGTAATTAAGTTTTTTCAATTAAATCAAAAAGTGAATAGCTTACAAAAGAATCATCTTTCATAGCAGTTTTATTTTTCATCCAGTAGAAATCTTCAAGCTTCTTCTCACCTTCTTTTATGATAGTTGGAATTGGTAATTTTAGTAGAAATTCAATATCTACTTGTGCTAACGCTCTTCCTTTTTCCATACTCAAGATATGATAAAGTCTGTTAAATTCAGTAGAGTTAAGAATAGTTGCCAAAGAGAACAGATTCGTTTCCTTACTTCTAGGAGATATTGAATGACAATTATTCAAATGGTAAAATCCATCCAAATCAACACACGTAACTATCTGATACCCTGTTTGTCGTACTAATAGTTTGGGATTCTCATTTACTTCTTTCTTAAACCCTCCTGCCCATAAAATAGAAGGTTCGACGTTAATCCAATGATTTTGATTATCTAGAAAGAAAGGTTTAACTTGACTGCTTGAAATAATCCCTTTTTTCCAAGTATGACTTTTTTTGGTTTTAGAGATTATGTTCTTCTGCCCAATCTTACTCCTAATCCCTGTATGTATTGAAACAATATCTTGGATTAGCTTAGAGGATTTATTCTTCCAATCCTTAATAAACTCCTCATCTTGTTGATTAAAAAACAAATGAAATCGATTGTGGAAATTTGATGAGAATTCGTCTTGATTATTAGAGTATTCCTTCCATTTTTCTTCAACAAAAGAGGAAAAGGAAGGTATCCATCGAGTAGGAAAAGGAAGTTTAGGAGGAATATTTGTCTTCTTCAGAAATGTAATAGTTGGTCTTCCCAAAGTTACTCCTGTAAAAGGTTCGAATCCCAATAAGGAGATATCCAATATGTTAGTATTTTGAAGAAGATAGGAACGAATCTTTGAATAGAATCTACCTAAAAGATAGGAATCCGGAGTAATAATTCCAAGTATTCCATTGTCTTTTAATAACTCGATAGATCGTTCCATAAAGATTGGATAAAGACTTAATTTGTATTCCGCTGAAAAGAAGCGATTTCGAAGGAAATTTCTGAATTCCTTATCATACTTTTGTGCATTTCTAAGTCCATAATTTATATACGGAGGATTTAGTATTATGAGATCAAAGAATGCTTCATCAACTTCCTTATTTCTGTTAATTTTGAGAGCTTTAAGTGTGTCAGAATGATAGAGATTCAAATTAACCACGCTGGGGGAAAAATCGGGGATTTTATCTGTTAGAAAGAATAATATTCGCATCTTAGATATCCACAAACTAATAGGATCAGTATCAAACCCATAAATGTTGGTTGAGATGAATTTGGAGAACTCTACAGTATTTAATTGAATTAGTGACAAATTGTATAATTGATTAAGAAGAGGGATAAGCAAATTTCCTGAACCGCAAGCAATATCTCCAAAAACCATTTCAGTTAGGTTCGAATTTGATGATAGTAAATATTTCAACGACTTTTTTACAATAAAATCTGAGATGTATGAGGGAGTAAAATACTGTCCTTTTTGTTTTGCTGATGCTTTGGATTCTGAATAAAATGATAGATGAAATGGGGTAAGATGAGTAGCTGAATCATGCTCTTGTAAGGAGAAAGAGAAACGAGAAAAATCTTGTTCTTTGTAGAATTTCTCTGATTCTTCGGAATACTCTTTAAGACTAAAAGGACATGAATCGAATATTGTTGAGATCAAATAATCATTTTGTGAAAATGAAAGAAGCTTATTGAGAAGATAAAACCAAGCACTATTAGATTCAATCAAAGAAGAAAAAAAATCATTCAATCGCTTGAAGGGAAAGAGGAAAGGATCTTGGATTCTCAATAATTTCAAAAAGATTAAGAAAATAAAAAGGTTGTCTTCAAATCAATTCAGACTCTTGATTTGTGTCTCTGAATTTTCTTGCCATTAAAACTGATGTTCTGATTAGAACTATTCCTACCAAAACTAAAATTATGCTATTGATTATAGTTATGTACCAAAATACTTTACTAAATGAATCATAATTGATAAAAGGAACAATTCTAATTATTCCGTAAACTGTGTATATTATAAATATCCAGTTGAAAGATTTATTTTTTCTTAAATGTGTTCTATTAAATTGCTGAAAGAATATGTAGAGAGAAATGAAAGTAACTATTTGCACTGCTGATTGTATTATGAATAAAATTAGGAATAAATATGAAGGTAGAAAAAAGAAAATAATGTGAATTATATGAGTTGAAACATAAAGTAGAACCCAAAACATAAGAAACAATCTCGAAATAATCATTATCCTTTTTGAAGATTCCATCAAAGAATCCAAGAATCCAATTCCCCTATATAGAAGAACAATAGAAATCAGAAGGAAAATAGCACCCAAAGAGATTATAAAACCAGGGAGAGGAAGAAAACTGCTTGCTAGTATTAGAAATATACCTGAATACTCAATATACCCTTTGAAAGATTGAAATGTAATAGAACCAGACAAAGATGAAGAAAATTTTTGATCATCAGGTACCATTAAAAGAATTAAGCTATAGTATTATATATTCGTTATCAAGAAAAGAAGGTCAATATTACAGGGTATTTTCCGTATATTTTCACCCTTTAAATAAACACTTTCACTTTCAAAAAAAAGCTGGAAGTGACGACAAAATAGTGATGAAACAAGCGTACAAGATATGCACTCAGTTCACTTTCAATGAGGTGTCCGTCTAAAGTATATAAGTGGTTAAACGAGATTGTTTGATGGATATAAGATGTCAGAAATTATAGTCATTGACCAAGTATGCATTGATTGTGGGTCGTCTTCTTTCACCACTACAAGGTCAGATATTGTATGCCAATCTTGTGGGGTTGTATATGACAGGATACTAGAAGGAAGTCACTTCCTCGAAAGAGGACAGGATGGAGAAAGAATAGGTTCTCCTGAATCCAGAAGAGGTAAAACAACATATTTCAAAGTAAATGATGTATATACTGCTGAGAAGAGAGATAAGTACAGAAGGTTGTTTAATACAGAGAATAGTCAATATGATGCCGTATCTGAGAATAAATCAAGGCTTTTAGCAATATTGACTCAGATAGGTTTGAGCGAGAATCAACGTAACGATATAATGTTCGAATTAAAGAAGAAATATAATGATGAGAGAAGAAAAGGAAAAAAAGTCAATAATATCTTCCTCATTGCAGCAGCTCTAACAATTAGATATATGAAAAATCAAGGTAAAGCTACATCAATCAATGATATAGTCAATCTTTTCAAAGCATATCAGTGTAAACTATCTGCTAAAGCTGTCCGAGATTATATCATCGAAAATAACATGAACTATCGATCCAGCTCTGCTAAAGAGTTTGTACCTAAAATGATGGCTAAACTTAGAAATAATGAAACAATCAGGAGTAGGTTAAGTCAGATCAATCCTCAAGATGAGCTTAATGTGGACAAGATGCTTACATCTATCGAAAGAATAGCAACCAAACTTACAGAGATCAAAGCAAACGGAAGAAAACCCTCAACTTTCAGTGTTGCAGCTATATTTCTTGCAACCAACATGATAGGAAAAAGATATGTTGGACAACCATTAATTACTAAAGAAGAGATATCTCGTTATCTTCACATTCCTAGTACAACCTTACGAGAACACTGTAAATTCTTCATGAATCACCTTCAACTCAACCTCTAACCTCTTTTTTCCTTATTTTTTGTACTTCCTAGCACTTTGAAATTATTTTTAAACACAGTTTACATATATTTTATGCTGGGATAATATGTTACCTAAAGGTGAGCAGAAGAAAATTCTCAAATTATTGAATTCAAAGCACTTCATTGAGAGATTAGATGCTCTTCATAAGCTAAAAGATGCTGGAGAGCATGCTGTTTTTGCAGTTTCTAAACTGACTAATTTAATTCAAAAGGATCCAGATGATCTTGTTATCATCAATGCCCTAGATATACTCGCGATTTTAAGTTCAACTTCTCCAGAGCTGGTTTCAATCATAGAAACTGCTTCTACTTCTGAGAGAATGGGCGTTAGAAAGAAAGCTGAAAAACTATTAAATAAAATTGGTCCAGTAGAAGAAATTTCTGCTCCAGATATGGAAGAACCTCCATTAACTGATGAACACTTTGAAAAAGTTGAGGAAACAATAACCGAAATTCCTACTGCACAAGACGCAGTACCAGTCCTATTAGGTACTTCTACTGAAATGAGCTTCGACCTGGAAGAATTTTCTGTAGGAGAAATAACTGAACTTAAATCAATAGAAACAGTGGGTGTAGATCCTGTAAATGGAGTATTAACTCAGAGCATCCCTGCAATCCCTAAAGCTATTCCCACACCTCCTCCGGAACCTGAACCTGAAGAAATAATGGAGGAAATAGAAGAACCTGAGGAAGCTGTTGAAGAGATTATTGAAGAAATCGTAGAAGAAGCTCCTATTGAAAAGGTTGAAGAAGTTGATGAGGATTTCAAGTTAATCGAATTAAAAGATGCACCAATAGAGAACTCTTTGAAGAATCTATTAATGCTTACCCAAAACTTGTCTTCAATAGACAAACAAGATGTTGATGCAAGAAATGAGATACAGGCTTTAATATCTGGTGTACTTGATGAACTTACAGATCATCTTCATATCTTAATGGGGATAGATGAAGAAGACTGGAAAATGTTTGTTGAATACCAATTCTCTGATGATGAAACTGAATATCTGAAAAACATCATTTTTCTTATAGCTTCTAAGCTTCCAGAGGAAGTTAGCGAATTAGAGAATCTTACTTCTCTGAATTTTATTGGAACGCTTGCCCATAAACTCGATTTGATTGATGAAACTGTAACAATTTATAATTTAGTCCTACAACTTGATGATACAAATCTTCCCGCACATAATAACCTAGGTCTGATTTATGCCAAATTGAAACAAACCGATGAAGCTATTGAGCAATTTGAAGCTGTTATCAAATTAGAACCATCAAACGCTAGCGCTCATTCAAAGATAGCAGATCTTTACTTCCATGAAAAACAGGATATAGATAAGGCAATCGAACATTATAAGAAAGCCCTTGAATGTGATCCAGCTAGAGTAACCGCAGGCATTAATCTAGCTGCAGCTATGAGTAAAAACGAGAAATACGACGAAGCAACTTCTATACTTCTTAAGTGCCTTAAAACAAATAGAGAAGAACCTGATTTATGGTTAAATTATGCTATTTTACTGGTCAAACAACTGAAATTCTATGAAGCTATAGAAGGATATACAAAAGCCTTAGAAATAGCTCCAGAGGATTGGAAATTCAGACAAAGAGCTGAAGAGGAAAAAGAGAAAGTAGAAAAACTTGTAGAGTCTCAAGTATATTCCGCAACCAAAGAAGAAGAAATGCAATATGTTGTAGATAAAAGTAGCAAAGTCGAAATAGAAAGAGCCTTCGTTTATGCTCAGAACGTACTGGATGATGAGGTCTTCCGAGCTCTATTTGATTATTTTAAATCAAAGAAGCCAAAATACCTAATTCCCGAAGATATAGAACTTGAATTCGGAAGTATTATGAATAGGGAAGATTTTCCAATCGATCCTTTGAGAGCAAAGGAATTTGCTGAGTTAATTTGGGAAGAACGTTTTAACAAAGAATTAGATATTACTAAATTCCATCAAGAATTATTCGATCTAGAAGAATATGATAAATTGATTGTATTTTTAGAATCTAAGTAGAGAATCTAGCTTTTCTTGAGAAATATCTGAGAAAATAGCTTCTTCTTTCTTTCTAGTATAATAACTGATGCTATCAATCCACCACCAATGACAGGGATTATTATCACTAGAACAGTATTCCTGGTTGTCCACCCAGTATTGAAGATTTCCACTGTTATCTGAATTCCATCCTGATTTTCTATAATGAGATAAATCTTATTGGTATTTGAGCTAACGTCAGTCAAGGATATTTCGAAGTTATTTGGTTGCCATTTTGGAAGAAAATTAAACGCTTTCTCATAAATAACTTTCTTACCTGCTCTCAATTTTAGTGAACCTTCTGTAAGGGAATCTATCTTGTAACCATTCCAGGTTGTTAGATTAAGATACAATTCATTTGATTCTGAATCCAAATCCACTTCATTAAGTTGAACTAAAGGTTGTTCATAAAATCGCTCTACTAGATGAACCCAGAAATAGGTGATATTTACTCCGTTGATTGTTAATTCCCACACGATTTCTCCATCTTGGGTAACTTCCGTTATTATAGTTGGACTCTTTTCGTTTAAGACAAGAGCCTTATTCCCAAATACTCCTAACGTATTTCCATCAGGTAATCTATCTGCGTCTCCACCTGATTCTGGAAGGTAATAGGTTTGATTAGTTATTTCCCAGGACCAAAGTTCCCGCATTTCTTCTTGCTCTTCATCTATTTCGAATTCTAGAAATCTAGAAAATCCTTGACTACCTTCTAAAGTCATAGAATTAGGATTTGACGTGTTGTACAAATCATTATCGAAAATAATGAATCTGTCTTCTCCTATTCTTTCTAAACTATGTGGAGAGTGAAATATTGAATCAACAAGATTGTTTTGTTTATTATATAATGTGAAATTACACGATCTTCCAGCTTCCCAGAGAACATCTTTTGTAGCATAATTAATTTTAGCAATTGTATCTAAATTTCGTATATTCAGATAAACTACTTCATTTTGTTTATCCCATACAAAGCTATTTGCGTGCATCCAATCTGCACCTCCCCTAAATGTTAAATTCATTCCTAAACTTGTGTGTCGGGTAGCATTAAATGGAAATTCTGTTCTTCCATCCCACTCCCATAATAATTCTCCATCTCTTGTATACTCTCCCAATTTATCATAGAGAATATTATATCCATTCCAAGTTTCTGTAGAAAAAACATACTCTAAGACCATAAAAGTGTCAGTTGTAGGATTGTAATCAAAATCATGATGCCCACCAGGCACATCCAATGTCTCAACTTCTCCAGTTTGATAGTTCCATAACTCCATAAACCCCTCCTGACCACCCATAGCTACTGTGTTGGAATTTATAAATTTATGAACTGTATGTGCCGAATCTTCAAGTTCATATACTATTTCACCTCTATTATTTACTATCAAGACTTTTCCATGACTTGGAGTAGATACATGGGACTCACCATATTGACCTTCTTTTAAATTAACTTGAATGTAAGGAATCAAAGTCAGACCTTTTTCTGTGTACAATGATGATTCATCTGCAGAAATAACAAAATTATCTGTAATTTCAATAGGGGGAGCATACGTACCCATAATGGTTGCTGCAGCAGTTTCTACAATCTGATTTACCTTAAGAACATCATTTAAATCTCCCTCAAAAGTTAATGTTCCCCTCTGAAATGCTTTTTGAGGAGTAACATCTTGTTTGATGATTCTTACCATAGTTTCAAAGTTTAAGTTAATTATAATTCCATAATTCTCAGGAGGATTAGGTCCGATTTCTACTGTCAAAGAATCATCTTCAATGTAGAACCACATATCATCCTCATCACTTACATTGAACCAAACTATATCATCCCAATCCTTTACTAATTCAAGTACTACAGGACTGTTGTCTGCAACATATTGAGAGAAAATAACAAAATCAACCATATCCTCCCAAGTGAATAAGTAATTAACCAATTTAGGATAAAGATCCTCTCTTATATCTTTAATCTCTGACGGAGCATTTTCGAGATCTAGAGGTACAGGTTTGTACTTGAACTTAATAGTGAGGAAGAAGGTTAATCCTCCTGCAATAATTATAAGAAAAAATATTCCAATTGAAATAAATATAATCTTAGTTCGTTTTTTCATCTCGATTTTTCTATACAAAGAGGTTTTTTAATTTTGTTATTCTATATTTGAAAAACGCATCCATATTTTTAATTCGATATAATGTCTTATAAGCTTCCTTAGAAAAATGAGAGTACTGATGAGTAAAACAAAAGAAAAACAAGATTAACCGAAGGAGTTTACCTTTCCTGTACCTATGTACTATATTGCTAGATTCTTCAATAAACATCCCCGATTAACATTGAAATTGAGCAATTGGGAATCAAAGAGGATGAGAAAGAAAACAAGACAAGTGGTAATTGAAAGACCAATTTTTGTTCTAGGTTTAGCTCGAGCAGGTACAACTATTACTGTAGAAATGTTAGGAAAACATCCTGATGTTGCGTATCATAAATATCTTCACCTTGTGAATCTCTATATCCCTCATTGGATTCAGAAAATAGCAGATATTCTCCCAATCTTTAAGAAACCTGTCGAAAGACTTCAAAAGATAAATTACTTGTTAATCGTGATAGTCCTGAAGCAGTTGAAGAAAGTTACTGGATAAGGTTTTTCTATAATATAAAGAAAGAAAAAACATCTGATATTTTGGATAAAAGTACAGTAAATCCAGATTTTGAGAAATACTATATTGAAATAATCAAAAAATTGTTAGTAAATCAGAAAAGTTCACGTTATATCACAAAGAATAATTACAATGTATCAAGGATGGAGTACATTAAGAAATTATTCCCTGATGCAAAATTCATATTTATGACTCGTAATCCAATTAACCACATTGCTTCTCTAGCTAAACAAGACAAAGTTCTGAAAGAA